>MHFY01000132.1:0-17228 GCA_001805375.1 Omnitrophica WOR_2 bacterium GWA2_47_8 | reverse complement strand
AGATTTAGTCATTAGCACGGGTTGGGGATCGATACAGGCTATTGATACCTTAAAACCGTATAGATTAGGATCAAAAGCATGTTGGCCTAAATATAAAGTCACCAATGAAAATACAGGTGTTGCAAATCAGTGTGGTCCAGTAAGAGTTCCTCCAGCGCCAGCTTTACCGTAATAAATTGTTATTAAACCAGGGCAGAAACCAATTGGTTTCTGCCCTGAAAGGCGTACAATGCGCCAGACAAAAATTTTCCTTGACAAAGTAGGGGGTGGATTATATACTCTCATCATCTTTAAGCCAATGACGGTTTAGAGGTAAATTGTAAAGGACGAAGAAGTCCCGCATGTTTTTAAAACACGGCGGGATTTTTTATTTTTGCGCAGCCGCAAGAATAAAAAAAGGACACTGAGGTCCATATCCCTAAAAAGGGGTAGGGGCCTTTTTTTATGGCCCTGAGGTTTTATCCGGCCCGACGTTCGATCGGGATGAAAGGAAAAAGCATATGGAAACACAAGACTCTTGGGCTGTTTTTTCAAAGCAATTAAGAACATTGTGCGCTGGATTCTTGATCGCTGCTTTTGTTTTAGAGATTTTTTTCAGCGTTTATGGATTAATGCATAGTTAACAGAGAACCGCTCGCGTGAGCGTAAGGCAAGGGCCTTGCCGCGTGGGCAAAGAAAGGAGACAAGTATCATGGATGCAATTAACTCAGGCGATACAGCGTGGGTGCTGGCTTCATCAGCACTGGTTATGCTGATGACTCCGGGACTGGCGTTTTTCTACGGAGGGATGGTTAGGCGTAAGAATATTCTAGGTGTTCTAATGCAATGTATGATCATTCTTTGCATTTTGAGCATACAGTGGGTGTTATTCGGCTATAGCCTTGCCTTTGGAAAGGGCAATTCTTTTATCGGGGGTCTTGAATGGGCCGGACTCGCTGGTGTCGGTGCAGAGCCCAACGCCGATTATGCCGCAACGATCCCGCATCAAGCTTTTATGATCTTTCAGGCGATGTTCGCGATTATCACGCCAGCATTGATCATCGGGGCTTTTGTGGAAAGAATGAAATTTTCAGCCTTTATCATCTTCACTATATTATGGGCAACCTTAGTTTATGATCCTCTGTGTCATATGGTGTGGGCTGTTGGCGGATTTATCCGCAATATGGGAGCCTTGGATTTTGCAGGCGGTACGGTCGTTCATATTAACGCCGGGGTTGCCGCTTTGGCAGCAGCGATAGTCTTAGGAAAACGGACGGGCTATGATAATAAACCGACGCCATTGCACAATCTTCCCTTCACTGTTTTAGGCGGGGCTTTATTGTGGTTCGGATGGTTTGGTTTTAATGCGGGGAGCGCGTTAGCGGCTAATGGTTTAGCGACAAGTGCGTTTGTTGTCACAAATACCGCAGCTGCAGCGGCTGGTTTAAGCTGGGCGCTCGTAGAGTGGTGGTTTAGCGGCAAGCCGACCATGTTCGGTACGATCACGGGAGCCGTGGCAGGTTTGGTTGCGATCACGCCAGCCTCGGGCTTTGTGAGCGTTATTCCGGCTATTATTATCGGAGCAAGCGTCAGCGTTGTGTGCTATCTTGGGGTCAGCTTTTTGAAACCAAAATTTGGTTATGATGATTCGCTCGATGCTTTTGGGGTTCACGGCATCGGAGGGGCTTGGGGCGCTATAATGACCGGGCTATTTGCTTCTAAGGCTGTCAATTCAGCCGGAGCAGACGGTTTATTTTTCGGCAATCCAGCTCTGTTCATAATTCAATTAAAAGCCGTCCTTATCAGCGCTGTTTACTCTTTTGTTCTCAGTTTTGTTATATTTAAGGTGATTGATCTGGTTATGGGCATCAGAGTGAGTCAGGAAGATGAAGTTGTCGGCCTGGATCTTTCACAGCACCATGAACGGGCTTATACCATTTTGGAATAACCTTTTAGGAGGAAACAATGAAATTAATTATAGCAATTATTCAACCGCATCGGTTGGAAGAAGTTAAAAAGGCATTATATACCGCGGATGTTAATCTCATCACCGTAAGTGAGGTCTTAGGTCATGGCCGCCAAAAGGGTGTTGATGAATTTTACCGCGGATCAAAAGAAAGCGGCAACCTTTTAAGAAAAATACGCCTTGAAATTGCCGTTAATGACAATTTTGTGCAGCCGACGATCAATGCCGTTATTAAAGGCGCGCGAACCGGAAAGATCGGAGACGGAAAGATCTTCGTCATTGATCTGCCGCGCTGTATCCGGATCCGCACGGGCGATGAGGGTCCTGAAGCGATCGGGTAATGGTTCAACGCGAAGCGTTGAACCATCCTGAGCGTCCGCCGAGGCGGATCCGCCTGTGGCGGAAGCATAGAGCGAGCGAAGGATTACCATTGAGAGGATTAAAGTTGGAAAAATAGACGGAATTCCTCCTTTTTTGGGATTTTTAGGTATAAAAATCCTGAAAAAGGAGGGTCCATTGGTTTGGGCCTTCAGGCGCCAAACCATCTTTTAAGTAGATTAGTTAAAAGATTATTTCGTTGACGCTTCCAGCAAAGGTTGTTAGAATACACATTTTAACCCATTGAGATATAACCAGTTTAAACCCAAAATAAATTATATGAAGGAGAAGGAAATATGGCCAGACTATCAGAATTTCGAGAAACTGAGCAAGAGACAGAAAAGGCTCAAGGCGGAAATGGAGGGCTTGCAAAAGTGAAAGGCGCGCAATCAATTTTAGATCTATACGGTGAAAATGTTTTCAGTTTAAAGGTCATGCGTAATTATTTGTCGGAAAAGGCCTACAAATCTATAAGCACAACGATCAAGGAAGCCGGCCGGTTAGACCCTGAGATCGCCGATGAAGTTGCCGAAGCCATGAAAACCTGGGCCGTCGAAAAAGGGGCAACACATTTTACCCATTGGTTCCAGCCTTTGACCGGCACCACAGCTGAAAAGCATGATTCGTTCATCAGCCCTGACGGTGAAGGCGGCGCGGTTCTGCATTTTTCAGGAAAAGAATTAACTCAAGGTGAACCGGATGCCTCAAGTTTCCCTTCCGGCGGTTTAAGAGCCACATTTGAAGCCCGCGGTTATACAGCCTGGGACCCTACCAGCCCTGCTTTTATTAAGGAAGGCCCGGAAGGCGCCACATTATGCATTCCGACGGTTTTCATGGGCTACCACGGCGAAGCGTTGGATAAGAAAACACCTCTGCTTCGTTCCATGGCCGCGGTTTCGAAACAGATCTGCCGTTTGGCGAATTTGTTCGGAATTGACACCAAAGGCAAAAGGGCCTATGCCACATTGGGCGGGGAACAGGAATATTTCCTTATCGACCGTAAATATTTCAATCAAAGAGAAGATCTGATCCAGACCGGCCGCACGCTTTTCGGTCGAAAACCAGCCAAACATCAGCAGATGGAAGATCATTATTTCGGCGCCATTAAAAGCCGCATCATCGCTTTTATGGAAGACCTTGACCGTTCACTCTGGAAATTGGGGGTCCCGGATAAGACCCGTCATAATGAGGTCAGCCCGGCGCAATATGAAGTTGCCCCGGTGTTTGAAGAGCTGAATATCGCCGTCGATCACAATATGATCACCATGGAGACGATGCGCCAAACCGCTGAAAAACACGGCTTGGTTTGTTTGTTGCATGAAAAACCATTTGCCGGCATCAATGGTTCCGGAAAGCACAATAACTGGGCTGTCGTTGGTCCGGATGGAAAGAATTGGTTCTATCCCGGAAAAAGCCCGCATGAGAATGCGAAATTCTTGACCATGCTCTGCGCGGTCATGAAAGCCGTGGATACCTATGCCGGCCTTTTGAGAGCCTCCGTTGCCTCAGCCGGCAACGATCACCGTTTGGGCGCCAATGAAGCCCCTCCGGCGATCATCTCGATCTTTTTAGGCGATCAATTGACCGATATCATCGAGCAGATCGAAAAAGGCAACGCCAAGAATTCAAAATCCGGCGGTATCATGGAAATCGGGGTTGATTCTTTACCGAAACTTCCCCGAGACGCAACCGACCGTAACAGAACATCTCCTTTTGCTTTTACCGGCGCAAAGTTTGAATTCCGCGCCGTTGGTTCCAACATGAGCTTGGCAGGCCCGAATATCGTCTTAAACACGATCCTCGCCGATGCTCTCGATGAAATGTGCACCAAATTAGAATCCGAAACAAAAGGCAAAAAGAATTTTAACGAAGCCTTACAAAGACTTCTGCAGGACATCGTTAAAAAGCACAAGCGCGTGGTATTTAACGGTGACAATTACACCGCCGAATGGCATGCCGAAGCTAAAAAACGAGGACTTCCCAACCTCAAAGCTACGCCGGAGGCGTTGGAAGTTTTAAAGGAAGAAAAAACGATCAAGCTCTTTGAAAAACACGGTGTTTTAAGCAAGAAAGAGCTCATGTCCCGGTATGGCGTCTATGTCCACACCTATGAGACGATCGTTCAATTGGAAGGCAATTGCGCCTTAACCATTGCCAAAACGCAAATCATCCCCGCTGTGTTTGATTATCAAAACGAGCTCGCCCAAACTATCAAATCTGTTGCGGCCGTTGATAAATCCAACAAAACAGCAGGTTCTAAAAAGCTCCTTAAAGAGATCTGTCAAGAGACAGAAGCCGCTTTGTCCGTCACCTCACAATTAGAAACAGCTATTGAAAAACATGACGCGCAAAAGACGTTAGCTGCCATGCTTAAATTGCGTGAGCATGTAGATGCGCTGGAAGCCCTTGTTCCGTCGAACAAATGGCCTTTACCATCCTACGCTAAAATGTTAGCGACTGTCTAAACGATACGATAGACAAATTGAGAGAGCGGTTAGTGGAATATTCCGCTAACCGCTTTTTCATCTTAAAATTTTATGATCCTTATTATCAAGCATATTGCGATCGAAGGCCCCGGCACGATCGAGGATTATCTCCTCGGCAAGGGTTATAAGCTTCGCACGATCGATCTTCATAAGGGCGAGCCGTTGCCTAAGAATTTTATCGACATTGAGGCCATTATTTCTCTGGGCGGCCCGATGAACGTGTATGAAGAAAATAAATCCCCTTTTTTAAAAGCAGAAACGGATTTTTTAAGTCGCGCGATCAAAGAAGAGGTCCCCACGCTTGGGATCTGCTTGGGCTCGCAGTTGATCGCCAAAGCTTCAGGCGCAAAAGTTGTTAAATCCCCAGTTAAAGAGGTGGGCTGGTTCAAGGTGAATTTAGAAAAAAGCGCCAATAATGACCCGCTGTTCAAGGATCTAGGGCAGACGATCGATGTGTATCATTGGCATGAGGATATGTGGGAGCTGCCCAAAGGAGCTGTTTTGTTAGGTTCCGGCGAGGGCTGTCCTAACCAGGCCTTTAAAGTGGGGCGGTGTGCCTATGGCGTGCAGTTCCACGTCGAGATCACAGGGAAGATCATTGATGATTGGTGTAAGGCCTATTTTGACAGCAAAGATGCACAGAAAAAGAAAAAGGCCAAGGAAATGGTTGAGGAATATCCAAAGAAAAAGAAGGATCTTGAAAAAAGCTGTAACATTTTTTACGCGAATTTTGTAAAGATCATTGAAGCAAGAAAAAAGCAGTTGGCTTTAGTAAGAATTTAAAATTTTTTTTAAAAAGATGCCTAAAAATTAGGCATTTTACGTGAAGCGTCATTCGTGAAACGTCGTTCGTTTACGATTCACGCTTCACGAGAGACGAACGACGATAATATGCTTAGATTAGCCCTAGCACAGATCAATACAACCGTCGGGGATCTGGACGGAAATTTTGCGAAAATAGTCCAGGCCATTAAAAAGGCCCAAACTTTAAGCGTAGACCTCTTGGTATTCCCGGAATTGGCCGTCACCGGTTATCCGCCGGAAGACCTGCTCTTAAAACGGCACTTTATTGACGATAATTTAAAGATCTTAAAAAGGATCGTCCCGCACACCCGAAACATTACCGTTATGGTGGGGTTTGTTGACCGGGATAAACAGGGGAATATTTTTAACGCGGCGGCGGTCATTTACAATAAAAAGCTCAAGGGGATCTATCATAAGCAGGAATTGCCTAATTACGGTGTTTTTGATGAGAAACGGTACTTCGGCCAGACAACGGTTAAAAATATTTTTCAATTCAATAAAGCCTTGCTTGGGGTAAGTATCTGTGAAGATATTTGGAAACCGCAAGGGCCTTGCCTGGAACAGATCAAGGCGGGGGCTAATATTTTGATCAACCTTTCATCTTCGCCGTATCATTTTCAAAAGGAGAAACTGCGCGAGAAGATCTTAAAGCAGTGGGCAAAAAAGTACGGCGTTTATGTGCTTTACTGCAATGTCGTCGGCGGACAGGATGAACTTGTCTTCGACGGAGGAAGTTTGCTGGTCGATCCGAAGGGGAAATGCCTGGCCCAGGCCAAACAATTTGAGGAAGATTTTGTGGTTGTGGATATCCCTAAGGAATTTAAACGGGTCAAACCAAAGACAAATGGCTATAAAAAAATTGTCATCGCGGCGCAAAAAAGCCCGGACAGCCGATTGCCGATCAAGGGGATAGTGGCCAAAACTTATGAACCGGCTGAAGAAATCTATCGCGCTTTGGTCTTGGGCACGCGAGATTACATTACGAAGAACGGGTTTAAAAAAGTTGTGATCGGATTAAGCGGCGGGGTGGATTCTGCCGTGGTCGCGGCCATCGCGGTTGAGGCGATCGGAAAAGAGAATGTCATCGGCGTTACGATGCCATCGCGCTTTACTTCGAGCGGGACGCATACGGATGCCAAGGGATTGGCGAGGAATTTAGGGATCCGCCTGATCGAAATTTCGTTAGAAGATGTCTTTAAGGCTTATTTGACGAGCCTAGAAAAGGAATTTTCCGGCACAGCTTTTAATGTGGCGGAAGAGAACCTGCAGGCCAGGATTCGGGGCAATATCCTGATGGCCTTTTCGAATAAATTCGGCTGGCTGGTTTTGACAACCGGGAACAAAAGCGAAATAGCGGTCGGTTATTGCACTCTTTATGGGGATATGTCAGGCGGTTTTGCGGTGATCAAAGATGTGCCAAAGACGAAAGTCTATGAAATTGCTAGGTTTATAAACAAAAAAGCCAGGAACGTTATTCCGGAAAGTATTTTAACCCGGGCTCCAACAGCGGAATTGAGAGCAAACCAAACTGACCAGGATTCGTTGCCGCCTTACGACGAATTAGACTCAATTTTGAGCGATTATGTGGAAGAGCACAAGTCGTTTGTACAGATCGGGCAAAAAAATAAGAATACAGAAACCATCAAAAGGGTCATTAAAATGGTGGATTATAGTGAGTATAAGCGCCGGCAGGCCCCACCGGGAGTTAAGATCACAACCCGGGCCTTTGGGAAAGACTGGCGGTTACCTATCACTAATAAGTACAAAGAGTTTTAACTGTATTTTGAAATGTTTTTACGTATTTTTAAATTGCATATTTTAGAAAAATCGATACAATGAATACCAAATCTGTAGTTGAAAATTTAGAAGAATGTTTCGCGAATTACCAGGAAGGCGAAATTTACCGTTTGGCCATCGGCAAAACGGAACAGTTTCTTATTGAAAAGGCCTTAGAAAAGACATCCGGCAACCAAATTACGGCCGCGCGCATCTTAGGAATTAACCGGAATACCCTGCGCGCTAAGATCCGCAAATTTAAGATCGATCACGGGAGATTTAAAGGATGAGCGGTTTACCCCCAAAACAGGGACTTTATGATCCAGCTTTTGAACACGACAGCTGCGGTGTCGGGTTTATTGTCAATATCAAGGGCATCAAATCCCACGAAATTGTCCGAAACGGCGTTAAAATTTTGGAAAATTTGACCCATCGCGGAGCCTGCGGCTGCGATCCGGAAACCGGCGACGGTGCCGGTATTTTGATCCAGATGCCGGATCAATTCCTTCGGAAAGAATGCGCCAAATTCAACATGGAACTTCCGATTTTAGGCAATTACGGTGCCGGTATCGTGTTTTTACCGCCCAGTTCCGCCGATCGTAATACGATAGAACAGTGGACAGAGCATATTATTCATGAAGAAGGCCAGAAATTTTTGGGCTGGCGTGAGATCCCCCACGACCCTACCAAGATCGGCAAGGTCGCCCGCTCTGTCATGCCGGAATTTAAACAGCTTTTTATCGGTAAAGGAAGAAATACCAAGCCGGAGGACCTTGACCGTAAACTTTATATTATCCGCAAGCGGCTTTATAACAAGGTCCAAGAGTCGACCTTAAATCAGCGTAATTTTTATTATTTCTGCAGTCTCTCCACAAAGACAATGGTCTATAAAGGGCAATTGATGGCCGAACAGTTAGACCGGTTCTTTCCGGACTTGGCCGACCCGACGATGGTTTCGGCCTTATCCATGATCCATTCCCGTTACAGCACCAACACTTTTCCGACGTGGGCCTTAGCGCATCCGTACCGGATGATCGCGCATAACGGTGAGATCAACACCTTGCGCGGGAATATCAATGCCATGCACGCCCGGGAAAAGCAATTCAGCAATCCTGGTTTCGGCAAAGATATCAAAAAAGTTTTATCTATCGTTGTTCCTCACGGCAGCGATTCGGCGACCTTTGATAATGTTTTGGAAATGCTGGTCCTTTCGGGACGTTCTCTTCCCCACGCGGTCATGATGATGATCCCGGAAGCATGGAGCAATCATGAAAGCATGCCGGAGGAAAAGAAGGCTTTCTATGAATATCATTCCTGCCTCATGGAACCATGGGACGGCCCGGCGTCGATCGCTTTCAGCGACGGGCGGTATGTGGGAGCGGTCCTGGACAGGAACGGTTTAAGGCCGTCACGCTATTGGGTCTTGAAAGATGATATGGTCATCATGGCCTCGGAAACAGGTGTATTGGATGTTCCGGTCGAGAATGTTCTGAAAAAGGGGCGTCTGCAGCCGGGTAAGATGTTCTTGGTCGACACGCAAGAAGGCCGCATTATCGATGACACGGAATCAAAACATTCGTACGCGACACGAAAGCCGTATGGACAATGGCTTAAAGAGAACGCGGTCGATCTCGAAAGTTTGCCTAAAGCAAAAAAGGTGCACGGGCTTAACCAGAAAACGCTTCTGGAGCGCCAGCGCGCTTTTGGTTATACAATAGAAGATTTGAAGATCATTTTAGAGCCCATGGCTGTCGGCGGTGAAGAGGCCATTGGCTCGATGGGGACCGATACGCCCTTGGCTGTGTTAAGTTATCGGCCGCAGTTATTATTCAATTACTTTAAACAGCTTTTTGCGCAGGTCACGAACCCCCCCGTCGATGCTATCCGGGAAGAGGTGGTTATGGCCGAGGATGTCATGCTCGGCGCGGAAGGGAATCTTTTGGATGAGACGCCTCAGCATTGCCATCGCCTGCGTTTAAAACGGCCGATCCTGACCAACGAAGACCTGGAAAAGATCCGCCACCTTGATCAGGGAAATTTGAAAGCCATTACTTTCCCGACCGTCTTTGAGAAAAGCGACGGCGCGGCTGGCCTAGAAAAGGCCCTGGAAGAACTTTTCAAACAAGTCGATCGCGCCATCGATGAAGGCTATTCGATCTTTATTTTATCTGACCGTGAGATCAATAAAGACCATGTGCCGATGCCGTCCCTATTGGCCTGCTCAGCGCTGCATCATCATCTTATCCGTCAGGGAACCCGGACCAAGGTGAGCCTGGTTATTGAGACCGGCGAGGCGCGAGAGATGCACCATTTTGCGGTCTTGATAGGTTATGGGGCTAATGCCATCAACCCGTATCTCGTTTTTGAAACCATTGAAGATCAACTCGCGAGAGGAAGATATCCGAAAGGTCTCGACTTTAAACACGCTGAGAAGAATTATCTGAAAGCCACGCGCAAGGGTCTTTTTAAGGTCATTTCTAAAATGGGGATCTCGACCATCCAGTCTTACTGCGGCGCGCAGATATTTGAGGCCGTCGGGCTGGGTGAGGAATTGATCGGTAAATATTTTACCGCGACCCCGTCGCGTATCGGCGGTATCGGCATCGAAACCGTGGCGGAAGAAATGCTTAAACGCCACCGCACAGCCTATCCGGATCATAATGTTTATGATGAGATGCTGGATATCGGCGGCGACTATTATTGGCGACGGGAAGGTGAGCATCACCAGTTTAATCCGCAAACCATCGCCATGCTGCAGCATTCGGTGCGGAGCGGGGATTACAAGGCCTTCAAAAATTATTCCAAGCTTATCAACGATCAGACAACGAATTTGGCCACGATCCGCGGGCTTTTGAAATTTAAAAAGGGAAACGTCATTCCGATAGAAGAAGTGGAACCGGCATCGGAGATCGTGAAGCGTTTCGCGACGGGCGCGATGAGTTACGGCTCCATTTCCAAAGAGACGCATGAGACACTGGCCATTGCCATGAACCGTTTGGGCGGGTTTTCCAATACCGGTGAAGGCGGAGAAGATACGGAACGATTTAAGAAGGATCCTAACGGTGACTGGCGTCGAAGCCGCATTAAACAAGTGGCTGCGGGCCGGTTTGGCGTCACCATTGAATATTTAGTCAATGCGGACCAATTGCAGATCAAAATGGCGCAAGGCGCTAAGCCCGGTGAGGGCGGACAGCTCCCTGGCCATAAGGTCTCGAAAGAGATCGCCAAGACACGCCACACAACACCCGGTGTGGGCTTGATCTCGCCGCCGCCGCATCATGATATTTATTCGATCGAAGATCTGGCGCAATTGATCCATGATCTCAAGAATTCCAATCCCAAAGCGGATGTGAGCGTGAAGCTCGTCTCTGAGATCGGTGTGGGGACCATTGCCGCCGGTGTTTCGAAAGGAAAATCAGATCACGTGTTGATCAGCGGTTATGAGGGCGGAACAGGCGCCTCCCCTCAGACGTCGATCAAGCACGCGGGGCTTCCGATGGAATTGGGTATCTCTGAAACACAGCAATTCTTGGTCATGAACGATCTGCGCGGGCGTATCCGCGTTCAAACGGACGGGCAATTAAAGACCGGACGAGATGTCGCCATTGCCGCCATGCTCGGTGCGGATGAGTTTGGTTTTTCAACCGCCGCGCTGGTGTCTTTGGGTTGTATCTTGCTTCGCAAGTGCCACCTCAATACCTGCTCCGTCGGCATCGCGACACAGGACCCGGAACTGCGCAAGAAATTTTCCGGTAAACCGGAATACGTGGTTAATTTTTTCACCTTCATTGCCGAAGAAGTGCGCGAGGTTATGGCGCAATTAGGATTTCGAAAATTTGAAGACATGGTCGGCCGGGTGGACATGCTGGAGACCCAGGAGGTGATCGACCATTGGAAGGCCAAGGGTTTGGATCTGACCAATATTTTGCATCGGCCCGATGTGCCGTCGCATGTCGCTATCCATCATGTGGCGAAACAGGATCATGGCCTGGAAAGGGCCCTTGATAACGAACTGATCGCAAAATGTAAAGACGCCATTGAACATCAGAAAAAAGTGCAGCTGGACGTGCCGATCAAGAATACCAACCGCACCGTCGGGACGATGCTGAGCTCAGAGATCGCGCGGCGGTACGGCTTAGCCGGTTTGCCGGAAGATACTATTCAGATCAAATTTCAGGGTTCAGCCGGGCAAAGTTTCGGCGCCTTTTTATCCCACGGTGTGACGTTGACCTTGGAAGGCGATGCCAATGATTATGTCGGAAAAGGTTTATCCGGCGGAAAGATGATCATTTATCCGCCGAAGAAAGCCACCTTTGTGCCGGAAGAAAATATTATCATCGGTAACGTGGTTTTGTACGGCGCTGTCGTGGGAGAAGCGTATTTTAGAGGTTTGGCTGGCGAGAGATTCGCGGTCAGGAACAGCGGGGCTTACGCGGTTGTAGAAGGCGTGGGAGACCATGGTTGCGAATACATGACCGGGGGGCGTGCGGTCGTTTTAGGCCCGACGGGGCGGAATTTTGCGGCCGGCATGAGCGGCGGCATCGCGTATGTTTGGGACAAGGACGGAACGTTCAAGGACCGATGCAATTTAGGCATGGTGGAATTATTCCCGGTCAAAAATCCCGAGGATATCTCTGAGCTTAAGAAATTGATCGAAAACCACAGCCGTTACACACAAAGCTCGGTGGCCAAAAGTATGTTAGAGAAATGGGACAAGATCCTGCCGCAGTTTATCAAAGTTTATCCCATGGATTATAGACGGGTGTTGGAGGAAGCACAGACTGTAGTAAATAATAGAAGCCAGAAGCAAGAGGCCGGAAGTCAGAAAGGGTAAAGATTTGGCTTCAGATTTCGGACTTCGGACTTCTGACTTCGATAAAGAGGTTTAGAATATGGGCGAAGTTAAAGGTTTCATGAAGTTTGACAGGAAAGATTTTAAAAAACAGCCTGTCGTTGAGCGCATCAAGCACTGGAAAGAGTTCACTCTTGAAATGCCCGAGGAAGAATTGCGCGCGCAAGGAGCCCGGTGCATGGACTGCGGGGTCCCGTTCTGTCAATCCGGCTGTCCGATCGGCAACATTATCCCGGACTGGAACGATCTGGTTTACCGTAACGAATGGAGAGAAGCCGTCGAGCGGCTCCATAAAACGAATAATTTCCCTGAATTTACCGGCCGGGTTTGCCCTGCTCCGTGTGAGAATTCCTGCGTTTTAGCCATCAACCAGCCGGCGGTTACGATAAAAAATATAGAAGTTTCGATCATTGAGAAAGCGTATCGCGAAGGATTTGTCAAGGCGCATCCGCCTAAACATCGCACCGGGAAAAAAGTCGCGGTGGTGGGTTCCGGCCCATCGGGATTGTCCTGCGCGGATCAATTGAACAAGGCCGGGCATTCTGTCACGGTCTTTGAAAAAAACGAAGTTATCGGCGGCCTTTTAGCCTTGGGGATCCCGGATTTTAAATTAGAAAAATGGGTCATCGAACGCCGTTTAGAGCGCATGCGTGAAGAAGGCGTGAAATTTAAAACTAAAACGAACATCGGTGTCGATATGCCCGCCAAAGAGCTGGTGGAAAAATTCGATGCGGTTGTGCTGTGCGGCGGGGCGGAATGGCCGCGCGATATTCCTATCCCCGGACGGGAATTAAAAGGCGTTCATTTTGCCATGGAATTCTTGACGCAGCAGAATCGCGCCACTAACGGCCATCCGATCCCTGAAGAACATCGCATCAGCGCCGAGGGAAAGCATGTGGTCGTGTTAGGCGGCGGGGATACAGGTTCGGATTGTATCGGCACGGCCAATCGGCAGGGCGCCCTGTCGGTGACTAATTTTGAATTGCTACCTAAGCCTCCTAAAGAGCGCAGTAAGGATAATCCGTGGCCGCAATGGGCTTTTGTTGAAAGAACATCCACCTCGCATGAAGAAGGTGTGAAGCGCGATTATTCGATCATGACGAAGAGTTTTAGCGGGGAAAATGGCGTGTTGAAAAAGCTCCACGGCGTCCGATTGGAATTCGGCCCTAAGGACCCGGCCACCGGCCGCAGCGCCATGAAGGAGGTTCCCGGATCAGAATTTGTGATCAACGCGGACCTGGTTTTACTGGCGTTGGGATTTTTAGGCCCGGTTAAGACCGGAATGCTGGCTGAATTAGGCGTGGAACTGGATGAACGCGGCAATGTAAAGACCGATAAGAACAGAATGACCAGTGTGCCGAAAGTTTTTGCCGCCGGTGATATGCGCCGCGGCCAATCACTGGTCGTCTGGGCCATCAACGAAGGCCGCGCCGCTGCCGAATGTGTGAACAGCTATTTTTCCGTGCCGGCTTAGTTCAAAACTTTTCTAGACAAGCATTTCACCTCATAGTATACTTGAAACGTTTCAACATTCCCCCCCTTGTTCATTGTGCTGAAAAATTTTATGCGCAAAACACTATTCATCTGCTGTCTGCTCCAAGGGGTCCTTCTTTTTTCTCCTGCAGTAAATATTCTTTTTGCTCAAACCAATGTCAGCGGCCCAATCACGCAAAATACCACTTGGACGCTTTTACCCAATCCTCCCAATAACGGCAGCCCCTATATTGTGACCGGTGATGTTACGGTCAATCCAGGGGTTACTCTAACTATTGAAGCTGGGGTCGAAGTAAAATTCAACGGCAACTATTCTCTCATTGTCAACGGCACACTCAATTCTCTTGGCACTGCGACCCAGCGGGTGAAGTTTACGTCGAATCAAAGTAGTCCAGCAAAAGGGGATTGGCAGGGGATTAATTTAGGCCAGAATAACGGCATTCAATATGCCATTGTTGAATATGCAAACAATGGCATAAGCGTAAGTAATCTACCTTTCCAACAGATCGATAATTGTATTATTAGAGAGAACAACCGCGGCATCTATGTAACTCAGTTTACTGTGGGTGTTGGCGGGCAAATCACAAATAACACTATTACAAACAATCTTGACGGGATAGAGTTCTCAATAATCCAGGTTGGCACAGTAGTAAATAACAATTCAATTTATGGCAATACAAATTATGATCTAAAACTTCTTACGGATCGAAATTTTGCATTAGATACACGGAACAACTGGTGGGGAACAACAGATCCCAATGCCATAATGGGCAAGATTCTTGATTTTCTTGATAGAGGCTATGGGGCGACAGTTGTCTTTACGCCCTTTTTAAATGCACCGAACGGGAGTCCCATGGGGAGTGAATATTTATACGGAGGCATTTATAGTAATACAACATTGGCTCCTTTAAGCACCCCGTATATTGCTATAGCAGATGTATCGATTTTTGCGACATTCACTATACAGGCAGGAGTAGAGATAAGATTTAATACAAACGCGGGGCTTTACATTGATCATCAGGCCACATTTAATGTTCAAGGAACAGCCAACCAGCCTGTGAAGTTTACGTCCAATCAATCAACCCCTGCGAGAGGAGATTGGGATAGGATAAATATAAGCCGATTTAGTAATGTACAGCATGCAATTGTTGAATATGCCGATGTGGGCATTGGTATCGGAGATTTTGAACAAATTCCAGTGGTTGATAGTTGCCTGATCCGACAGAATAATAAAGGGATTTATATCACAGGAAGAAATGCCACGATCATCAATAATAACATAATCGACAATACAGACGGCATTGTGTATGAAAGATTTGGCGGTTTTGGCGGAAGAATCAACAATAATTCTATTTTAAACAATACGAATTATAATTTGAGGGCTTTGGGGGGAGACACGCGTACTATCGACGCGCAAAATAACTGGTGGGGCACAACAGACTATAGACTCATCATCGCTAAGATATTCGATGCCCTAGAAGATCGGTATAATTCGCCCACAGTTATCTTTACACCCTTCTTAGACGCACCCAATGGTAATCCCATGGGGTATCAATATTTATACGGAGGTATTCATACTAATGTGACCTGGGGGATTTACAGTCCATATATTGCTATCGCGCATATATGGACGATTCCTAATATAACACTTACAATCTCTCCCGGCACAGAAATTCGGTTTACAAACGGAGCTGGACTAGAAATTAACTATCTGGCAACTTTAATTGCGCGTGGAACAGCTAATCAAATGATTAAACTTACTTCTAATAGTGCCACGCCTGCTAGAGGAGATTGGAACACCTTAAGGTTGGGTAACAATTCCACAGTCCAATATGCCATTATTGAGTATGCGACCGATGGGATAACGATTTGGGATGTTTCGCCGCAGTCAATTGATAACTGCATTATTCGTCACAATCAACAGAGGGGGATATACATTTTTAATCAATTGACTCCCATATTTACGTCAATTACTAACACGGAAATTTGGGACAATACTGAAGGAATAGAAATGTCTCTCATCCGAGGCTTCGGCGGGATTATTAATTACAATTCTCTACATAATAATAGTAATTTCAACATAAGAATTTCAAGTACTTCGGGCGGTTATGTTATTCCCGCATTATATAATTGGTGGGGGACTGCCAATAGAGCGCAGATCGATGCAGCCATTTTTGATAAATTAGATAATTCCAGTTTACCGCTGGTTCATTATGATCCATATAAGAGAACGCCGGGAGATAATTTCTTCTTGATTGATAATGTTCTCATGCAGCCTTCTGTTTTTAATCCTCTTAATACAGAAACATTGGCGATTAACTATACAACAGAAATCCCAAGCAACGTCACTATCAAGATTTATGACTTTTCGACCTGGCAGCTTGTCAGAACTTTAATAATTAATCAGCCTAGGCCGGCAGGCCCGAATATTGATTCTTGGGACGGAAAAAATGATAACAGCCAAATTCTTCCTACCGCAATATATTACCCGGAGATCGAAGCATTGGACCCGATAAACAATCGTCGAGGCGGGTATGTGCCTTATCCCATAATCGTTGGAGGAATGGTTCAGTTGATGAGCGGATCGACGACACCCTCTAATTTTAACCCTTATAAGGGGGAAGTGGCGACTATCTCTTATGTCTTAGCTGCCCCAGCCTTGGTAACTTTATCAGTTGGGAAACTCGAGGTGCGGGACCGTCTTCGGGATCTGATTACAAATAAGCCGGTGATGATGAATAACACGGTAATTTGGGATGGAAGAGACAGTTCCGGCAATATTACTAATCCTGGTTTGCATAACAATTTTAACTTTATTGCCGCGGTCGGGGCGAGCGGCTTTCCTCTAGACCTGATCTCGCTGGAAAATAGAGCCGCCGTTGTTGATTATGTGAAATCGAATCCTTATGGAATCTATCCTGTCCAAGGGGAAGTTACGGAGATCAAATATCGGATCACTCAACCTGCGAATGTCACGGTAACGGTCAGGGACCCGGTTGACAATCTCGTCCGCACACTGGTCAATAATCAATCTCAAGGTGCAGGAGAACATACACTGACTTGGGATGGAAAAGATAATACCGGCGCGGTTGTGAGTGTTCCTGGCAATTATCGGATCCGGGTCATCGCACAGGATTCAAGTAATTTAGCTACTGATACGAGAATCGGGAATATAACGGTATTTAAATAAACATGAGAATTTTATTGCTTACATTTTCATTATTATTAGTGATATGCTCAGTCGGTTATGCAACTGAGAAAATCCTTTATTCTCATCTGACCGATGATCATTGGCAGGTATGGATGATGGATGCGGATGGCAGTAATAATGAACAGGTCACATTTTCGCTATCTGATAAACGCGATCCAACATGGATGCGGGGACAGAATGAGCTAACCCCGATTTGACGGACGGTTAAATGCGGTGACACTTTGTTCAACCATCTCGGGCGTTTTATAACAAAGTGATTGATGGATTCTTTTCCGATTATAA
>MHFY01000131.1:6622-6828 GCA_001805375.1 Omnitrophica WOR_2 bacterium GWA2_47_8 | reverse complement strand
TCTGCTGCGATCATCCAACGGTCGGCTCGGATCCGGCGAAAGGGCTGTCAAAAGAACCGCTGGCGTACGGGCTCCGCGAGTCCTGAGTCCGTTATTATTTAAAGTCGAAGGACGAATCTTTCGAGCTAACCGAACCAAGAGCGCAATCAGAGCCAAACCAACGGCGGCGGCTAAGGCAATCCTAAGTACGGTCAAGGTCGGATCAG
>MHFY01000131.1:3801-6579 GCA_001805375.1 Omnitrophica WOR_2 bacterium GWA2_47_8 | reverse complement strand
CCTTGCATTTCTTCTTTGCCGAGACCAAATAAATCCGCCCGCGGCTAAAAGTGCGCCTATAACTGAGGCAATCAACCACGTCGGATAAGATGGCGCCTTTGCTGAATTATCCAGAACATCAAACAACTGCCTAGCGCCGTCAGAGAATCCGTTATAGTGCCGTGCTCTTACAGCCTGCCACGCCTTGACTAAGGCTGTCCGAACACTTTTATGCCGTATCAACCGGTCAATATCACTCACCACTTGGTGGTCAGGAACACTGACATTGGGCGTCTGATAATTAGCCAAAGCATTGTAGGCAAACATCATTCCGGAATATACATAACTTAAGTCATCCTCAAAGCCCATATTATTTGCGATATATTCATTGTCCGGTGTCATGCTTCTTAGATGTCTTGCGCGGCCCGGTGAATATTTTTCCAGATACTGGATACGCAGCGCCGGATCAGTGAGCAAGGCCGGTGCAAATACCCCGCCCTCAAACGCGCGGACAGCTTTATTGGATAAAGCCATTGCGGCAACAGCCGCCTGTAAGACATCCGTAGGATGAGGTGACACTCTTTCCAGATTATGTTCTTCACCGATGAGAATTAATTGAGCGCCGTCCCTGACCAATTGATCCAGCTTATCCATAATGGAACGCTGCGCCGGTACAAGCTCAGGAGCTGTAATAGTTCTTAGTTTCCATTGCGCAGGATCAGCATACAAATCTTGGGCCAGCTCATTTAAGTTGATATGTTTAACTTTTGAACCTAATCGAGGATGGAAGTATTGATACATTCCGTCGATATGATTATGCCCTGCTGCGACGATCAGAGGCAATCCGCGCTGACGCGCAAAATTGAAAATCTTTTTCAAATTCTCATTGATAAAATTATTTCTCCAATCTACAGGAAGTTCATTAACGATGTAGCTGATGTGGTCCATAGAGGCGGTTGGATTTTCCATAAAAGATTTCACGACACTAAGGTCCGGCTGAAGATGAGACGGAAGTTTTTCAACTTCTTTGGTCAGTTCGATATTGAGTGCTTTAAATAACTCGGCCCAGGACTCTCGTGGTGCAATGCCCCAAATTTGATCTACGGACGATGGCGTCTGCACAATGGTTTGTGTTTTAGAATTACGAGGATCCACGTTCTGCGCGGAAAGGTTCGGTGTTGCGGCGCTAAATACAGCAACTAAACCAAGCCCGGCTAAAATATTTCTTACCAGCGCGCGAGTTCCGCGAGTGCCCAGGGAAGTCGAGGCCCAGAGCAACATGCCTAAGCCGATCAAGCCCACGAGCACACCTAAACCAATCGCTCCGGCAACATCCCCGCCGGTGGAGGACATGAGTAGCGGAGACACTAAAATGATTCCAACGCGGGTGAGTCTCTCTGCAATATTCGCCGTCGGCTTGATTGGCGTCTGACGGCTTTCAACTTGCCGTCTTAATCTATTAAGGATTGCTTTCACCGAATATTGCGACGGCGCGAAGGCAAACACGTTTTCTTTAAAGCGGTCTCTGGTCGATGTCGGATGCCAGCGTAAGACCAGATGACCATAACCGCCGAAGAACAAGGTCAGGACAATCGGCCGTTTGCCTAAAGCCCCGGCAATATGGCCTAATCCAGTATCGACCGTAATGATGTAATCCACCCCGAGCAGCAGCCGTTTTAAATTCTTTAAGCCGCTTTCAGGAGCAATGCTCACCGAGCCGCGGATATCCGCCGGCAGGCCAGCGACAACTTGCGTTATATAGCTGTCTTGTTCTTCGTTTAATCCAGCCGGTAAGACAACTTTAAACTTAAAGTCTGAAACGATGCGGGCAATAAGTTCAACGATCGGCTCTAAGGATCTCCAATTTTTCTTCTTTTCACGGGAGAAAAGATTTAATAATACGGATGGTGTCGCACTATCTTTAACTTCATACGGTTTATCGTCCGAATCCAAAAGCAGATCTTTGCGCCAATCGCCGGTCACACCGGTGACATCTTTAACCAATTTATCCGTTAAGTATCTGTTATTGAGGAAATCGCTGAAGGCAAAACGGAACGCGAACGGAATGTAACAACAGACTTTTGTGCCGTTGTGGTCATGGCGGATAATGCCTTCTCTCGATGGCATCGAGATATACACAGGGAAAATTCCATCCCAGATTGAGCGGACAGCCGCGGGTGTTTTATGATCGAGGACATAATCGATGCCTCGTTCATCGCGTAATTTCTTTAAAGCAGCCTTGGCTTCTTCCACCGGGCTTTCCAGAATAGGCAAGAATTCTTCTTTTGGCATAATTCTCAAACGCGGATGGTCTTGGCTCCAGGCTTTGGCAAAGGTCGGAACAACCGTGACCGTGGCTTGCGGGAATATGCTCAATAAAATCTGCGTGATCGCGGTATCAATAACAATCTCATCACCTAAACCTTTGTACGGATGCGCCGAGAGGGCCACATAAAGGACATGTTTCGGATTATCTTTCTTTAAGTTGTTAAAGAATCTCTTGTACGGAAGCGAAAGTCTGAAATGGCTTAAATACTTGAGGAAGAATAGATACAGCCGCCATTGAATAGACAAACCTTTCACCAAATTAAACGGACCGGTCTTTATTCTTTGATAATCTCTTATCATGAGATAATCGTGCATAAAGTGTATGCCAAAAACGATCAGCGCAGGCCAGCTGAAGAATGACGTGACAAACATATAAGGCACGAGCGGCAGAGTGTAGCTTAAGACGCGCTTAGAATACGGTAAGTGCAATGTCTTGACGATAAACACATGGAAGAATCCAAGTCCTAAGGC
>MHFY01000131.1:0-3790 GCA_001805375.1 Omnitrophica WOR_2 bacterium GWA2_47_8 | reverse complement strand
TCAAAAGATAGAATAATGAACTTACGGCTGACATTCTATCGCTTTCTGATGAAACAGGCTGCGCGATGGATGCCAACATTCCGGCTAACGCCAATGCCGGAGCGCGGGCGCGGAATAACAGCCAAATCAAAATTCCAACTGCCACAAAGGCCGCCAGCGCACCAATTGCCGTTGAGACAGCCATTGTGCCATGCGTTACTGCCAAGCCAATATACAAAATCGGCGTGCTCAATATAGGTACAATAATGAGCGTGAATCCATTTTTACCTGGCTTAGGAGATTTTGTTCTTTCTTCCTTCTCTTTTTCGTCTTTAGACTTTTTCTTTTCTTCATTCTTCTTCTTCTTTAAATCCTTAAGATAAACCTCGTCAAGAACCGTGTTAGGAACTAAATTATTGAAATCGTATCCTATAACTTCCAGGCCGCGATACGTGGGGCCTAACGCTTCCACGACTCCATTTGCAGTCAATCCATGGACATGGGTTCTTCCCATAATAAAGTAAACAGGCACTCCTTTTTCAATGGCAATATCGATAACTTCTTTCATGTGTTCAACCCAGAATCTACTCCGCCATCCCAAGTTAACCATTCTTGTCACATATCTTTCTGCTAAATCAGTTTTAGGATATTTAAGAATGACTCGTGTTAAATCGACATCTAATCCTGATTTTCTTAGAAAGCCGTCTAACTCGATAGTCATTTCTTCATACAACGCTTCCATAATCTTCACCCAAGCAGCCCTATCGCCCATATTCCTAAAGCTCAAAACCGCTGCTTCATAAGCCTTAAAATCTCTAAGCCTAAATTCTGTCAAGAATCCATCGATCAGCTTATATAAATCTTTTGCAGATTGAGCAGTTATTCTACTCTCGACTCTTTTCCAAATCGGCGCTAAGAATTCCTTTCTTCTTAAATCAGCCAACACCTGGCCTCGATAAATCAATGCATCTTCTTTTTCATGACTTTCCAAGACATAGCTAACTAAAATTATCGTGTAAGTATACGCATAATCATTTTCAAGACCAAAATTATATCCCTTCGGTAGGCCATACCGTTCTTTAGTAATACTTTCTTCTTGCTTTTCTTCCCTTGCTATACCTTCGAGACCCAAGACTATTAACTCTCGGCTTGCTAATTGCCCTAATCTTTCCGCAAATGAAATGTCACCATCTAACGTATGTTCCTCTCCAATAATACGAATCGGCTCTTGCAGGTAAATACTTGCAGGCTTTTCCTCTTTTTTATTGGTCTCAGTTAATTTATATTCTTGCGGAATTAAATTTGCCTGCTTGAGGACTTCAACCTTGATGCCTTGATATTGAAGGCCAAAAATACCGGCGACATTCTCTGCCGATGATCTTTCAACTAATATGAAAAATGGAAGGCCTTTCGCAGAAGCTTTGTCAGCGGCTTCTTTCAAATTTTCAGCCCAATACTGTTCCTTCCAATCCCCAAGCCCGCCGCGGAAAACATATTCCACCCCATTCAATGCCAAATTATCGACAAAGCTATCAATTAAATCAAAGTTGAGGGACTTTCTTATCGTACCCGCTCTATCTACAATTCCCCTCTTCATGATCATAGATAAATTCACCATTAAATTTCCCCAAACCTCATCTGCAAACTTAATCTCTAGATCATCGAAGGCCCACATTGCAGCTTGGGGACTTTCTTTATATTTCACTATTACTTCGTTAATGACATCATAAAGCTGCCGTTGCGCTGGGCTTATTTTTTCCCTAAATCTTGCCAACTCAACCCAATTTTTGTACATTAATTTGTTAGTTGCTAAATTAAAGATAAAAGATTTTTTCCTATTTAAAATTAATTTTGAATGCGTCATAAAGAGGCCGTAAGATTGAAGAACATAGAAAAAGCTGTCAGCAAGCGGATCCTCATAACCAAAAATCAATCCTTTCTCTAATCCATATAAATATTTAATTACTTCTTTCTCCGAGAGATCATCTCTGACAAGACCATCCAAGGCCAAGACTATTTCACCTTTACTCGCCTTATTAATTAAATCCTTCTTTATCAATTCTTCATTTTGATCAGGATTGTCTAAGTCTAAGGCGACAATAAATATTTTCCTTCTTTCAGCCTTCTGAGTTGACGATTCACTTTTCTGGCCCTGCATATTCTCTTGCGCCGGCATTGCTGGTAAGCCTATGCCCATAAGAATGGAAACAATGAACATACGTATCATCGCTGGTGCTCGGGCGCGGAATAACAGCCAAATCAATCCAACCGCTGCTCCCAAAATGCCTAAACCAATCGCTCCGGCAACATCCCCGCCCATAAAGGCCATCAACAGCGGCGAGAAAACAAAAAGTACGAGGAGGGACTTCTTGGCTGATCTCAGATCTGCCGCGCTGGATTCTGCTTCGGCGGATTGCTTTCTCCCCTCCAGAATAACCTCTTGATAAGAAGTATCGGGATCGATCGGAATAAAACGTTTTGTTCCGCGCTTCAAATTAAACAGCCAAACTCCATAACGCACGGAATCAATGGTGGCATATAACCCGTCTCCCAAGTAAGAGGTGTGCTGCAGCCATTCAATGCCGTCCATCTCTTTATCTTTAGCCGCCCGAGAAAAATCTAAAACCCTGACCTTTTGTTTATGTTTGTTGAGCCAAATAACCCTGCCCTGCGCCGTGTCAGTGACAACCCATCCATCGGGCGTTCGGATGAAGCCATGAGGATTGAGCAATCCAGAAAGAACAGCTGTGGACTTCCCTGTGCTTCTGTTAACGCTCAACACCTGACCTAATATAAAAGAAACAATGTAAAAAATATCGGGATTTTTGTCATCATAGTAGGCTCCATTGATCTGAAGGGTCATATCCTTGGCGTCAAGGCCTAATGGTGAGCTGATCGATTCGCGCGTATCATTCGTGAGATGTACTCCCTCGGCTGCCACATCCCATCCATGCAACCATGGATCCCAACGAAAAACTTCTTTTCCTGTTTCGACGTTATATTCAAAGATCAACTCGGTGCCTGTAGAGGCAATTAAAACATTATCGGGGTTAAACGGCGAAAATCGCAAGGTATGGACGCTGATAAATCGCGGATTGGAAATAATTTTAAGCTGTTGTCTCGTTTTGGCGTCAATAACGATGACCTCGCGTAAAGTCGCGACTAAAATATATTTTTCATTAACCGCGATCCCTTTAGGCTCAGCAAAATCGTTCATCCATAAAGCATCCTCCTTTAAATTCCGCAAATCAGCCGGCCCCGCTTTAAAACGTGTAGCCGCGACAAACCCGCCCATACTTTGTTTGGACCTTGAACGCGCCCCGCCGCTCCTCAAAGTGCGCAACATTTTTCTGCGACGTTGTGCCTGATCCGGGCCGGATGCTTTAGCAACAATAAAAACGGGCACATCAGAACCTAAAGATAGATCATCCGCCAAATCCCCGATATTGATCTCTTGAACTTTTATCGAACGACCTATCTGTAATAAAATCTTCTTAACTCTCAATGTTAGCGCGCGGACCTTTTTAAATAACAAAATCAAGGATACAGCGATACCCGCAATGCCCCCTACTACAATCAATGTGACTGCAACATCCTCGCCCTCCGCGGACATTAACAGCGGCGATAAAGCGAGAAGGACTACTGCGCCGGCTGAACCTTTGACAAAGCCCTTAATGCGGACAATAAGGCGGGGTAAGGGTCGGAATAATAATACGGCCGCCTGCATGACCGCGGCAGCTAAGATCACGGCGCCGACCAAGGCCAAGAACAAGGTCCCGGTGAATAATTTGCCGAAATTGATGATAATGCT
>MHFY01000130.1:25130-25861 GCA_001805375.1 Omnitrophica WOR_2 bacterium GWA2_47_8 | reverse complement strand
TAGAACGGACAAACCAATCCACCCCCGGACCGATATGACAATGGATACAAGCCACACGGGCATGAGGCGAGTTCTGATAAGTCGTAAATTCCGGATGCATCACTTGATGACATACCTTTCCGCAGAATGTTGTCGACTCGGTAAATTCATAAGCGCGATAACTTCCGACAACCGAAAAAAGCAAAAATGCCGTCGTAACGATGATCGTCACGTAAGCGATCTTTTGATGCACCGGATTATTGAAATCGATATGCGGGAACTTCCGGGCATGCCCGCGTTTGACCCGTTGCTTGCGCTCGATCGACGCGCCGAGCGGGATCAACAATAAACTGGCGATCAAAAAAAACGGGGCGATCATGTAAGTGATCACCCCTAGGTAAGGATTAGGCTCTTTGTTTCTAAAATCTAGAATAAATAAAACAAGGATCGTCGAGAACCAAACGCTCGAGAGAATTCCTCCAATGACACTGATCCAATTTTGAAATAAATTAGGCTGTTTATCATCTTGCGGCATGATGAGTATATTAAACTAAATATTTTTACTTTAGTAAAAATTCTAAGAAATTATTCCGGGATAGGATGTTTAATTTCTTCCCATCTCTCTTTGAAGTCAAATGGCTGATAGTTGGGAGATTCCGGATTGTGGCATTTTTTGCATGTCTGCTCATCCGGGACGATCAAGCCGTTAGCGATAGCCTCATCCTTGTTCTCCATGATGCTTTTCTTCATAT
>MHFY01000130.1:24813-25095 GCA_001805375.1 Omnitrophica WOR_2 bacterium GWA2_47_8 | reverse complement strand
TACCCAATTTAGCAGCCAGATCTTTGGCTTCCGGAGTTTTTAATGTCTCAAGCGCTTTGGCATGTTTTGTGTCCTGCCAGATCTTAAACTGTTCCCCTTGTTCCGGCTTTTTATGGCACATGGAACATTTTGTTGCTCCAACAAATTCATGCTCTGCCTGGACGGCAGAGATTTCGCCGCTCCACAGAAACATGACTGCGCATACACCAAAAACGAATACAGCACTAATGACTATTAACCTTCGTCTCATTTTCATCCTCCTCTATTTTGTGATCCCCTTAT
>MHFY01000130.1:17426-24795 GCA_001805375.1 Omnitrophica WOR_2 bacterium GWA2_47_8 | reverse complement strand
GAATACCATAGATATCGAAATGATATTCTTTACCGAAAAATTTTTGTTTACTCTCTGAGATAAAACCCAGGATGCCGAAAACCAAAAAAGACAACAAAACCAGGATCCCTATGGTAACCGAAATAGGACGTTTAAACGGATGCCGTTGAGGGCTTCTATCCAAAAAAGGCCAGATTAAAAGGAACACCGGCGCCAAGCCAACGACAAAGATCCCCAAAAGTTTCGAAAAATATTTCAGGACGTGATACATCGACAAAAAATACCATTCCGGCTTGATCCCTTCGGGCGTTGTCAGCGGATCGGCCTTTTCGCCCAATTCGAAGGGAGCCAGGATCGACAAGGTGATCAAAACACCGAGCAGAATAAAAAAGACGACCCCTTCCTTGAGCATGTGGTGCGGGAAGAACGGGATCCCGTCCTTTTCTTTTACCTTAGTCTCTTTCTCATCCCCCACCGGATCCATCGTCGCAATCCCCTGGAACCTCACCAAAAATAGATGAATGGCAATTAAGAAGAAAACAATCCATGGAAGGATGATCACATGGATAACGAAAAATCGGGAAAGAGTTTCTCCTCCGACCGACGTGCCGCCCCGCATTAATGTCTTCATCCATTCTCCGACAAATGGAATAGCGCCGGCGATCTCTGTCCCTACCGTCGTTGCCCAATACGCCAATTGGTTCCACGGCAGAAGATATCCCGTAAACCCGAATACTAACGTCAAAACGAACAGAAAAACACCAATGACCCAGGTTATTTCCCGCGGTTTTTTGAACGATCCGGTAAAAAACGTGCGCAGCATGTGCAGAAAAACAACGATCACCATCAAATTTGCCCCCCAGGCATGGATCTGACGGTATAACCACCCCATATACGGTTTGGTCATAATAAATTTAATACTTTCGAAGGCCTCATCAACCGTAGGGCGGTAATAGATCAAAAGCAAGATCCCGGTCAATACCTGGCTGACAAAAAGAAATAAAGACATGCTGCCAAGAGTATGAAACCAGCCGGTGCTTCGCGGAAGAGGTTTTGTGATCTGATATTGGAGCGGCCCTTCGATCTTTTCAAGATCATAACGTTTTGACAGCCACTCGCGTATATTAAATTTCGGCATAAATATTCTTTCCCTTCATGGAGTTTCCGTTAAACCTTGACCATGACCCTGCCGTTGACAACGCTCACTTCATTCGAAGGAAGTGGACGCGGCGGAGGCCCTGCCACGACCTTTCCAGCGAGATCAAAGATCCCGGCATGGCAAGGGCAGACAATTTCGTGGCGTTTATTATCCCAATCAACGAGACAGCCCAAATGGGTACAGACGGCGGAATAGGCTTTAAACCCTTGCGGCGTTCTAATGATAAGCATCGCGCTGCCGGCCAAAATTATTTTCTTTCCGCCCCATAAGGGAATATCATCCTCGGCACAGACATCACTTAACCCTCCTGCGGGGCCTCGATGGGTCACGGGCCAAAGATAGGTTAACGCCGGTGCCACCATCCCAGCCAGGGTCGTGAAAAGCCCAAATTGAATGATCCATCCCAGAAAATCCCTGCGGCTTAGGTTCTCTTTATTCAAAGCCCCGGTTTTTACATGTCCTTGTTTTTCGATCACCATATGCCTATTTCCCGTTTTTTTGCTTTGTTTTCTCTTCGGCCATTATCTTTTTATATTCTGAATTCAGTGCCCAAACCATAATGAGTATGAAGATCCATAACACGATAAGGCCTACTTTCCGCCACTTCAGGCCTGCTCTTTTCCCCTCAATACTTGTTTTTATTTCCTTGATCTTAGCATCGGACGCTGTCGATAAGGAAGCGAGCTCATTATATATCAATTTATGCTGCAGAGGCTGCATTTCCAAATCTTTTGATTTGGCCTCCTCCAAGAGCGCTTCTTCCTCCTCGATAAAAAAACCTTCGATGCCGGCTTGTTTAACGAGAGCGCGGGTTTCCGCAAGATCGTCTTCCGCTTTTTGAAGGATTGTTTTGATCTGCCGGCCTTGCTTAAACGCGTCGCTCTCCGGCGTATGGCATTTGGAGCACGCCTGATCGTAAAGCGCGATACTTACCGGCTGGATATCATGATTACTGTGGCAAGAAACGCATTCAGAGAATTTTTCCCGGTCGCTGATCGAAGCATGGACACTTTCTTGAAAATGGGCCTTTTCGTTGATATGACATTTCCCGCATGTTGCCCCAACCTCCCGAAATCCCGGAGGCACCGCTCCGTGGCTGCCGTGACAGCTGGCGCAGTTGGCCGCGGCGGTATCGCCTTTTTCGAACAAGGCTTTTCCGTGGACGCTGTTCTTGTATTTGTCGAACACATCCGACGGAAGGTTGAAGGAATGCATCAATTTCTCATTCCCATGACACTTAGCGCAGGTCTTCGGGAGATTGCTTGGGTAAACCGAACTGTTGGGGTCAGAAACCTTCAGGACTTCATGGTATCCGTGGCAATCACTGCAAACAGCGACTTTCGCATTACCCTCTTCTAAAAGTTTTTTGCCGTGATGGCTTGTCTTATATTGGGCCAATTGATCGGTGCGGGTCCCGTAAAAATTCATAATACTGACATCCGAATGGCAAGTCCCGCAAAGTTCCATGGTCTGCTTTTTATCCGGGACACCGATAAAACCCGTTCCCGGGGCCTTGGCCAGGTCTTTGTCGGCCTGTGTGGGGTCACCGCCATGGCATTTGTTGCAAAAAATACCCTGCTGTGAATGGACGCTCCCTTTGATCTCATCCCACATGTCGGAATGACAGTTGACACAGGAATTTCCCTTCACTTCTTCGGCCTGTCCTAAACTACAGAAATTCAATAAGACGGCAAGAAAAAGCAAAAATATTCGCATTAACATTCCTATCCTCTATAGTAAAAACAACTCCTGGATGGATCTTACCAATTTAATGATACATCCAGCCAGTAAACATGAGCGCTGTAATTGCCGGAGTCTATACCGTCGAATGCCCGAAATGATTGATACGCATAATGGGGCTCAATGGTCAGGTCTTTTCTCAAGGAAAAAGTAACGCCTGTGTCAATATTGAACCATTCTTCATTTTGACCCCACAGCAGTGGGCCCGTTGCGTTGGATGTTAAGCTATCGCTGTCAGCATTCGTTTTATTCTTCGCCCGGGCATATTCGAATGTATTGAAGAGGCTCAATTTCTCGGTTGGCGCATAACTCGTGCTCAATGACAATATATCAACATTCCCAGTAAAAGCGGGTGGTGCATAGGCATACTGAGAACCGATACCACCTACCTTATTCAGCTTACGTGAATATGATGCGTCGATCATCAATTCTTCGGTTGGCATGATCGCCACATTATAGGTAAAATCACGCTCGGAAGAAGGTATCCTGCTTGTGCTCACGTCTACAGCTTGCAGATGGAAGATTTTGGATGCTGTATTGATCTTAAGAGAGTGCTCGATCCATTTGAGCGGCTTCCAGGATAAACGCGAAAAAAATGAGTCGGAAGTCATGCGCAGCATGTTTATATACGAATTGCTTGAGCCTTTGACCTGTTCAAGTTTGTCAATTTTGTCCTGATGCTTGAATTCAGAAGTAATACTCACTTTACTGGTGGGTGTATAACGCACGCCCAACGTTGCTGCGGCGTCCGGAACATTGTTTAGGTGCTCGGCATATGCGGTTGACGTGACCAGATATTTCCAATTACGTTCTTGGCTAAATTCAAGATCCGAATAAAGACTTGTTTTGGGCAATCCGCTATACCGCAATGAAAAACTTTCTCCCGTTTGAATAAACCGGTTTTCACTGCTCTCATGGGTTGTTGAGGTTACGGCTTCAGTGATACTCAACGTATCATAATCACTTACGTTGTGCGCACTCCGTAATTCCCCCTTTAATCGGGTGATAAAAGTGAGATCATTCGTCAGATTGGAAAGCATTTGACCGGTCCAGGTATGGGTATCTTGACTACTGTCGGCATCCCCGTTTCGAAATCTGCCCCCCACCAGCTTGCCTGCCTGCGTGAAGCTGGCCGCATTGGTATATTCACGTTCCGTCGCAAGCGTGGAGCTGCGCAAATGCCCAAACCGGTACCCAAAGGACATGTAGGTCTTATCGTTCAGGGTCCAGCGTTCGGCTCGCATGGTCGTGGATAATTGTTTTGTCTGAGGGGACTCTATTTGTTGAATGATCTTGTTTTCTGATTGCGTCGCGGCAAGCGAATATAACTGTTCCTGATTTAGGGTTTTACCGTTGAAAAAGGAATATTTTTGTTCGCCCTTTACGGTAAATCCGGCAACCTTCGTCTTGCCCTTGAGCTTGAAGGTGTCAATCGTATTATCAATATCATAAAACGAAGGCGTTATTTTTCGCTGCTGTGCTATCGCAGTTCCAAACGTAGAATCCTTCGCGTAGGCCCAATTTAATGTGCTTTTTATACCCTTTTTTGTGTCATGTGCATAGCCTAAGCTGAAATTAGAATCCTGCTCCGAACCCTGACCGAATTCCAGGCCAAAATGGCCCATATCCAGTTCTAAGTCCTGAGTTAATTCCCTTAAGCTCAAGCTGGATGCATACGGGGGGAATTTACCGCCATTCTTTTCAAAATATTTACGGAAAGACTTATAATCAAGCTTCATGTAACCCACGTCATCCTTACTGAACAGCAGGTTCCCTGTATAATCTGAGTCCCCGAACAGGCCGCTCCCATCAAAAGAAAGGTGCGTCTTGCTGTTGAGATCGGCATCAAACCCAAGTGCTTTAATGCCGGACTGAGAACCGTCCTTGGTCCAGTTATACGCACGATATCTTGATGTATCGCCTTTAACATCGGCCGTCTTTATCGGCATTAACTCAAGAGTACCCATTTTAATTTTTTTCGGAAAGGCACGGATATCCCTATTAAGGAAGTTCCTTAACGCTTCAGTTAACTCACCGGCAAAAACATTGGTGGCCCCTAGCCACCCCAAAGTGAGCAAGAAAATCATTAATCCCATTATGTGTGTATTTCTGAGAGATTTTTTTTTCATGCCATTTCTCCTTTATTGTTAACTACGGCCGTCTATGCTACAGGCTATTCATAAAAGAATATGTTTGAAAAGTTTGATCCGTGTGGATGTTCATGGCATCCGCCGCTCCAGCAAGTTGCCCGACCCAGCCTGTTCGTATGAGTGCCTGCTGGCAGCCCCATGTTCGGATAGTCGGATTGTCCATGACATCTTAGGCATAAATTCGCGTCCTTTGCCACTAACATCTTGTTGTTAATTGATCCATGCACTTTATGGCAAGTCGCGCATCCCTCGCGCATCGCCGCGTGTTCATACACAAACGGCCCCTCTTGATCCTGATGACATTTGAAGCAGGCCTCATTAACACCTTCCATTTTGGTTGTTGTCCAAGGTTTGGCCTCCGAACCATGCAGGTCATGACAATCAGAACAGCTCATTTTTCCTTCTAAAACCGGATGCCGATACGGAAGGCGGAACTGTGTCTTTTTGTCGAGATGGCAGCTAAAACATATCTCGGGATTTTTTCGTGGATTAATAATGTCATCATTCCCTTTCCCTCCGCCATTATCCACGTGAGCGCTCCCTGGCCCGTGGCACATCTCGCAAGCTTGCGGCACACCTTCAACCTTGTCATTGCTGATACGGGCATGTGTCGTAAGCTTAAATTCTTTGCCCTTCTCTTCATGGCAGGTAACACATGTCTCCATCCCGACATATGTTGCCTTCTCCATGGGTTTTGGCAACTTAAGCGACAGGGAGACATTTTCTGCCGCGAAAGAAACATTGGCTAAGATAAGCAAAGCCATGCCGACGGGCAGAACTAAAAAAAACAACAATTTAAAGATCCTTTGTGAAATCATACCCCCTCCTTGTATGGTTAAATTCGAGCCACTTCGATATCATAAATTTTGGCAACTTTATCATAAAATACAGTCACCTTCCGCGTGATCATCTGCTCAACCTGGTCAACACAAGAACTGCGCCTATTGATATTTTCCTCCACCACTTTGTCAAGGTCATCAATTTCAACTAACCGCACATTCTTTACATCCGCCACGGCCGGGTCAATATTACGCGGCATTGAAATATCAATGAATAATAATTTTTTATCCTGCCGATCACGCATCACCTGCTCGATCAAATCCTTCTCTATCAGATAGTGGGTGCAGCTGGCGGAACAAATACAGACATCTGTTTTATCCAAAATATCTTTGATCTGCCAGAACCCGACCGCCGTACCGCCGTATTGTTGCGCCAGATCATCGGCTTTTTCCTGGCTTCGGTTCATGACATATATCTGGCCGATGCCTTTTTGCTGAAAATGGCTGGCTGTCAATTTTCCCATCTTTCCGGCACCGATGATCAGGACCGATTTATCCTTAAGCTCTCCCATGATATTCTCGGCCATTTTCATGGCGGCCCAGCTGATGGACGAACCGCCCGAATCGATCTGGGTTTCGGTACGGGCCTTTTTCCCTAGCTGAATGGCTAGATTTGTCAAAATATTAAAATGCTTGCCCAGCATGCATTCTGTGCGGGCAAGCTCAACGGCTGTTTTGACTTGGCCCAAGATCTGCTTTTCACCGACGATGAGGGAATCCAATCCCGTTGAAACGGAAAAAAGATGCCGCACGGCATCAGGTCCTTTTTTGATATAAAAGAATTTTAACAGGTCATCTGAGGGGGGAAGATTTTTGATCTTCAAAATAGCTTGAATGAGAAGCTGGGGGTCATCATTTAAAAGATGGGCATATATCTCTGTGCGGTTGCAGGTGGAAAAGATAAAGGATTCAACGACCGCCGTATCAGTCCGGAATTGAGAAAGCAAAAGTTCCCGCTCAATGGGCCTTAAGAAAAATTTTTCCCTGATCTCAAGCGATGCTGTCTTATGACTGATCCCGACCATGACCAGGTGCATGTATTAATTTCTCCTCTTTGAAAAATTAACGATTTTTTCTATTAGGATGTTTCGTTCGTCCTTGTGCAGTTCCAATTCCAGGCTTTTATAAACACTTTGCTCTTCAAGCTGGATGTGGTTTCTCATAAGGCAGATGAGATAGATCCCTTTATCCTTCAACCGTTCAATGATGCCGTGACGAATCATATTATCGTTTTCCTTTTTAAGTTTGGCTAGGATTTCTTCAAAAATCTTAAATCCTTCCTGGAACTCACGGCGTTCCGATTTCAGATAAAGCAAAACAGAATTCAATCTGGGGATGTGCTTTTCTAAAAAGGGAAAAATGACACGGTTATCTAAGTCGATATGCACGGTAAATTTTTCTTTCAGAAAGCGCATGGCCTCTTCGGCTTTTTTGATATGGCTTGAGGAGAAAAGTTTTCCTTCATATTGAAGGTTATAAATCGCATTTTCCAATTGATTTAA
>MHFY01000130.1:0-17405 GCA_001805375.1 Omnitrophica WOR_2 bacterium GWA2_47_8 | reverse complement strand
GTAGATATGATAGGGAAGGCAGAAATATATGTCTGTGACGGCAGTCACAAGGGGAAAAATAATCAGGCGAGGATCTTTTCTAGTGCTTTTCGGTCGCAAACAGTCACTTGGCGATGGTTGATCTGAATTAATTTTAATTTCTTTAGGTTGGTCAACTGGCGGGTCACTGTTTCACGGGCGAGCCCTAACCGGTGGGCTATTTCCTCATGAGTGAAAGGTAGGTGTATATCGGCTTTTTGATCTTTGGGGCCTTCTTCTGAATTAAGCATATCCAGCAAAAATTTGACCAGCCGGCGTTGGGGGCTTTCTAACGAAATCTGTTCAATAAGCGAACAAAATTTGCATAATTTTTTGGCGAAGATCGCTGTTAATGTCTGCATCAGCCGCGAATTATTCTTGACCATCTCAATATAATGACTTCGCTCTAAGGTCCAAACACTGCAATCCGAAAGGGCTTTGGCTGATGACGAACAGGCCCATTGCTGATTTCCCGGATTACAGGCACATGTGTCCCCGGGTAATAACACCTCCAGGATCTGCTCCTGGCCGCCGGAAGACAGGCGGTAAATTTTAACCCGTCCGGACTTAACGATCACAATTTTTTCACACGTTTGTGACTGTTCGAAAAGCATTGCCCCCTTTCGAAAGTGTTTTTCCCGCAAAAATTTTCCTAAGCAAACCAATTCCTTTAGGGAAAGCTCTTTGAAGAGCGGTATGTCGCTTATTCCAATCGTACCTTTAGCTGGCATCGAAAAATAAAACTCCGCTGTCTTTTACTTTTATTTTTTATAGTGCTTTATGTTTCTTTTTTAAGAATTATAACGTCTTTTTATCACAAGCGCAATTAACATTAATCTAAAATTAACCCCCGGACGTCCTTGCACGTCATACCCATATTGCCGACGGCATTAGCAGTCGCTTCGGACATCCCGCTTGCGCCGACTCCTCCGTCGCCCTTGCCGTTCGCCATGATCACCCCGGTTTCGATGTTCACGATCCGGGTCATCACACGTGTTCTTTTACCAAGGGTCACAACACTGCCGTATAGATGGCGGAAGGCACCTTCCTGTTTTCCTTCCGGCAGATATCCGCTCTCTCCGGCTTCTATGACGCATTGTCCATCGGGAAGCACGCAGCCGTTGGCGTCCAGCCGCACGACGAAGCGGTCGACTGTCCCGTTGTGGCGCGATTGGACCAGGATATATTCAGGCCCGATCATGATCCCCTGCGCGTGAAAGCCGGCGATGATCGATTGCACGACCGGGTCATCCGGAGGGTACGTGTCTTCCCCGTCAGTACCGGAACACAGTTTGCAGTACGGCTTCAGCTCTTCGCAAACATTGTTGTGCTCCAGGAACCATTTGCAGGCCATCTCGCGTTTTTCCGGATGATCCTGCAAATACCCCGCGCATCGGCGGTCGGCGCCAAACCAATCGCCGTGGACACTGACCAGGTGGCCGCAGCAGACCAATTCCTGCGCCCGGGAAATATTCCCGGAACACAGGGTCAATGTGACAATGAAAATTAATAATAGAAAATTACGTTTCATATAAATCTTCTTTAGGCGCGTAGAAAACCCCATGTTGTGCGGACGGCCGCATACAACAGCGCGCCAACAGCGAGGGATTTTAAACCCGGCGCGCCAAGCACAATGATAATGCCGAAACCTCCGACCGCCATGAGAACGGCCCCCAGTCCCATTATAAATAATCCGCGCCAGCGCGGGTCCTGACGCCACAACCCCAGCCGCCAGGCCGCCTTGACTTGCGCAAAGGAAACCTCATCGCTGAATCCCGCGCCCCAGGCCTTTTTCGGAACCCAATATTTTGAGGCGCGAAAGCTGTACGATATGGACTGCGCGTCTTTCACGCTTTGGATCGTGGCCTCAATTTCGTTGCGTTTTAGCGACCCGCCGCCGGTGGCGATCCGGTAGAGTGCGGCTCCGATCAAAAGTGCCCAACCGAAAAAGGCCATACCCGTTGTTAGCCAAATGAGTTCCATCCGCAGGGGTGTCATCCAATCTTCCAAAGACTGCAATGGCGGAAGCGCTGAGCCAACGGCAATGACGATAAGCGCAAGGATACAATTGCGAAAAATTAAAAGCCATTCTTTCATGGTTTTTTTCCCGGCGGTTCTTCGCCCGGCGGCCACGGCGTATCATCTTTTGCGTTGGGAATTCCGTCGCAATCCAAGTCCGCTCCCCGCAAGTTCCACGTTCCCGGACACCATATCTCATTCATGATACGACGGTCGTCTTCGTCCTCTTCCCCGACCTGTTCTCCTGCCCGGGAGCGGGCGATCGGACTGCAGCATTTCGGTTCGTGTTTTCGCGTTTCACCGAACGTCAATCCCTTGACCTTCTCCGGCCCTTCTTTGGTGACCTGGCCGCAGCAGGTTATAATCCGCACGCATTCACTTTCCTGGTTGGCGAGGTCAAAATTCGTTACGTTACACCGCTCCAATACCTCCTGGCAGGTGCAAAATATTTTCTTTTGGATCAGGGCCAGCTCTCCGGCCACTTTTTTGGCAAGCTCTTCAATGCCGCCCTCCGGCGCGCTCGAGGCGGCGGAAGATGTCTGGCCGGGCATTTCCGCGATGGATGACGAAGTCTCTGCGCTAATCGTAAAACCGTTGGCATCGGATTTGCCCGTGAGTTCCACCTTGGCGGTGGCGCAACTGAGGAGCCGCTGCTGGAGGTGGTCGTTGGCCAAATCAGGATTACGCCACGGCAAATCCTGGATCCCGAATCTCTCAAAAAGTTTGTCGAGTTCCGCGTACAGTTCTTTAAGCCGTTCGGAATCTCCGGCGGCCAAAGCATCCTGAATGCGCTGGGTCAAGCCGGATTGTTCCGCCAGTGTTTCAACGACCAGGGATGCCGTATGGTAGGAATTAAGGACAACCAGTTCAACGCAGGGAGCGGTCTTCGCCAAAGCGGCGGCCATTTCCATTTCAATAGTCATGGCCTTGCCGAAATCGCTCATTTCACCTTGGCCAAAGCCTTCCCAATTCGAGTGAGTGGCTTGATCAAAAAAAGTCTGTGAAAAAAATCCGTCCGCATGATCGCTGACGACGCACACCGGCATTTTTCCGCACGGACAGCCTTCAATGACTTCGTTGCCGCAACGATTGACAACCTGATCTGCCCCGCCAGCTGCTCCCTCAGCTCGGATTGAATTTATAAAAAAGGCAAAGAAAAAAATGAGGGCCGCGAATACGGCGCGGAAAGGGTGTATCACGATTGGATCCCCGAGCGCCGCATGATGAAACCGCCGGCCAGCAGAACAACAGCGATCATGAAAAACACCGGGGCCGAGGCGGTTTGATCTGCGACACGGCTGTCACCGGTCGCCGATAAGTATTCGATCTCAACAGGATCCCCTTCGTGAAATTTATTCCAGTTTTGGGTAAGGACATCGCTCCAGGTTTCCTTTGTCTCACCTTGCGGTGTGGTAAAGCGATATTTAATACTGTGGTAACTGCGTGAACTCAGCGTGCCGGAGCCGACCCGGCTTGTGCCCGGAGTATACTTTTTGGCCACCACCACCCCAAGCAGTTTCACGGATTTTTGGTAACAGCCCTCCTGCGCGGCTAAAAGGCAAAAAATCCCACCAAAGAAAAAAAGTAACCACACCAACCATGCTTTAGAATTATTCGGTCTATTGGGCATCTTCCGGCGGACATCCCATCCCAACACATTTTTCCTTTAGGCCAGCGGAAACTTCGTCGTCACAACCCATGCCGACACATCCCTTTTTTATTCCTGCGGAATATGAGCCGGCGTTCTCTTGACCCGATGGCCCCTTTGGCGCAGAAGGCTGGCCGCACCCGCTAAAGGCCAACACCGTGACCAACACAATTCCTTCTCTCAACCTCCGATGATGTGTCCTTAAATAATTTTTCATTGCAAATTTGCTCCTATGAAGTTTCTTCAGGCGTTCGAAAAAAATAACGCGAGTGTCGCGCCGAATCCAACGAACCATGCGGCGGTCCGCAAAATGTGATTATCAATGATATAAAAGACCGCGTATGAGATACGGGCAATAACGTAAGTTATTGCCAAACTATCGACCGTGGATTGCACCGCCCCCAACTGATGCGCCACAACGACTCCGACCCCAAAAGCCGGGAAGGTTTCGTAAAAATTATTCTGCGCGTAATTGGCGCGTTTGGCCTTGCCTTCGAGACCGGCTAAAAATTCTCGAGGGGTCCGATTGTTGTAACCTTTGACCGAAAGCTTGGCATAAATTGCGCATCCCAAAGGGATGAACAGACTGACAACGATGCACAGATACGCCAAGGTCATATTTTTTCTACTTGTTAATGATCAGCAAGGACGGGAAGCGATTAAACCAACCCCTCTGCTTACTCTTAAGTTTTTCCCAGACGTTCAGGCTCATAAGAACAAGATCGGCTTCTGTCGTGAAATTTTTTGCGATATCATCCAACGAAACATTCTTCAAGGAAACGCGGTTGCCGAACTTTGACCCGATCGATCTTGAAAATTCATCGCTCGAAGGCAAAAAAAGGTCATACTCGGCCACGGCCAAACGGTTGGCCGGATCAGTCTCCAGGAACCGCCGGGCATAGGAAAGTAAAAAACTATCGCGCGGTTCTCCTATGATCAATAAAATTTCATTGATCTCGCGAAAACTTCTGTCGATAAAAACACCCACCGGGGGATCCAACCGATTGACAAAATTTTTGACCTTGCCGCCGGTCTTGTCATCCGCGAATAATTCACGGGAACTGCCGACCAAGATCAAATTATAATTATCCCTGTGGACAGCCTTTATGATCTCATGTTCCACATTATCGCTCACGCCGAATATTTTTCGTAAAACGATCCCGAACTGGGAGGCGGCATAATTGACAGGGCGAAAGGCCTCTTCTTCATGCTGTTCAGCTTCCGAGATCGAGATATCCGCACTGGGAGAAAAATGCACGACTGTTACCGTTGAGTCTTTTTCATTCTTAAGATTTAAATAATGAGCCAATTCCAATAACCGGCCGCCGGATTGAGGTGAGCCGAAGGAAAGTACGGTATTGAATCCTTCCTTGAGTCCGCCCACGGCCCTTTCCCTGAAGAAATATTCAATGGCGCGGATGGCCGGGCCCGCCATGAAGGTCGTGATGAGTGCCATCAAGACCATCATCGTAAAGATCTCAGCGGAAAGGATGCCCAAATCATACCCGATATTCAAAACCACCAGCTCCATCAGGCCGCGGGTATTCATCAGGACACCGATCAATAGGCTGTCTTTCCAGGTTTGTCCTACAAATTTTGCCGCTAGGGTACTGCCGACAAATTTTCCTAACACCGCGATACCGATAATTAAAAAGCAGATACCCCACAGTTGGGGCTGATTCAGCAAACCGATCTGGGTACGCAATCCGGTAAAAACAAAGAATAAAGGCAAGAGAAAAACAAGGCTGACGTCCTCGATCTTTTCCGCCAGGATGAGTTTAAATATTTTTTTGGGAGGCATGATGACACCGGCAAAAAAAGCGCCGAAAAGGGCATGGATCCCGATGATCTCGGTTGAAAAACTCGATAAAAGCAACAATCCAAAAACCGCTGCCACGACAGTCTTATTGATGCTTTCCGGTGTGTCATATTTAACGGCCATTCTTTCCAGCAGCGGTTTAACGATAAACCACATCACGAGAACATAAAGGATCGACAACAGAATACTTCCCACCGCACTTATTGCGCCTCCCGCGGTGGAAATGGCAACGACCACCGCCAATAAGCACCAGGCGGTGATGTCGTCAGCCGCCGCGCAGGTGATGATCAACGTCCCTAAAGGGGAATGCGCAAGGTTTCTTTCTTGAATGATGCGGGCCAAAACCGGGAACGCGGTGATGCTCAGCGCGATCCCCATAAATAGAGCAAATGCTATGAATGGCGTCCCTGGCGGGGCGTATGACGAATAAAGAAAATAGGCCAACGCAACGCCTAAAAAGTATGGAAAAACAATGCTGACGTGACTGATAACAACAGCCGCATGCGCTTTTTTCTTAAGCACGCTGATATCCAATTCCATGCCGATAATGAACATGAACAAGACAAGCCCGATCTGGCTTAAGACCTGCAGCCTGCGCAATGATTCTTCCGGGAAAATAAATTGCGAGATTTCCGGAGAAACAGCCCCTAAAAGAGACGGCCCGAGGATAATACCGGCAATAATTTCTCCGATAACGGAAGGTTGCCCGATCTTGGTCATTAAGTGCCCCAAAATCCTGGCAATGATCATAATACAAAAGATCTGCATGAGAAGGATAGCAAGCGGATGGCGAATATTTTTCTGTAGATTAGAAAAAAAATGAGCCCCTTCTTGCGAAGCGGCTGTGCTTGATTCTACAAACGGTTGGAGTTGGATCCTGGGGGATTCTAAATGCTTCCCTTGGCAGAGGATAAGCCAGAGTGCTGCGCCAAAAATAAGAAGGGTTGCGATATAGAATGCAGCAGTATTATTTTTCATGCCGTTTAAAGTGGAAGTTGGTCAAGATCGATAAAATTTATGAAAGGGGCACGCGTGCGCGTCAAAACTTTAAGGATTATACCTTTTTAAAAGCGAAAAAGCAATCGGTGAGAGTGATTTATAGCTTAAAATTCGTTCCGAAGGGTGTGGGTTTGTAGGCTTGAGCCTTGGAAAAGACCTTTTGGACATCGGCTAAGAATTTCAGGTAGGCGTCAAAGGATGGATCGAAGTCGCCGACCTGGGCTTTGCGAAAAGCGATCCGTCGCTGTTCGGAGGCGGCATCATTGAGCATTTCCTTTTTTTCTTTTGTACTAAGCATGTTTTATCCTTTTTAAAATCTCCTCAAGTTCTTTTTCCCTGCCAAAAAGCGCGAAATATTCTTTCAAAAGCTTGATGTTAAGCTGGTCTTTATGCAGGGTTAATAATTTTTCAATGTCCGCTAGATCTTGAGTGTGCCTGTTTGTGTCATTGGAACTGGCCTGCACCTTAAGGCCGATAATATCTTCAGGGACAAGGACTTTGACCGTGAATTTATCGTTTAGTATGGCACATTCCTTCGCCCTTTTCAACATGTTCTTCGTATATTGCCGATGGGCATGGAGAAAGTCGATCTGTCCCAGGTCTTTCAGCGGCCCCCGAAAATTCGAGATATCTTCGCTTTCGTGCATCAGCTCGTAGCCGATGCTTAAAAGGAATTTTTTTATCTTTGGCATGTCTTCTTTAAGGATCAGGACATCAATATCCTGGGTGGCGCGGGTATATCCGGCCGCGTGCAGGGCAAATCCGCCCATCAGGGCGTAGCGAATATTATGCTTTTCAAAATTTTCCAGCAAAAAGGCAAAGACTTTCTCGAAATTCATACTAATTTTTCCTTAATTCCATTTAGATATAAATTAGCATAGTACGAATTACCTCAAATTTTAGTGGAGGAATCAGTACATGCTGTGGAATTATACCTTTTTACCGCCGGAAAAGCAATTATTCAAAAACGATGACGATCTTCCCTCGGCTGTTCCGATGACGCGCTTGGTGGCCATCACAGGGATTATCGTAACGATGCCAGCGTTTGCAGAGTTTACAATGATAAAACTGACGATAATAAGCTCCTAAATCGTTGTGATTGTGGCCCTGTCGGACATGCTGAAATCTGTTTAAACGGCATGTTGAATCGGCTGAAGCATCGCCCGTGGATCCCAGCAGAAAAAAAGCGGCTAGGACGACAAAAACCGTGAAAACTTTTTGGATATTTCGGATCATTGGCCTCTCCTTTTTTAAATTTTTTTGATTTAACCGACAATTAGACATCCGGAAAATCAAAAAGTTCCTCAGGAGGCCAATTTTTTCCCGGTTACGGAAGGGACTTTAAGTAAAAATATAAAAAGCAGGAGCGCGGCCAGGGTTGAGATAGACGCGCTCATGAGAAATGCGGTTTTGGAACCAAAATTCTGCCAGATAAGACCGAAGATCAAACTCGCCGGCAGAGCACCTAAGCCGACGATAAAATAAAACCATCCGAACGATTCTCCCCTCTGATCGGCCTGTGCATATTCAACCAAAACCGCCCTCTCGCTTCCTTCCGTCAATCCGTAAAAAAATCCGTACGCCGCAAAAAGCGCCCAGGCATGCCAGGTCGCGTCAGCCAGGGCAAATGCGACGTAAACGGCAATGTACACGATCCAGCCGATAAGGATGAGCTTGCGGTGGCCTACCCGGTCAGATAATCTCCCGAACGGATATGTTGTCGCGGCCTTAACGATGCTTAACAGCATCCAGATCAGGGGTAAAAGTGGCGTTGGAACCCCCAGCTCCCCGGCCCTTAAAAGCAAGAATGCGTCCGATGAGCAACTTAACATAAATAAAAACAAGATCCCCAAATAAATACGCAGTTTTCCTTTCGGAAGTTGAAAAGAAAATTTTCTGTCCCGGATCACGCGTTTCGCCGGCGAAATTTCCCGTACTTTCCAGATGATCAAGACCAGCGAAGCCAACCCGGGAATGACCGCGATCCAAAAAAGCTGCCGCAAATCTTTGATAAACCATGTAAGAAGAAATGTCGCTACGAGCGGGCCCATGACCGCACCGGCATTATCCATCGAGCGATGCAGACCGTAAGCCGCTTCCCTTACATGATGGTCAATGGAATCGGCGATCAGCGCGTCGCGCGGTGAGGTGCGGATCCCTTTTCCGATCCGATCAAAAAATCGCACAAAAAAAACGACCCAGGGGTTCCAAGCGATAGCGATAAGAGGCTTGGAAAGCGATGATAATGTGTAGCCGGTTAAAACAAGCTTGCTGCGGTCTTTGGCGCGGTCGGCCCAGATCCCGGATAAAAGTGTAAAGAAAGCAGCCGTGGATTCGGCAAACCCTTCGACTAAGCCGACAAATCCTTGGCCGGCGTGCAGGTACTGCGTGAGAAAAACCGGCATTAGCGGATAGATCATGTCGCTGGCCATGTCAGTTTAAAAACTGACCACGCCAAAAACAATGACTGTCTCAGGAATATTTTTAATTTTGATCCGAAACATAAATGCTGTGGACTGCTAGGGTGATTATTGCAGGACTGCCCCGGTTGAGATCGTGAAACTTCGCGTGCCGCTGTTTGAATTAATAGGGTTGGCGACAACCGAATAGGCGAATTGCGCAAAGGAGTACGTGTAGGTGAACCCTGAGTATTGGCCGACAAAAAAGTTTTGATTTAAATAAGGAGGATTGACCCCTAAAAGATCATTGGGGTCGATCGGGTACCCTCCATTGATGGCCGCATAGTTTTCCAAGGCCACCGCAATGGTCTTTAGGGTCCCTTGCGCCGCGGCATCGTTGGCCGAAACCTTGGACCGCAAAAGATTCGGTATCGCGATCGCGGCCAAAAGGGCGATGATGCCTACGACAACCATCATCTCGACCATGGTAAAACCTTTTCGATTCATATTATTGTCCTATTGTTTGAAGGGCATCCTGGATCTTATTCCCGTCTGTCCCTTCGATAACGACTCCTCCGATTTTGGTGGTCGGAACCGTTCCCCCACCGAGTAAGCGGAATTTCTCCTCTCCTATACCTTTGTCATCAACACTATATTTATCGTAATCAACATTTTTTGATTTTAAAAGAGCCTCGATAAAAATACATTCCGTACAATTTGAGGATGTATAAAATTCAACCGTCTTACTGATCTGAGGAACGGCGGTTAAACTTTTTGCTTCTTTCATCCCCGGAAACGGTAAATCCGCTGATGCCGCCTCACTATCCTTTGGTGCTTCCGTTTCTTCATTTTCGGCCTGCGGGGCTGATTCATCCTGCCCCTCGGCTGTTTTTTCTTCTAATTGGTCTTCAACTTGATAGCGGTATGCTTCCGGCACCTTTGAAATATCTGTATTAACATAATGGATTTTGCCCTGTTCGTCAACATATTGAACCATTTTCGCAAAACTGGCATTGCCGCAAGCAAATACAGAAATTAGACCTAAAAGCACGATAAAAATCGATTTTTTCATAGCCATTAAAAATATAACATACCGCTTAAGGGTTGTCTATGCACAAACCATATATTTCTTTTCCATAACTCTTGAGATTTAAATGGGTTACAGGAGCTGTCCGGCAACGGTCTGATTTTCGATCTGCTGAAGCTGGACTTTTACCAAAAGATTGTGCAAATTTCGCTCGGACCTTACTTTAACACGGATGTAATTATCCGTCACTCCCAGCCAGGTGTCCTTCTTTTTTTCTTCAAAAAGGACTTCCGGTGCGGTTTGCAGCATCCGTTCCTGAAAAACCCGGCGTTTTCGATTGCTTAAATCGCGCAAAATTTGGCTGCGTTGTTTTTTTGTGGGGGCCGAAATTTCGTTTTTAAGCAATCGGCTTTTGGCCAGGGAGCGCTTGGAATAGCTAAAGACATGAACATAATCGATCGGATTTTCCCGTAACACATCAAACGTTTGCTGAAAATCTTCGCCTGTTTCACCGGGAAAACCGACGATCACATCGGTCCCGATGCAGATTTCCGGCACGGTTTTATGCGCGAACTGAATAAATTCCACAAATTCCTCCACCGTGTATTTGCGCTCCATCTGGTTTAAAATTTTGTTACTGCCGCTTTGTAACGGGATATGCAGGTACCGGCAAAGTTTAGATGTCCCCCTCATTTTTTGGATCAAATCTTTAGGCACGGTTGTGGGTTCAATAGAAGAAATGCGGATACGCTTAAGGCCGGAGATCTGCTCCAGGGCATCGATCACATCCAGCAAGGTTTTGCCTTCAAACATGTAAGTCCCGATATTTATCCCGGTTAAAACAACTTCCTTATGGCCGGCCGCTGTTAAAATTTCAGCCTCCTGAAGGATGTTCTCAAAATTCCGGCTTCTGGCCCGGCCGCGGGCGTAGGGAATTTCGCAAAAAGAGCAGAAAAAATCGCAGCCGTCCTGGATCTTTAAATTCGCCCGTGTATGGCGGCTGTCAATGCCGGCCAAGGCAATGGAAAAGCTTTCACGCGGAATGGCCGGTGTGATCACTTGCGGTTTGATGTCGACGGCTTGAACGATCTGTGCGAGATCAAATTTCTTGGCATTACCGACAACCCAATGGATATTGGGAAGATCTAATAATTTTTCTTTTTGGATTTGGGCCTGACAGCCGACTAATGCGATCTGCGCGCTCGGGTTAAGGCGGCTGATCTTATGGACCAAATGCCGTGTATCGGCATCCCCGTTTTCGGTCACCGTGCAGGTATTAATGACCACAATGTCCGCCGGCTGGCTGATATCGACGATCGTGTATTGAGGATCTTTAAAACTATTCTCAATAACCGCTGTTTCCGCCTGATTCAATCGGCAGCCGAAGGTGTAAAACGAGATCGTTCTGGTTTGCGTTTGTTTGATCATGTTATCGATTCAAAAATATCAAAAGCCAGCCCATCAAAAAAGACAATCCCCCAAGCGGGGTTATAGCGCCGACCCATTTGATCTGTGTGATGCTTAAGACGTATAAACTGCCGGAAAAAAGGACGATCCCTAAAACAAAGAATTGCCCAGCCAGCGTTACTTTCGGGCTCATCGCAACAACACTTAACCAGGCCACCACAAAAAGCCCCATGGCGTGAATAAAATGATACAGCACAGCTGTTTTATAAACTTCCGCGTAATGGCCGACGAGTTTATCCTTCAGCATGTGGGATCCAAACGCGCCCAAACATACGGCCACGAACATAAGAAAACTTGCGGTTTTTAACCAAATCATTTTAGCCTCTCCTTTTATGATCATTGATCCAAGTAAGGGCTCGCTTGACCCCTTCGCAGGTAAATTTTACACGCTGATCGAAAAGTGTGTTATTTGTTATTTGTTTTTGTGAAAACTCTTTGACCAGGCGTGCGTTTTCCTCAAGCGAAGGATTTTCCAATTTTTCTTCAACAGAAACCTTGAGGCCGAAATCAGCCTGCGGATCAAGCGTAATTTCTTCACGCAAATACGAGCCGTCCTTCTGTCGTGCTGAGCAAAGCAATTTAACCGGCCGCATTAACGGGAAAGCCAAGGAACCCTCCAGGCCGTTTCGGATGACAATGCTGGCTGGAAAGCCGGCGTTCTCCGCAATCCTGGTCATTTTCTCAGAATACGGCGCATGAAACGCTGACGTGATGATAATTTGTGCCTTTACGGGATTTAAAAATTTTTCCAGCGTGGCAAAACACGGACGCTTGACGATAGCCCAACGGCGCTCAACCCATTGATCTAACGATTTTGATAAATCGGGTTGGTTAATATACCAGCCAAAAGCCGGTTTGGGGTTTACCAGCTCTTGATTACCTTTGGCTAGCGGAATATTGAGGGCTTGCGCTAAATCCAGCGCATTGTTCCCGAATTTCGGGCCGCTGTTTCGGCCGGTTAAATTCACCACGCGGTAATTTTGCGCTTGTAAATATTGTGCGACCAAAGGCGTGATCATATAAGACTGATCAACGCCGTCAAAGGGTTCTGCCAATTGAATGATCGGCTCACCGGAAGGAACCGGCTGGCGGAAAGAGGGTTCAATGGAATCTTCGAAACTCTTCAACAATCCGCTGTATTCTTCTTCAGTTTCGTAGCGGACGCGAAGGACACTGGCGATCAACCCTCGAGCCCCTTCCCCTTTTTCTTTTGAAAGTAAGAATTCTCCTACTTTATAGGCGGATTTTTGATCGAGTGTTTGCACCTTAAGCAATTTAACACAACTCTCCTGAACAAAAGATGGCGCGTCGTGACTTATTATTTTCCCTAATCGTGATGGGTTCATCAGTGTCCCGCTAGCAAAGGCGTCATCAAAGCGCATTTCATCCAGAGTGATGCCTTTTGAAAATAAGGCACCGAAAAATGCGCCCCTGGCAATGTCAGAAACTTTATTTTCTTTAAGGTCGCGCAAGATCTCCGCGATCAAGTCCGGCGTTAAAGGTTTACTTCCCTTTTTACCGATGCCAACGGTCTTGATGCCCTGCACAATGGCCGGTTCTGTGGGATTTAAAACTTGCATCCCGATTCTCCTTAAATAAGTCCCGATTTATATTGAGGAAATCGGGATAAGTACCCCTTGCCTCCTCTAAAATTTAGGGAAGGCAAGGACGTCCCAACTTCTTCTGAATAATTTTTAAGGAAGTTGAGGTTATTACATCTGATTTTATTTAGCGAAAATAAGTACATGATGTCCTAGTATACGGGGTAGAACCAAAAATTTCAACTCTAGTAAATTTCTTGTAAAGCCAGTATAATTGTGAAACCTCGAGTAATTTTCTAGGTTTCTTTACTCGAGGTTTCATCCTGAAGCCCGAAGGGCCAGGATAAAACTTCAAAGGAGCATTAATGATAGGCATTATTGCTGTTGTTATTGCCGCGTATATTCTTTTATTGGGGAAAAACCGCGGCCTTTTTGAAAAAATCGTTGTCTCTTGCATGATCGCCGGAAGTTATATATACTTTCTGCACTTACAGGGGGTAACGCCGATCCAAATTATCGAGATCCTATTTCCATTCTTATACTGAAAGGTTCAAATGCAGTTAGGTCCTTATAAATTCGAAAATCCTATTATCCTCGCGCCGATGGAAGACGTTTCCAACATGTCCTTCCGCATCATCTGCAAGCGTCAGGGCGCGGATATCGTCTTTACCGAATTCACCAGCAGTGAAGCCCTGATCCGCGATGTCAAAAAAGCCTTTAAAAAGATCCAGGTCAGCGAAGAAGAACGGCCGATCGGCATCCAGATCTACGGAAGTTTGGAAGGGTCCATGGAACAGGCCGCGCGGATCGCCGAGGAACAGGGCCCGGATTTTATTGATATCAATTGCGGGTGCTGGGTCAAAAAACATGCCAACCGCGGCGAAGGCGCTGGATTACTTAAAGATCTAAACAAATTCGAAGAGATCGTAAAAGCCACCGTCCGCGGGACACGCCTCCCGGTTACGGTCAAAACCCGTCTGGGCTGGGATGAAAATTCTATCGTCATTTTGGAAGTGGCAAAAATTGTCGAACAAGCTGGCGCTAAAGCCCTGACCATTCACTGCCGCACGCGCAGCCAGGGCTTGCAGGGTCAAGCCAAGTGGTCATGGCTGGAACAGATCAAAAAAAATGTGTCCATCCCGATCATCGGTAACGGCGATGTCACCACCCCGGACCATGTGAAACAGATGCTGGAAACCGGCTGCGATGGTGTCATGATCGGCCGAGGCGCGATCGCGAATCCGTGGATCTTTAAACAGGCCAAGCATTATCTCAAAACAGGCACGTATCTGCCCCTGCCCACTCTTGAAGAAAAGATCGACTGCTGCATCGAACATCTCAAACTGAATGTCGAACAACGCGGCTTAAAAGACGGTGTGATCACGTTCCGCAAGCACTACATCGGCTATTTAAGCGGCCTGCCTAATGTCTCCCGCCTGCGCGCGGAATTGATGCAGCTGGCAGAGTTAGAGCCTATCATTAAACGATTACACCAATTTTTAGACGAAAGTTCGAAATTAATCCTTACCTAACTTTGAAATTCAAAATTCCAAGAAACAAGAGACAAATAAATTTTAAATTTCAATAAGCAAACTTTTTATTGAATTTTATTTAATAAACCTGTATTTTGGTCATTGTGCTTTATTTGGTTATTGTTTCTTGGTTATTGGAATTTAATTATGAAGAAATATGATGTTATCGTCATCGGTTCCGGCGGCGGAGCCAAGATCATCTCTCCGGCAGCCCGCTTGGGCCTTAAAGTTGCCGCCATTGAAAAAGATAAGCTCGGCGGGACCTGCCTAAACCGCGGCTGTATCCCTTCCAAGATGCTGATCCATCCGGCGGACGTGGCCTTAAAGATCAAAGAAGCCGCCAAGTTCGGCCTGAACGTTAACCCCCAATTTACCGTCAATTTTGCTGATCTCGTGAACCGCATTTCCAATACGGTGGACAACGATTCCGCCGGCATTGAAGCCGGCTACAGTAAAAATCCCAACATCGATCATTATCGCGGCACAGCGAAATTCGTTTCCAACAAAATCATTGAAGTCAACGGTGAACAGCTCACCGCGGATAAGATCTTTATCGCGGTCGGCACGCGCCCCCTTATCCCGAACATCCCGGGGCTTAAAAGGACACCGTTCATGACCAGCACCGAAGCCTTGCGAAACACGATTTTGCCAAAAAAGATGATCATCCTCGGCGCCGGTTACATCGCGACAGAATTAGGCCATGCCTACGCGGCCTTGGGGACCCAAACACATTTTTTGGTGCGCAGCCAGTTTTTACGCCATGAGGATACGGACATCGCCCGTGAATTCACTAAAGTTTTTTCGAAACACCATCAGATCCACTTCGGCGCGCAGCCGAAAGAAATCTCTTATGCGAACGGCCAATTTACCGTAACTTACCAGGTCAACGGTGTCGACCACCCATTGACCGCGGACAGCCTTCTCGTTGCCGCCGGTATCACACCCAACACCGACACGTTAGGATTAGAAAATACGGATATAAAATTGACCAATAACGGGTTTATTTTTGTGGATAAATACCTGCAGACAACGGTCAAAGGTGTTTATTCCCTGGGCGATTGTATCGGCCGTTATTTTTACCGGCACACGGTGAATTTTGAAGGCGAGTATTTATTTCAAACTGTTTTCGAAGGCGGGTTTGCGAAGCCGATCGAGTACCCTCCGGTCCCCCATGCGATATTCACCTATCCGCAAGTGGCTGGCGTGGGAAAGACCGAGGATGAATTAAAAAAGGAAGGCGTGGATTACTTTGTCGGTGTAAACCCTTACGCGAGCAGCGCCATGGGCATGGCGCTTTTATCGGACCACGGGTTTTGCAAGATATTGTTTGAGAAAGGCTCTAACCGCATTTTAGGCGCTCACATTATCGGCGAAGAGGCCTCGGACATGATCCATATGCTGATCGCGTTCATGAATAAAAAAGGGACATTGGAAGACCTATTGAATATGATCTATATCCATCCGGCGTTACCGGAGATCGTCCGCAATGCGGCGCGAAAAGCTAAGGTTAATCTGGAAAATGAACAAAAGTCGTACGTGAAGCGTGAAGCGTGAAGCGTGAAGCGAATGAACTACATTTTTTTGCGAGTGACGTTTCACGAAAGACGTTTCACCAGCCCGATAATAAACTATGCGCAATTCCGATATCGCGATCTCAATTAAGAACCTGACCAAATATTATCCGAAGTTAAAAGCTTTGGATGACATTTCATTTGATGTAAAGCGCGGGGATTTTTTCGCGTTCTTAGGCCCGAACGGCGCTGGGAAAACGACGACCATTAATGTCATAACCGGTTTATCCAATTATAATCAGGGGAAAGTGAAAGTCTTTGGCTATGATACCGTGGAAGAGTACCAGCAAACGCGGCGGCTGGTAGGCTTATGCGCACAGGAATTTAATTTTGACCCCTTCCTGACGATCCGTCAGCTATTGGTCTATCAGGCCGGATATTTTGGGATCATGCCCGGGATTGCCAGTAAACGCGCCGATGAACTTTTGGAACGTTTTCAGTTGACGGAAAAAAGAAACGTCAAGCACCGCGCTCTCTCCGGCGGGATGAAAAAACGTCTCCTCCTTTGCCGGGCGCTTATTCATGATCCGGAGATCATTATCCTTGATGAGCCCACCGCGGGCTGCGACCTGGAACTTAAATTTTTGATCTGGGATTATTTGGCGCAGCTTAACCGGGAAGGAAAAACTATTTTTCTGACCACGCATTACATGGAAGAAGCGGAAAAATTGTGCAAGACGTTAGGGATCATTAATCACGGCCGCATCCGCCGGATCGGCGAGAAAAAAGCGGTGCTTCAGGATAAATCTTTGGAAGATGTCTTTTTAGAAGTCACAGGAGCGGAATAAAATGTTATCGCGTTTTATCAGTTTTGTGGGGGTCTTGGTGGTTAATAATCCAATCGGTGTTCTCTCCCTGTCCAAAAGAGAGATCTTACGCTTCTTATCCGTCGCTTCACAAACTTTATTTCCCCCGCTTTTAGCCTCGACCTTGTACCTGTACATTTTCGGGGTCGCGATCGGCAGCCGGGTGGATTTTGCAAGCTATGAGGTTCAATACCTTTCCTACATCATCCCGGGATTAATGACGATCCATTTGATCTCCAGCTCATATGAAAACACGAGCTCTTCGCTTTTTATCGCGCGCTGGCATAATCATATCCAGGAGGTTTTATTGTCTCCCCTCTCTTATTTTGAAATGGTCCTAGGCCTGTTGGCCGGCGGGGTGATGCGCGGGGTAATGGTCTGCAGCGGCGTTTTTGCGATGTCGCAATTTTTTATCCTCACGCCGGTGGCTCATCCGATCGCACTGATCTTTTTTGTTTTGACGATCGCGGTCATTTTTTCCTGCACGGGGATGATCGCGGCGCTGTGGGCGGAAGATTTCGGCATGCTCAACGTTTGGAATGTTTACCTGATCATGCCG
>MHFY01000129.1 GCA_001805375.1 Omnitrophica WOR_2 bacterium GWA2_47_8 | reverse complement strand
TCGTTATTGTCCTTTATGCGGAACTGCAATTGCATTCAAGCGAACTATTGGGAATGATGCGGTTGAATTTGGAGTGTCGGGAAAACTCTATAATTCGGATATGGTAATGTATGATAGAAAAACAGATTCCTACTGGCAGCAGGCAACGGGAGAGGCTATCATTGGCGAGCTTACGGGGATGAAATTGGAGATGGTATCTGCCGATGTCCATACTTGGGGAGATTGGAAATTGGCACACCAAGATACTCAAGTATTGTCTTTAGATACGGGATATTTAAGGTCGTATGGCGATGATCCCTATGGGGGCTATTATACAAGCTCAAGCCTTATGTTTCCCGTATCAAATGAGGATAAACGGCTTCATCCAAAAGAAGTTGTCTATGGAATTGAAATTAATGGGAAATTCAAGGCATACCCCGATTCTTCCATCGAAAAAGGAGAGTCAATATCCGACACCCTGGGAGGAGCCGCGCTTACCATCGGCAAAGATGATTTTGGAAAAATGAGGGTTATGAAAGGCGATAAAGAGATCGTTTCTGTGCGCTCATTCTGGTTTGCGTGGGCGGCGTTTCATCCGGAGACTGATGTATATGCTCCTTAGGAACTCTCAGACAACGCATCAAACTCCTTCCTCTTGCCCTCAAGCCATTGGTTCATGTCTTCCGGGTTTTCCATAAGCGCCCTCATCTTGTTCATAGCATCAAGATGCATTTGATCACCCTTTTGAAGCATCCTCATGCCATGCCGCTTGCTCAAGTCCGCTATTTCCTCGAATGTGGCGGCATGGAATTCCTCATCGCAGGCCCCGCCCAGCATTTTGCAAGTCATTGTTTTCATAGTGATCCTCCCCTTTCAACAATCTCGTAAAACCTCTTTAGTGCGCCTGCCTAAATCATCCGATGGATGAGCGCTATCATGATACCGAACAGCCCAAATTGCACGCTCAGATACACCGATTCCATCATCAAAAACTTCCACTGCCTTGTTTTTTCATTTTTTGCCATATAGGAGAGCACATGGCAAGTCCAAAAGAAAAATCCCATCACAGCCGAGTACGCCAAGCCAGAAAAAAGAGACTCATGGACGACATCAATAAGTCCGTATCCATAGGACAGCACGAATCCTTGAATTACGATGGCAAGCAATCCGATGATCGGCTTGGGGCTGTTTCCAAAATAATGCCATTCTTTGTACAGTTTATAGAACACTTTCATATGCCATGCTATCGCCAACGGAAATGTCACCGCGATGTATGCAATTGTTCCCAACAGCACTTCCATTCGTCCACCTTGGAGCTCCCACATTATTAAAGTTATCTGATTCTGATTCCTAAGTAATTTCTGCACACACGAAAAAGAATAATGAATGAGGCGAGGCTCGCGGACGTATAACACACATTAAACTAGGTTTTCTGCGGAAAAGCCCGTTTAATGTAGCGTTAAGCGAACGCCATCACATCTGCGCCTTAATCTGCGCGATGGCGTCTCTTAGCTCTATGGCCTTCTCGAAGTCAAGGTTCTGCGCCGCTATTCTCATATTGGCCTCAAGGTCGATGATAGTTCGATGAAGCTCCTCTTTTGGAATGTGCCTGACCCCTTTAATCTCGCGCGTCTTTTGCGCGACTGATTTCATTATCGTCGCCGGAGTGATGCCGTGCTTCTTGTTGTAGCGCGACTGCTCCTCCCTTCTTCTCGCGGTGATATCAATCGCCCTTCTCATCGAGCCGCTCACCCTATCGCCGTACATGATGACCCTTCCATTCACGTTTCTTGCCGCGCGTCCTATGGTCTGAATGAGGCTCCTCTCATCGCGAAGGAAGCTCTCCTTGTCGGCATCCAAAATCGCAATAAGGGACACCTCTGGAAGATCGAGCCCTTCTCGAAGAAGATTGATGCCTACCAGCACGTCAAACTCGCCCGCCCTTAACTGGCGAATGAGCTCGATCCTATCCAACGAATCGATGTCAGAATGCAGATATCTTACTTTGACATCCTGCTCGGAGAGAAAATCCGTCAAGTCCTCGGCCATTCTTTTGGTGAGCGTGGTGACAAGCACCCTTTCTTTCTTCCCGATCGTCTTTCTGATCTCAACAAGAAGATCCTGAATGTGGCCTTTTGTGCCCCTTACTTCCACCAACGGATCCAACAACCCTGTCGGGCGGATGATGAGCTCCACCACCTGTCCTGACGCCTTTACCTCGTATTCTGAAGGTGTTGCGGATACGAACACGGTGTGGTTGAAATACTTCTCAAACTCACTGAATTTCAGCGGGCGATTATCATATGCGCAGGGCAGGCGAAAACCGAAATCAACAAGATTCTTTTTCCTTGCAAAGTCCCCCTTGTACATGCCATGGGACTGCGGAATCGACTGATGGCTCTCATCGATGATAAACAGAAAATCCTTTGGGAAATAATTGAGAAGCACAAAGGGAGGCTCTCCTGGTTTTCTCCCGTCAAAATGCCTGGAATAATTCTCAATGCCCGAGCAGTAGCCCAATTCCCCGATCATCTCAAGATCGTATCGCACCCGTTGAGAAAGGCGCTGCCTCTCAAGCTCCGCAAGCTGCGGCATCCTTCCTTTAAGCTCCTCCCTTATCTGCCCTATCGCCTTCTTTTGCTTTTCCTTAGGCACCACGAACTGCTTGGCGGGAAAGATGCGCAGATTATCGAGCTTAGATCCTGCGATTCCCGTCACGTGGTCCAATTCCTGGATGCTCTCTATCTCATCCCCGAAAAGCTCTATTCTTATGATCTCCTCATCGTAGGAAGGCATGACATCGATGACATCACCTCTCACCCTGAATTTCCCGGGCTCAAGCGCCTGGTCGTTTCGTTCATACTGCATTTCAATCAGCTGCCTGATAAGATCCTGCCTTGCGACCTTCTGCCCCTTGATGAGCCCCAGAGAAAGCTCAAGGAAATTTCCCGGATCCCCGAGGCCATAGATGCAGGAGATGGAGGCGACCACGATGACATCCTCTCTCGAAAGAAGCGCGGATGTGGCCTTTAGGCGCATCTTCTCGATCTGCGCGTTCACGCTCGAGTCTTTTTCAATGTAGGTATCGGTTGTCGGCAGATAGCTTTCGGGCTGGTAGTAGTCATAATAGGAGATGAAGTATTCCACCCTATTATGGGGGAACAATTCCTTTAATTCCGCGTATAGCTGTGCGGCCAGGGTCTTGTTATGCGCAAGAACCAATGTTGGCTTTTGGACGCTCTCAATGAGATTCGCCATGACAAACGTCTTTCCCGATCCTGTGATGCCAAGAAGAGTCTGCCTGGGGAATTTCTTATGCCCCTCTACAAGCTTCTTGATTGCTTCTGCCTGGCCGCCTGCTGGCTTGAAGGGTGAGACTAGTTGGAATAGCATATCAATAGGGCACGATTAATGATTTAAAAAGCTTGACCTGGTATATGTCCAGTGACATCTTTTCTTGTCCCTCTATGAATTTTTTGCCAAATCCTTCTCGATACCTTTTTAAATAAATGAGCCAATATATGCCGATGGGTGGTGGAAAGCCAATTTTTCTCATTCTTTTCTTACTTTTCTTGCCTTGGACATTCGCTCAGACATGCAATTTTAACGACATCGAAACTTATAGCGAAAGAGAGCCTCGCCTGATTTATGAAAATCGCCAAAAGATAGGCGGAGAGCTACTTGAAATCAGGAACTTCATAAATCAAAGTCAGGGATCCAATCCTCAATCCACTTTTGAGGTCTACAATCCTAACAATTTTCCCATATGGGCCTATTTCTCCTATGACATGGAAGGAATCGGCGCATCCCCTCAACCAGAATACGGGAAAAAAATACTCCCGCACGATTCGACCTTATATCGAGAGCTTTGTCGAGATGATGCGTTGAATCAAACGGGATTTTGTGGCATTAAGCCGGAAACACTCACTTATTTTGTCAGAAAACTCGACGAGTCTGAAAAAATGATACTTGGCGAAGGTTTGATAACCAAATATCGAGAACATCCAGATAAACCATGTCCTAATGGGCCTTCCGATTGCTTTACGGGAAAGTGCAATCTTATGGGTTTCTGCGATACAAGGGTCCTTATTCCCTGTTGCGGAGAGAAACCATTCAATTGCAAAAACATCTCTTGCGTAATGACAGAAACTAAAAAACCGCAAGAATCCTTCCTATGTGTCGAGGAATGTCAATTCAAGTTGGGCCGAGACGGAATCTGTAAGCTACCTGACCGAAGCTCCTGCTCCCAGGATGTAGAATGCTATTCGGGGATATGTAATTTTGCCAAAAAATGCGGAACCTTTGTCGAATCCGATTGCCTACCAGAAAAAAATTGCGGCAACTTTTCTTGCGCTACTCCTTCCTCTAGAAAAAATGGTCAATCTTATTCTTGCGAATGGGAATGTAAGTCTCAGAATGGGTATGGAGGCATTTGCGGACTTAGTAAAACCTCATTATTCTTCTTCATTGCGCTCTTTTTCTTCCTAACTGGTCTTGGATTCTACCTTTATAGAAGGGCCCAAAACAAGAAAGAAGGGGAGCAAATCCTCGTTGCAGCAGAGAGGGAAGCAAATTTGATCAAGGTCAGGGCAAAATCTGAGGCAGACGTTCATATCCAAGCCGCAAAGATCAAGGCTACTTCCCTTGAGAAAGAAGCAGAAGCAAAATTCAATTCCATCAAGCAGAAAGCCAAAGACCTCGAACGCCAAGCCATAGACATTCGGAATAAGGCAAAAAAGAGACTTAAGAAGCTTTCCGATACTCAAGAGATACGAAAGCTACGGGAAGAGGCCGAGAAGAATGCTAGAAAAAAGGAACTCGAAGCGGAGAAATTGCTCATTCAAGCTCTCTCCTCTCAATACGAAGCGGACAAACATTCCCAATTAGTTATCGCCCAAGCTCGAGGAGAAGCCGAAAGAATCAAAGAAGACGCTAGACAGAAAGCCATTGAGGACACTAAAAAAATAATTGTAGAGGACAGGTATTGGAAAGAACTCCTCAACTCCAAAGGAGAGGAGAGGCTTACACGAAATGGAGACGGGTATCCAATTTGGCCAAACGGGGAACCATTCCACGTATACTACTACTGGGAACAATATCTCCAAAAATATGGGAAAGAATGCCCCTCTGGAGAAAAAATCCACCACATAGATAACATCAAAACCAATTGGAATTTTTGGAATTTAATTCATCTTTCCTCAGAAGAACATAAAAAAATCAAGCATGGAAGGATTCCCATCCCTGCCCCTGGAAAAGAACTAGATTCCTGGAAGATAGGTATTGAAGTTTTACTCGATTGCCTTGGTTGGACCGAAAATGATCTTCCCCCTCACATAAGGGAAAAACTTGAAGAAATGAGGAAAAGTTAGTGTTTAAAAAGAAAATAATGGGCCCGGAGAGATTCGAACTCTCGACCTTCACCGTGTGAAGGTGACGTCATAGCCGCTAGACTACAGGCCCGTTGCGCCAAAGGTCACGATTGCCTTCTTATAAAGATTGCTTTTAGATTCCCCTC
>MHFY01000128.1:1634-5393 GCA_001805375.1 Omnitrophica WOR_2 bacterium GWA2_47_8 | reverse complement strand
CCGTACAATGCCGGAGATGCGCCGTTTTCCAATATCTTAAACGAACCGGATAATGTGATATTTGTTTGCGAGAGGGTTGTCCCATGAGGATCGGACGTGGCGGCGATATGGGAATCGATTTGAGCATGCGTATTCGTTCCCGCCCCGGATATATTTTGATGATTGATATTGGCCTCAACAATATCAACATCCACCTCTTTGTTGACGGCGTCGTTAGATACGGATATTTTGTTGCTCCCGGCATTGATGTTCTTGAATTGAAGATCGACGCCGACCTTTGTGTCAAATAAACCTAATCCTCCGACTCCTTGGTTTGACGCTGTATTCGCTTCCCCGCTACCGCCTGTCGGCCAGTTGGCGTCTATTGCGGCAAACAACTCATCAATGGTGTCATCGGTTAAACTCCCGAAATTCGTATATTGACTGCCATCGATCACCTCGACTTTGCTATTGGTCAACTTCCCATCGGCAAGATCCTCTAAATCGGCATCATACCCTTGAGTGATCAACCCGACCTTCAAATCTACTCCGTCCACGTTTGTCCAGTCGAAAAGACCCAAATCATTCTCGACAATAAAATCAAAATAATTGCTTAAATCGTTATAGGTGACCGAAATGAGCGTTTCCGTGTTCCCCGTAACCATTGAACCGACAAAATCCTGAACTTCCTCCTGAGTAAGCGTCGTATCAACAGTATGATTAAGGTCGGAAATCTGACTTTCCGTAATCACCAAGGCGGCCTGATGCTGGGTGACGTTCGACTGTGCTATCCGGGCATCGGCAAACGTGCCGGAAGTGATATCAGCGGTTGAATGGGGATGATTGTCAAACTCGGCCTGTGTGGTTACATCGAAACACCCCTCCGAAGCGCCGAGAGTATCAACACCCAAAGGAACGTACCCGGCCAGACAATTGCCGCCATTAGCTGACAACGCATCAGCCGTGGCGGCGTTATTGATCGTTATATTGTCCGGGACCTGCGCATCGCTAACCGCTCCCCCGATGTTTCCAAGATTAAAACTGCCTTCGTTGATCGTAAAATCGATCTTGTTGAGACCGTCCAATCCGATCGTCAACAAGGCGTTGGTTGAGTTCAATTTGTAAAACTCAAGGTCCGCTCCTGTCTTTTGTTTGAATATGCCTGTCCCGGCCGTCCCCACATTTGATGCCGTATTGGATTCGCCGATGACCGATAAGTCATCGATCTCCTCTAACGCTTTCTGTACATCAGTCGCACCGGACGATAAATTATTGCTGAACTGCGTCGTGTCGACACGGATCCGGCTGGCTTTGGTATCAGCGCCAAAACAAGTCGAAGCTAAAGCCAACAAAATAAATGAAGTTATGAAAACAATCTTTTTCATTGTTTGATGTAATCCGTTCTTATCGCCTCGTCACTATCCGGGGCCTTGGTTAAAGTAAAAGACGTCGGGCTGTCTTCTGTAAAATCGATATCCCGGAGCAGAACCGCCTGATCCCGGTAAACCTGAAGCGATCCACTCCGGTAAGCATTGGCAACGCTGAAAACCGTTGTTATGCCGTCCGGCGCCGGGGTCGGTGTCTCCTGACGGACAAGATCACTGGCCGATAATTGACCGATCACGACACTCGGGAACGAAACACTTATTGGTTTGCCGTCCGTGACAGTAACCTGAATAACATTCGCTTGCGGACTCATACCGGAACCGTCCTTATTGTCACGTCCTTAATAAATTCGATTTCCCCGCTCATGATCGTTTTCACCCTGCCGCTGGAATCCTTATACTGAAAGTCATAGACATAATCTCCCGCCAAATCATCGGAACTTTCTTTGGGGATGGTGATTTTGCTTTTGCCATTAACGGGGTCGCTGTGACTGGCAACGTCAATCTTAAGAAGGGCCGCCGAATCATCGTCATTAACGCTTTTTTTAAGCGTAAAAAACAAAACCCATCCTGTTATATCTATTGGGTCGCCGTTCCCGTTAATAAACTCAAAAACATAATCAATATCATCCCCCCTGTACTCGGAAAGATTGATCTTTGACATAAGAACAAGTTATCCCTCAATTGCTTTTAACTGGCCGGACTTTAAATACCGGTTAATGTCGTCAACGGTCAACTTTCCGACACACTCGCCGGTCAAAACGACGTAACCGGCGAGCCTGTCCTCTCCGTTAACAAACATGTCCAAAGTTAAAGCCAACTGAACTTTTGCGGATTCCTTTTTATCAATAGAACGCTTTTGTGTCTCCGCCATCTTTTCTCCTCCTTAAGCGTCTATTTTCAAAAGATGCCCAAAGTAGGGGTCGACAACGATTTCATCCACATGCTGACGCACACGGAAAATGTCGCTTCGGATTTCCTCAGCCCGGTACTGCTCGACAACAGCATTCTCGGAGCTGTCCGACACCCAAAGGAACGTTCTTCCGATGCCCGGTTGAGACAGATCCTGCCCGTTGTCCACAACCAGAGTGACTAGAGCGTAATCATCGCCCCAGATATCCGCACTGGCGAAAGGCTTGCCTTCCTTTGCGCTGTTGCGGATAGCCTTTCCTTCGAGGATATACTTCACCCCAAAAAGGTCCGCAAATGCCCGCATAATTTCAGCGTCGGTTGGGCGGGAAGTGTACTTGATGGCATCCACAATCTCCGTGATGGATTTGAGCCTCTCGATGTTCGTGGAACTGCAGATCAATGCGTTAGGTATCATCCCGCAGTTGGAACGAACCTTGGACTTGGCATCACGGATCTGCTGGATGACCTTGGTCGTGATATCATCCCAAGGATTCGCCGAATGATCCGTGTACAGCGCCGCCCCCGTGAAAACGTTCGTGTCAAACAGGGCGTCTGCGATACGCTTCTCCTGCGCCTGCAGGACCCGGCGGGTCGTGATCTTGGTCGTGACAACTTCCGCATCAAAATCACTGGCGTACATCGCCCGCTCACTGTCATCAAGCGCTCCTTCAAGGCCGTGCTCCTGACAGTTGTATGACTTGTCCTTTGCGCTGAATCCGTCACGGTTGTAATTCCCACGGGTCGCCCGTTTGGTATCAGCGTCACGAGTGATGCTCTCCCGGGTGATCGCAGGAAACACGGACTTCTGCTTCTGCGTCCTGAAGATCGGCAAAACCTTTGTGCCGATAAACTCGTTTGCCTGTTCCACATACTCCATGACCGCAACACCCAAATCCATCCTCGGCGTTGCCCTTGTACCTGAATAATCAACTCCCATGTTAATTCCTCCTTATTTTAAAATCCGGTTTATGCCAACACGGCCTCAATAACTTCCAAATCAGCGGCGGCGGCTTCCAATACCGTTCCCTGAATGGAACCACTCACCGTTGCGCTCACCTTGCCGTCAGCGGCGCCGTACAAACTCCCGCCGACAGCGATCACTCCATCCGCAACGACTTTGAATGTTCGTCCCCGTGTCTTTAAATTCACCGTGACGAAATCCCCCTGACTGACCTTGTCGGCTGTGATACCGATAAAACCCTCACCGGCATCGGCATATTCCACCTGCGTGCCGCTTCCGGCGCTTAACTTCACCCGGCGGTAGGCCTCAAGGTCTTCACCCGCCACAAATGCCTTTGCTCCTAAATTTTCCTGTGACATCGAACTCCTCCTTTATTTACGTTTTTCTGCGGTCGCCTGTAACGCTTCAGTCATGCTCCCGCCGTGTTCTTCCTGATATTTCTTCGCCCGATCCAGATGGCTCAATTTCTTCTGCGGCTCTTTATCAACATCAGGCCCGACCTGCGGGGCAGATGTTTTCTGG
>MHFY01000128.1:0-1596 GCA_001805375.1 Omnitrophica WOR_2 bacterium GWA2_47_8 | reverse complement strand
CACCCGCCTCAAGGCCCTCTTTGCGGATGACTTCGAAAAGATCACTGCGTTTTTCCTTCACCTGCTCAACCGTTAACTCATCAAACATGGTTTTCACCTCCTGTTTCTGTTTTGAAGTTTCTTTGTTAGCACGATACCTATCCAAAAACCCGATGGTCTTCTCGACCGCATCAGGATTGTTAAGGAATTTATCCAAAAACACTGTCACCTCAGCCGACGGCCGCACGCTCTCCGAGAAAAACGGCATCCCGAAAAAGCCGTCATTGGCCGCCGGATCGTCCACCACATCCACCGACAGAAGTTTCGTGACACGAATAAACGGCGGCAGTTCCTTGCCGTTCGCATCAAGCCCTTCCCTCTTTTCTTCATCCCAATAAATAACCATCGAAGCCCCGAACATCTCCGGATCGCTTTCGGCAAGGTTCATAACGTATCCGGCCAGATCGCCGTCCGGCGTTTCAAACGCCGTTTTGTCGATATGAAGGTCCGCCCTGACGATGTCACCGTCCCGCCTGAAATCCCTCACCCTTCCCAAGAACGTGCCCAAAGCCGTACTGCTCATGTTGGGATGACCGAAACGTGATTTAACGCCAACAGCCGCCTTATTCCCAAGTTCGACGATCGAATTAATCGACAGCTCATCGAACTCGCCCCGGGCATCTTTGGTCACGCCCTTGGTGACAACCGCAAACCCCTTAATGACGGAAGCCTCCCGATCGATTCTGATATTCCCGGCACGGGCAATGTCCGTTCTAAATAGATCCTTTTTCATTTCTTATTCCTCACTTCCACGATCAGCGTCTGCGCCGTCTGCATCTGCGCCGTTACCATCACCTGAATTTGCGTTCGAACCGATTTCGAGCCCGAGTTCTTTGATTTTGTCCTGCTCTCTTTTTCTTTGTTCAAAACATTCCTCCCAATCTTTGCCCTGCGCTGAATAAAGGTCTGAATGCGTCACGATGCCGTTTTTAAGTCCGACCTCGGCGGCCTTCGCTTCTTTTAGCGGATCGACCCATTCCCAGCCGGGGGTGATCCACGACGCATTCGTCCAATTTGGTCTTTTTTCGTAAAACGATATTGATCCCAAATCCCCACGTAAATACGCTTCCTCAAGCACCATCTCCCAGACCGGCTGACATAATTTTCTTGCGAGCCATTCTTGCCTGACCTTAAAATACCGGCGTGCTTCAAGGAGCGCCGCTCGTGCGCTGGAATAATTCGTCTTTGAGAAATCCTTGGCCACCAGTTCGTAGGGAAGACCCAAGGCCGCAGAAATAGCTCGCAATATTCTTTCCACAAAAGGTTCAAACGTCGCCGCCGGGCGTTGCGGATTAAATGAAGTGATCGATTCGCCCGGAAGAAGGTGCCGAATCATCCCCGGCTCCAATGACTCAAGATATTGCCCCTGAACGTTGCGGTCATAGCCGGTGCCAAGATCCATCGATGCTTCGGATGTGATGAAGATTGAAAAACACGCCGCAATCCGTGCGGCGACAAGCTCGGCTTCCGCATAGTCCGCTAAATCTTTAAAGTAAGTAAGCACCGGAGCGAAAAACGGAACGCCTCTTGTCTGCCCAGACCTCTGAACAGGAAACA
>MHFY01000127.1:1986-5863 GCA_001805375.1 Omnitrophica WOR_2 bacterium GWA2_47_8 | reverse complement strand
AAATTGGCGACCGAGTCATGGTCTATGATCCAGAGACGCGACTGTACAAAGTTGGAACGATTGCATCCGACATTACCCATGAAGAAAAAAGGTCGGAATACAAAAATGTCAGAAAGGTAACCTACACGAACGAGCTTTCACGAGACTCCCTATCTGCCACCACCCGCAACACACTCGGTGCCATCATGTCACTTTTTGAAATACGAGATGAGGCAAAAGACGAGATAGAACGAGCTCTCGACGGGAAACAAAAGCCCTTGCTCGTAATTGAATCGTCAGAGGTAGAAGCGCTTGGTGACGATACGATTAACCAGTCGCATGAATTTATAAAAGATCGATTCTTGAAGTTGGATTGGGAAGACATGCAGGAACTTGTGGCCGGATTGCTACGGGCTATGGGTTACCGTACGCGCGTCAGCGAGCGAGGGCCCGATAGAGGTCGCGACATTGTTGCTTCGCGGGACGGTCTGGGGCTCGAAGATCCGCGAATACTGGTGGAGGTCAAACATCGTGAAGGCACAATGGGAGCGCCTGATGTACAAAGATTCATGGGCGCCTTAACAAACGCAAAGGGGGTGTATGTTTCGACAGGGGGATTTACTAGAGAAGCACGGTATGTGGCCGACAACTCCAATGCGCCATTAACCTTAGTAGACAGCGACGAGCTTGCCAGACTTATCGTCCAGTATTACGACGACTTTGATTCAGACGCACGCGCCTTGATTCCGCTGCGAAAGATTTACTGGCCGCTGGACTAATATATGGCTGAACTTAATTTCAAAGGGAAGGCGTTTGTACAGAACCACCACTTTACCGTGCCGGTACACGAGTTCGTGGCGGATGCAAAGAAAAGCAAACTCAAGAAGGGAGAAAAGCCGCGGCTCGATGACAATCTAATAATCCATGGCGATAACCTGAAGGCACTCAAGGCGTTACTCCCCATTTATGCGGGAAGAATAAAATGCATTTACATCGATCCGCCCTACAACACTGGAAAGGAACACTGGGTTTACAACGACAATGTAAATTCGCCAATGATGCGGGCTTGGCTTGGCAAGGAAGTTGGTATGGATGATCTGTCTCGTCATGACAAATGGCTATGTATGATGATGCCGCGCCTTAAGTTATTACAGGAGTTGTTGCGAGAGGACGGCGTGATATTTGTGTCGATTAACGATGTTGAAGTCAGCAATTTAAAGCTACTAATGGATGAGATTTTTAGTGATGGATTTATTACTTGCTTAGTCCGGCAAACTATCAAGGGGGGCACTGGGCCGTCCGACTCAATCAGAGTAACGCATGACTACATTCTTGCATACGCAAAGGATAAAGATCAGGTAGATATTTCTGGATTAACGGCTGAGGCTATTGAATTGGACCAAGAAGATGAGAAAGGAAAGTATGCAAGAGGTAGAGAATTAAATAAATGGGGAGCGGGGTCGAGACGGGAGGATTCTCCATCTATGTGGTTTCCAATCCCAGGACCCGGAGGTAAAAAGGTGTTTCCAATAAGGAACGATGGATCAGAAGGGCGGTGGCGATGGGGAAAGAGACGCATGTTGGGGGCCGTTGCAGCGGGGGATGTCATTTTTGAGAAAAGAAAAGACGGGACATATATAGTTTATGAAAAGGTTCGTGACAACGGGGGGCGCACGAAATCATATCAGAGTCTACTTTTGGACCGCTATACGAGCGCGATTGGAACCGAAGAGTTAAAGACAATTTTTGACGGAAAATCTCTTTTCGATTACCCCAAACCCACATCGTTAATGGATGTTTTGTTTCGCATCTCAAATGTTAGTGACAGCGATATAGTCCTAGATTCCTTTGCGGGATCGGGCTCTACCGCACACGCAGCGTTGTCCTATTCACGTTCAGAGGATATGAATGCAAAATTCATTCTCGTTCAAATTCCCGAAGTAATACGAAACGACAAGCCTGCATACAAGTACGGATTTCGTAAAGTAATCGAATTGACTGCAGAGCGCGTAAAGAGAGTTATTGACGGGGTCTCAGCCACAAAGGATGAAGAGTTGAAGAAGGGACTTGGCGGAAGCTTTAGTTATTTTGAACTTGGAGATGCGATAGATAAAGAGACTTTGCTAAAGGGTAAAAAATTGCCGTCATATGAGGCGATGGCAGCGTATGTGTTCCATACGGCGACAAACGCTGGGTTTGATGCTAAAAAAATGATCCAAAAGAAAGGGTTTATTGGAAGTACTGATGATTTGGAAGTGTATCTAATCTACAAACCAGACGCGGAGTTTTTGAAAGAAGCGGCGCTTGATGCGGATTTTTTGAAATCGCTTGGCAAGCCGGGCAAGAAAGTGCGCTTGGTATTTGCGCCAGTGAAGTATATAGACAACGATGCGCTTGAGAATCACAAGGTGGAGTTCGCGCAATTACCGCAAGAAATTTACCGTCGCTAATTATGCAACTGCGAGAATTTCAAAAACGCGCCATCACACACATCGAGAAGTACCTCGAATTGGTTCGCAAAGAACAGAAGGGAGGCAATAGGCACGCGGCCCGCGACGCGTGGGATACGGTGGGGATGAAAGATGCCGAAGGTCGCCGCATTGAGTATCATGCTAAACGCAACCCACTTGATAAAGATGTACCCAACTTTGTGTTGCGCGTGCCAACAGGTGGCGGCAAGACACTGCTTGCTATAAATGTGCTCGGTAGCATTAACCGCGTGTACAAAGGTTCGCGCACCGGCCTCGTATTGTGGGTTGTACCTACAGATGAAATTTTTCGCCAGACTGTGCGGGGGCTTAAAGACCGTAACCATCCGTATAGGCAACACCTCGATGCGGCAAGCGGCGGTAGGACGATAATTAGGGAGAAGTATAAAGGCAGAATAGACCGTTTTTCACCGGCTGATATCGCAGAGAACTTAGTGGTCTATGTGGTGATGCTACAAGCCGCAGCGGCCAACGACATTGCGCGCCGTGAGCGCAAGATTTTTGAAGATAGCGGCGGATTTGAGAGTTTTTTCCCGAAGGAAGATAGATACGACGAGCACGAAGCGTTGCTTAAGCAGTTTCCAAATCTTGATTTTTTTGAACACAGCGGGCGACGCATCGTAAAAACATCGCTTGCGAACACGATACGCAGGTTCGAACCAGCAGTAGTGCTCGACGAGAGTCAAAAAGCATATACCGAACTCGGCAAACGAACTATTTTAGACTTTGATCCGAGTATTGTCGTTGAACTTTCAGCAACCCCCCCGCCGGGTAGCAACCCACTCGTACAGATTTCAGGCAAGGAGCTTAATGATGAGGAGATGATAAAACTCGATATGCATGTCTACCGCCACCACGGCGGCGGGTGGCACACACTGCTTGAACGTAGCGTCGTGCATGTAAAATCACTCGATAAAACGGCAATGGCCCACAAATCAAAAACGGGCGTTACTATTCGGCCAATTCTATTAATTCAGGCCGAGCGCGTTGGCAAAGATCAGCGAGGATTGGGCCATATCCACGGCGATGATGTAAAAGAGGCTTTGTTGCACATGGGTGTGCATGAGAGTGAGATAGCGATAAAAACGGGAGAGAAGGACGAGCTCAAACAGTACGAGGCCGACGGTGGGCTTATGTCGAGCAAATGCCCGATACGATACATCATCACTAAACAGGCGCTGCAAGAGGGGTGGGACTGCTCATTTGCGTATGTATTGACAGTGCTTGCCCGTACCACCGCCCCGACGGCGCTTAAGCAGTTAGTCGGGCGCGTGTTGCGCCAGCCGTACGCGAAAAAGACAGGTGTGGCGGCGCTCGACGAGAGCTATGTCTATGTATATCACGACGATGCGCGTGAAGTGTATGAGGCGATTTCCGCGGGTTTTAAACACGAGGGTCTGGTAGATCTT
>MHFY01000127.1:0-1974 GCA_001805375.1 Omnitrophica WOR_2 bacterium GWA2_47_8 | reverse complement strand
AAACGGTGTGTGGCGTCGGACGAATTATGAGCAAGATGTGCTCGCGGAAATACCATGGGATACAGTAGTAAAAGATTGTACGGTGTCGATTGCGTTGCAACAAAATCCTGTGCGGGTCACATCCACAACCATATCTATTAGTGAGGACGGCAAAAGTGTTGTTGCTAATCGGGGGGTGTCTATTCGGGGGGACGGGATAGGATTTGAGTGCACTCCCGGCATGATCGCTGACGCGCTCGCCGACTCTATCCCTAACCCCTGGCTTGCGTACGAAATTGCCGAGCGGGAGTGGAAGAAGCTTGTTACGAAGCATGGCGAAAAGGCGGTCAATAAAAATGCCGACTTGATACTCGAAGCTTTACAGAAAAAAGCAGCAGACTTGCTAGAGGCACATGCCCGGGCAGTGTTTGAGGAAAAGGTTGGTAAGGGTGAGGTCAATTTATTGGTGGCGCAAAAAAGCGGTTGGACCTTCCCAACAACAAGAGATGTTGCAACGCGCCATAGTCAGTCATACAACTTGAACTTATTTGAACGTGTAGCCGATGGTGATTTGAACGGGCTCGAAGGAAATGTTGCTGAATTTCTTGAAGGCCAGGAGAAATTGTACTTCTGGTACCGCAACATGGCGCGAAAAGATTATGTAGTGCAAGGTTGGCGTCGCGAAAAGATCTACGCGGACTTTATCCTTGCGCTACGCGATGACCGGAAGGTTGGTACGGTGTATGTGCTCGAGACAAAGGGCGAACACCTTGCGGGTAATCTAGATACAAAATATAAGCGGGATGTTTTCGAGCTTTGCACGAAATTTGCCCGAAAAGCCAGTGTAAAAAAACTGAAGGCCGTCGTAGGGGCAAGTGACATTGAGTACAAACTCGTCACGGAATCTGACTGGCGAAACAAATTGGCGGCAATCTTTAGGTAATGTGACATGCAGGAAACGGGGACAATGGAAACGGGGACAGGCACAGTTATTTGAGAGACAAGGTGTTGTAATGTTTTGAGTGAAAGTGTAAAGTAGGCTTATAAACTCTACAGCTTCACCCCGGACGAAATAGAAATTGTAGAGAACTCAAATAAGAAGTAATTTATGAGGCAGGGAAACGGTTAGGCACCTTTTCTGCGTTAGAATTAAGCCATGGATGAGGAAAACACCCTAGCCGCCGCTATCCACAGCTTCTTGCTACTTTCATCTTGACCATGTATACTTCTGTGCATAAACACCTTGTCGTAGCTTCGGTTACGATAAGCCAACGAGAGGGGGCTTCGGCCCCCTTTTGTTATGTGTGATATTCTTGAAGTCTATGAATCCAGAAAGAGTCGCCGTATTCATCGACAATTCGAATGTATACAAATATCTAGCAGACCTTCGGAAGGTAAATAGAGAGTGGATTTGTCTTTATGACCCCTTAAAACTGGCTCAAAAACTTGCTGGCGGACGGACGCTGGTCGGTACTTATTTAGAACTCTCAACCAAGGCAATCTGTTTACCAATCGCGTCAGCAACTTTACCTAAGGTGTCCACAGAGATACTGTGTTCGCCGCTTTCTAGACGCGCAATAACCGATTGCGGCATAGAAGCCCTTTCAGCCACTGCTTCTTGTGTCAATTTCTTCTCGATTCTAATATCACGAATCCTCCGGGAAAGTCTGATTCTTACCGTCTCCTCTCGGTATCCTTTTTGAAATTCTTTTGTCTTAGATACCTTGCCAAACACTTGGTCAAGGGTATACCACTTAAGATCCTTTTTAGTCAGCGGAACCCTCATCCCATGTTTTTTTGTTTTCATAAAGATTTGTTATTTCATTAACATATAAACCCGCTCAGCATACTCAATTTCCTTTTTCGGCGTTTTCGCGCTTTTCTTCGGAAAGCCCCGTACGAAATACAGCACGCCTCTAATCACGAAGTAACTGATGCGATGTCTGCCGACAATGAGTTCGCGAATCTTGCCCTTGAGCGTCTTCGTATAGACCG
>MHFY01000126.1:22195-28862 GCA_001805375.1 Omnitrophica WOR_2 bacterium GWA2_47_8 | reverse complement strand
ACCGACCTTTCTTTCATTATAACCGCGAATGGTGCGTGCACCGCCCGCAAAGAACCTTTCAAAGATCGGGACCTTGTCAGAATCGCCGAATTCATTCGCGACCCCTGTCCTTAAGCGTAATTCCAGGACAGAATTAAATTTTAAAGGGACATAATAACTGGCCCTGGTCTGGAACCGGTAAAAATCTTTATCTCCCCCCAAAGGACCGCCCGCCACATCGGCCGAACCGCTGACCAGCAACCCCTTTGTCGGTGAAATTGTACTGTCCCGCCCGTCCCTGCTTAAGGTGAAGCCCACGATACTTAAGGCGCTTTCTCCTTCTTCCGACCTTAGATCTGCTGAGACATTGCTTTCCAAATTTCCAATGTCGACATTCTCTCTTTTATAATATGTGTCGCCTGAGATAAATTCCGTGAACTGCTTTCCGAAACGTACGTCCCCGCCGACGCGTTTTTCATCATATGCATAGCCGACATCCCGTTCCCGGTCACGCTCGTTACGGTAAATATCGAACCCACCGGAAACCGGATAATCAAAGATCCAGGGTTCGGTAAAGCTTAACATCGTATTATTGCGGGTGGAGCCTGTTTCAGCGCGTAACGTCAACTGCTGCCCCGCACCGGTGAATGTGGGCCAATTGGTAAAATCAAAATTCTTCTGCTCGATCTCGACAAACCCCACAATTTGGTCCACCGAACTGTACCCGCCGCCGAAACTTAATGTCCCGGTCTTCGCCTCGGTCACCTGCACAACGAGGTCCTTTTTATCCGGGGTATCCGTATCTTCAATGTCATAGTTAATATCTTCAAAATAGCCTAAATTTCTCAAGCGCTCTTTGCTTCTTCTTAATTTTTCTCCGTCAAATTTATCCCCCGGGTTCAAACGTATTTCCCGACGGACAACGATGTCGCGCGTCCGGGTATTCCCCTGGATCTTTATTTTATTGACGTAGGCCTGGGTCCCCTCACTGATCTCGATCTTGACCTGCACCCGGCCAGTGTCCGGGTTAAGGGATGTGGATTCGCGGGCGTTGGCAAAAATATATCCTTTATCAAAATAAAGGGTGCGGATATTAGAAAGATCAACGGTCAGCTTTTCACGGCTGAAAGGTTTTTCAACCACGCTTTCCTTCATAATATTTTTAAGCTCGGCCTCGGAGACAACGGAATTCCCCTGAAAGGTTATGCTTTCGATATAATACCTTTTTCCTTCCTCAACATGGATATTGAGGATGATCTTCCCGCCTTCCAGATACTCCAGTTCATTGGTCGCCTTGGCATCGATATAACCTTCGCGTTCATAAAAGGACGCGATCCGCTGCATGTCCTCCTCTAAAACATCCTCTTTCAAATAACCCGTGTTCAAAAAGAATTTCGCGCGCGTCTTGATCAAACTGATGATCTTTTTCTGACGGTACGCCTTATTACCGTACACATGGATCTCTTTGATCAGGACCCGCCCGCCCTCCTTAATGACAAAATGGAGCTGGGCCTTATTGTTCGCCTCATCGGTTACGGTCTCCACATCCACGCTGACATTGGTCAGCCCTTTTTGATTATATAACTCCTGAATGACACGGACATCATCCTTTAAATTTTTATTATCTAAGAATTTACCTTTTTGCGTTTTGATCTTAGACAGGATCGTGGCGGCCCGGATATACCGCGTCTTAGAAAAAGTGATCTCCTGCACGATCAGTTTTTCCTGAAGGATGATAATAACTTTATACCCGCCTTCAAAATCCTGCTTATCCACGCTCACGTCCGAAAAATACCCGGTGTTATAAAGCCTTTTTAGATCATCGCTCATGACGTTCTGCAGGTACGGCTGGCCCACGCGGGGCTTGATCTTAGAAAGGATGACCGCGATACTGATCGACTTATTGCCCTTTATTTCAATATTTTTGACGATCTTGTCGACCACGGTGGCTGATTCGGCTGGGGCCGACCCTTGCGCAGGCTCGCCTGTTTCCGCTGGGAAAACTTCATCCGGGGCCGTAACGTCAACTTTGTCAGAAGAGGTGGAGTTGTATTGAGCCTTGATGGAAGGGCAAGGCAAAAAGACAAGCAGGGTCAAGGTCAAAAGAAGTTTAAAAAATCTCATTTTCATGCAAAAGGATTATAAAGTTTAGCGAAACATTAGTCAACATATAGAACATATTATTCCAGGCTGGTTTAAGCCTCTACTCTTGCCAAATTCTCAAACCGCATAAATTCCTTAACAAAAACAAGCTTGACGGTGCCTACCGGGCCGTTGCGCTGTTTGGCGATATTAACTTCCGCGATCCCCTTATTCTCTTCCGTGGGCATATAATACTCCTCGCGCATTAAAAGCATGACCAGATCCGCGTCCTGTTCGATGGCCCCTGACTCGCGCAGATCCGAAAGCTGCGGCCGATGATCCTGGCGCGATTCAACCGCCCGCGACAGCTGGCTTAAACCCAAGATAGGAACATTGAGCTCTCTGGCTAAGGCCTTCAGTGAACGGGAAATGTCCGAGATCTCCTGCTGACGGCTGTCGGTTTTGTAAGAACTGCGCATCAGCTGTAAATAATCCAAGATGATCAATTGAACATCAAAATTGGATTTTAAACGCCGGGCCTTGGAACGCAGCTCAATGGCAGAGATCCCGGGGCTGTCATCAATAAAAATGGGTGCCGCGGAAAGTTTGCCTGCCGCGGCGGTTAATTTAGGCCAATCCGAAGGCGATAAAAATCCCGATCTCACCTTATGCGCGTCCACCCGGGCCTGGGAACAAAGCATTCTCTGCACCAATTGTTCTTTGGACATTTCCAAACTGAAGACCGCGACCGGTTTTTTCATTTCGATAGCGGCATACTCGGCCATGGAAATGGCCAAGGCGCTTTTGCCCATCGAAGGACGACCCGCCAAAATGATCAGATCGGAATTCTGAAAACCCGAGGTCATCCGGTCAAGTTCATAAAATCCGGTCGCCAACCCGGTCACATGTTCCTTGCGCTGATACAGGCGGTCGATGGTCTCGATGCTGTTTTTGACCAACTCTTTGATATGAATGGCCTGCCGCCTCTGATCGATATCCGCGATCTCAAAGATCAGCCGTTCCGCCACATCAACCACTTCATTGATGTCGCCTTTAAACTCATAACTTTCATTGACGATCATGGTCGCATTCTTGATAAGTTTTCGTAAGATCCCTTTTTCCTTAACGATGTTCGCGTAGTGATTGATGTTCGCTGAAGTCGGGACCAGGTCGATCAGTTCCGAGAGATAGGTGACCCCGCCCACGCTTTCCAATTGATTTTTACTTTTTAATTGATCGCACAGGGTGATGAGGTCTACATTCTTATGGTTATTATAAAGTTCGAGGATGGTCATGTAGATCTTCTGATGCGCATCCTCGTAAAACCAGGATGGATCAAGGGCCTCAGCGGCCATGCCGATGGCGTCGTTATCGATCAGCATCGCACCAAGGACGGAACGTTCGGCTTCAAGATTTTGGGGAGGGACTTTTAAATCGCCGTGAGCCATAGGGAAAAAACCTTTACCCCGTTAGAGAACTTCGTTCTCTAACGGGGTTTACCTCTAAAAATGTTTACGACCTAATGTTTACTTCTTGGCGACCCAGACTCTGATCTTGGCTGTCACTTCTTTGTGCAATAGGACACCGACTTCGAAAATACCCAGATCCTCGATCGGTTTCTCCAAAAGGATATCTTTTTTCTCAAAAGAATGGCCTTCATCTTTTAAGGCCCGCACGATATCCGATTCGGTCACGGAACCGTACATCTTATCCAGGTCATTGACCTCAACGGTCATGGTGATGGAGACCTTATTTAATTTTTCAGCCAGGACGGAAGCTTCTTCTTTGGCCTTTTGATCCAATGCCGCGCGCTTGACTTTTTCCTGCTCAATGCGCTTTAGGTTATTGGCTGTCGCCAAAAATACTTTTTTCTGAGGGATCAGATAATTGCGGGCAAATCCTTCTTTGACCTTGACCACATCCCCTGTTTTGCCCAGGCTTGGGATATCTTCACATAGAATAACATTCATGATGGACTCACCTTTTTATGTTAATTCGTTTTATTTAAGAATTACGGCCCATGATAGGCAATAGACCTAAATATCTGGCCCGTTTAATGGCCATGGACATCTGCCTTTGCTGTTTGGCCGATATGCCAGTGACCCGGCGAGACATGATCTTGCCTCTATCCGTCAAAAATTTCTGCATGAGACCTATATTTTTGAAATCGATCGTTTCGGTGATCTTGTAGGCGAATTTATTGATCTTACGAAAGGTCCTTCGTCCTTTATTTTTCCTGTCGTCGCCATCGCGTCCGCCTCTGGACCCTCTGGCTTCTCTTTGTTCTCTTGATGGCGTGTACAATTTATTTTCCTCCTCTGTTAAACAATTTACAAATTGCAAATGAACGCAATGACAAATAAATTCCAAATATCAAATTACTAATTTAGGCATTTGGTATTAATTTGATGTTGGGAATTTGCCATTTGTTTATTTTTTATTTCACTCATCCCACGAAACATCTTCCGGCCGGATGGCGTCTGCCTCGTTTGTCCCGATCAGCGATTCTTCCGCCGATGGGGTGCCTGCTGTGGCTGGTGTTGCCCCGCCGGTCGCTGATTTAAAGGTCCCTAAAAACTGGACACGTTCCGCACGGACATCGATCGTGCTTCGCTTTTGTCCATCGGTTGTTTCCCAAGTCCGCGACTGCAGAACACCTTCGACAAAAATAGGGCTGCCCTTATGTAAATGCTGGCTGCAGGCCTCGGCCTGCTTATCCCATACGGTAACCGTTAAAAAGCACACATCTTCTTTGATCTCGCCGGATTTATCCCTGAAACGGCGATTGACCGCTAACCCTAAATTGGTTACGGCAACTCCGGAAGGAGTGTATCTCAACTCTGGATCCCGTGTCAAATTCCCGATTAAAAATACCTTATTTAAGCTCGCCATCGTTCAACCTCCCCACCTTAAATTTTAACAAGTTAAATGAACGGAAACTTATTTATTTCTCTAACCTGATAAAAAGAAACCGTAAGATCCGGTCATTGATCGATAATTCTTGGCTGACCTTAGAAACCGACTGAGAATTTGTTTCTAAATTGATAAGATAATATGTCCCATGCGTACATTTTTTCATAGGGAAATGCATCTTTTGTCTATCCAGCCACACTTGGGAGTTGATCACTTTACCACCGGTCTTACTGATAAGATCGCTGGCTTCCTTTAAGACGGCATCTTTTTCTTCCTGAGAAAGTGATGCATTTAAAATTGTAACTAGTTCGTACTTACCCATCTTGCTCCCTTCTGTTGAATTGATTCATTGCACTGTTAATTCCTTCGTTTAACCAAACCAGGCAGCATTCGGCCGCCTTTTCCGTAAACTCATTCAGTTTGGCGTTCTCCGTTTTTGTAAAAGGCGATAAAACATACGCGGCGGCATTTTCTTTAACCCTGGGCTGCCCGATGCCTAAGCGCAGCCGGGGGAAGCCTTTGGTGTGACAATGAGCGATAATGGACTTTAAGCCATTATGGCCTCCGTCGCTTCCATCGGCCTTCAGGCGCATCTGTCCAAAATTCAGGTTAAGATCATCCACCACAATCAAAATATTACCAGTGTCGATCTCTTTATGCGCCATTAATTCCTTGACCGCTAACCCGGAATTATTCATGAAGGTGTTCGGTTTCAGTAAAAGAACGGCCCTGCCTGAAACTTCACCCTGCGCCGTTAAGCTATGCTTCAACGAAGCTTTTTTGAACTTCAGATGGCATTGCTGGGCGATGGCCTCGACAGTCAAGAACCCTAAATTATGCCTTGTGGATTCATATTCCTTGCCGGGGTTCCCCAGCCCAATTATCGCGCATGGTGATGCCAAAATTAAATCTCCGACTTCATTTCAAAAAACTATTAGCCTTTTAGCAAAGGCCAATAAAAAAACAGAAACTTATTTTTCCTGTTTCTGAGGTTTTTCTTCTTTTTGTTCCTTGGCCTCTTCTTTCCCTGGGGCGGCACCGGCCTTTTCTTCTTTTTTCTTTTCCTTCATAACTTCAGGTTCGGTGGGAGCGCCTTCAACAGGGGCGACCAGCTCTTCTTCTTTCATCGGGGCGGACACCGCAAAGACAATGCTTTCCATGTCATGCTTGGTCGTGACACCTTCCGGTAATTTAATTTCTTTGACCGTGATGTGTTTCCCGATCTCTAAAGAACTGATGTCCACTTCCAGATGCTGAGGGATCTGCGTGGGCAAGCAGACAATGTCTAATTCCCACAAGACATGTTCCAACACACCGCTGTCGCGTTTAACGCCGATCGGCTCGCCCTTACCGATGATCCCGACCTTCAATTCGATCTTTTCCGTCAAGGAAATACGATTGAAATCAATGTGCAGGATCTTATCAGTGACCGGGTCATGCTGCTCTTCTTTAACGATCGCGGAATAATCCCGCAGCTTTTTTTCCCCTTCCAGGATGTTCAACTGAAAGATCACGTGTTCACCGCGGTGATGACGCATGATACTTTCATATGTCTTTCGATTGACCTTAATGGCTGTCGGTTTTTTACTCCCGCCATAAACGATCGCCGGGAAAAAGTTATCGCGCCGTAAACCTCTGATGTTTTGCCGTCCGACCTCCTTCTCTCCTCTCACTTGCACGTCTAACTTGATCT
>MHFY01000126.1:11178-22183 GCA_001805375.1 Omnitrophica WOR_2 bacterium GWA2_47_8 | reverse complement strand
TTTCACCTCGTTTCGTCAAATAAACAACTTATGGATTCTTCATTATGAGTTCGGTGGATAGCCTCCGCCAAAAGCGGAGCTATGCTCACCACTTTTATCTTTGGGTTTTCTTTTCCTTTGGTAAAGGGGATACTGTCCGTTATGACAATTTCTTTTAAATTTTTACAATTGCGGATCCTTTCCAAGGCATCACCGGACAAGATCCCGTGGCTGACCGCGACATAAACATCTTTAACACCTTCCTTGCTTAACGTATCAATGGCCTCGATGATCGAGCTTGCCGTGGCCACAATATCATCCACGATAACGGCGGTCTTCCCCGTGACCTCGCCTAAAATATGCATGGCCTCCGTCGCCTCGGGGCTGATACGCCTTTTATCCACGATCGCCAAACCCGCCGATAAACGCTTCGCGTAAGCGCGGGCCATTTTTATCCCGCCCACATCCGGCGAAACCACGACCGGGTTCTTCAATCTTTTACTGCTAAAATAATCGCAAAGGACGTTGATCGCGTACAAATGATCGACCGGAATATCAAAGAACCCCTGGATCTGATTGGCGTGCAGGTCCATCGTCAAAATACGATTGGCTCCGGCGGAAACGATCAGATTCGCCACTAACTTGGCGGTGATAGGGACCCGCGGCTGATCTTTTCTATCCTGACGCGCGTAACCGTAATAGGGGATCACAGCGGTGATACGATTGGCCGACGCCCGCCTGGCCGCATCGATCAAGATCAATAACTCCATTAAATTCTCGTTGGTCGGAGGACAGGTGGGCTGGATAATAAAAACATCCCGCCCGCGGATATTCTCCTGGATCTTGACCCTGATCTCGCCTTCGCTGAAACGCCCGATCAAAACTTCTGCCAAAGGAACATGCAATGATTTGCATATATCTTCCGCTAATTTCCTGTTAGCATTCCCACAAAAGATGGCCATCCCATTCATAGCTATTTCTTCCTTTTTATGATCCTTGCCGGAATTCCCATGACCAGTCCGCCGTCCGGCACGCGTGTGTTCTTAACCACCACCGCCCCGGCGGCCGTTGTGGCCCCTTTTCCAATCCGTACCGGTGCGACCAAAATCGAATCCGAACCGATAAACGCATTGCTGCTGATCTGTGTCACGTTCTTATTTTGACCGTCATAATTCGCCGTGACCGTGCCCGCTCCGATATTAACCGACGATCCGACCCGCGCGTCGCCTAAAAAGCTAAAATGTTTCATGACCGTTCTTTTATCAAGGCGTGACCGCGATACTTCCGTAAAATTCCCGATCTCAACCGCATCCGCGATCCGTGTCCCCGGCCTTATCCGCGCGAACGGCCCGATCGAACAATTTTTGCCGATCCGCACATTTTGCTCGATCACGGTAAAAGGTTTTATGACCGTATCCTGTCCGATCTTGACATCACTGTCAATATAAGTTGTTTGAGGGGCAACGATCGTCACCCCGGCGTCCATCAATCTTTTTAAGATCCTTCCCCGGTGGACCGATTCGGCAAACGCCAGATCTTCTCGGCTGTTGACGCCCAATCCTTCTCTCGCATCCTCGGCCTCAACCGCCACGACCTCCAAATTCTGTTCTCTGAAAATCTCAATAATGTCCGTTAAGTAAAATTCCTTTTTCTTCGGGTTGGCCTTGACCAACTTTAAGGCTTTGAATAATTCAGGGGCTTTAAAGCAATACACGCCCACGTTGATCTCGGCGATGTTCCGCTCAAAGTCGCTGGCATCCTTTTCTTCGCGGACCGCCAGGACCTCGCCATGCTCCCCCTTGATGATCCGTCCATAACCAAATGGCTCATGCACGACGGCCGTTAACAGCGTGCAGGCCGCGTTAGAGGCCCGGTGTTTGCGCAGCAACCTCTTCACGGTTTCTTCCCTTAACAACGGCGTGTCGCCGCATAAAATAAGGACATGGCCTTTATGATTCTTTAAATAACGCTCTGTGTATTTCACCGCGTCGGCGGTCCCAAGAAGTTTTTTCTGAAGAACGATTTCAGCGTTCTTGCCTAAATAAGCTTTCACCTCTTGATACTTATGGCCCAACACGGCGTATGTTTTCAAAGAACCGACCCTACGGCTGAGATCTAAAACATATTGGATCATGGCCTGGCCGCAGATCGGGTGCAATACCTTCGGAAGACCCGATCGCATGCGGGTCCCTTTTCCGGCAGCCAAAATAATTGTCTTTAAATCTTTCATCCCAATTTTCCTCAATTGTCCCAAGAGATGAAATTGGGATAGTACTGATTTCCTCTAAAAGCCATACAAGGAAAAATCAGCACATAGAGCCAATCGGATTACTTCTCCTCGCCTAAATACTTCTCCACTTGTACTGAGCGAGCCGGCAGGGCGAGTCGAAGTACTGCCCAGCCAGGACTCGAACCTGGAAAAGCAGATCCAAATTCTGCTGTGTTACCGATTACACCACCGGGCAAATTAATCCCTTAAATAATCGATCTAAAGGATGGTTTGGCGCCAGAAGGCCCAAACCAAAAGAGTAAATCTCACTCGTCATCATGGTGATCGGAAGCACCCTTGGAAGGACTTCCACTCTCTACTTCTTTTTTAAATGCATCCAGGATCTTCGACTGCAGATATTCACGAAAATCTTTGGTGATAGGATGCGCTATATCTCGATGTTCTGCTTTTGTATCAACGGGCTGGTGCTGCTCCACGACCGGCAAGCCACCGCCGCATTTATTGCAAAATTTGCTGCCCGCTTCATTTTTAAAACTGCACTTGGGGCATGGGTGCTTTACTTTTCGGGAAGGCATGGCAATGAACAGGCCGCTCGATCCCTGGATAACTTTAATATTTCTAACCACAAAGGCGTTGTCAAATGTCACTGTCGTATAAGCTTTTAACTTCTTATCCTGCCCTTCTTTGATGAATACACGGATCTCTGTGATCTCCATATCAAACTCCTCTCTAAAGGCTGCCTACGACGAAGGACTGACTGTACTTCTTTCTTAAGACTGACCTTATCTTCTCAGCCTCTTTCTTTGTCTTGACCAAGCCGAAGATCGAAGGCCCGCTTCCCGAAAGAAGCCCCCCTAAAGGCGCGTGATTTAGGACCGTCTCTTTTAACTCTTTTAAATTTGAACAGAGACGAAAACTACTGGATTCTAAATCATTTAAAATAAACTGTCCTACTCCTCTAAGGTCGTTTTGCCTTAAATGGCGGATTAGAATATTAACATTCTGCTTTTGGTTTGTCAACAAATTCCTTGGGACCGGACCGGTGCTGTAACCCTCGGATTTTCGATAAGTTATATCAGTTTTGGCCGGCTGAAAAGCCTCGTAAACCGCCTTGGTATACATCTTGATCCGCGGAACAACGAGGATGTGCCAAAGCCTGGTTTTTAGCGGAATTCTGCGGATCTCATCTCCCCGCTCTTCTCCCAGCGCCCAACGGCAATCATGTATGAAAAAGGCGACATCCGCGCCGATCCTTTTCGCGTACCCTAAAAGCTCTTTTTGAGTTAACGATAACCGCCACAAACGGTTTAGCGCCAAAAGTGCCGTTGCCGCATTGCTGGAACCTCCTCCCAAACCCGCGGCTACCGGGATCTGTTTTTTGATCCGGATATCGACACCCGCGCTGACACGATGCTCCTTCTTTAACATTTGCGCGGCTTTATAGACCAGATTCTTCGCACCCTTCGGGACATCCGGATGGTCACAATAGATCTTGATCCCTCCGCCCGCATTACAACGGAATGTCAAAACATCGAACAGATCGATACGCTCAAAGAGCGTCACGATGTTGTGATACCCGTCTTTTCTTTTGTTGAGGACCCTTAAATAGAGATTTAATTTGGCAGGTGAATGGAGATGTAATGTTTTATGGCGAGACATCAAAGGCGTGCGATGGCAATTATTGGCTTTTTGAACGCTGGACCGAAACTTTTTCCTGCAATTGGGTAATTTTCTTGAGGACATTTTCCTGATCGGGCAGCAATTCTAGCGAACGGTCCCAATTCTTTTTGGCTTGGTCCGGCTCTTGGAGTGCGAAATAGACATCTCCCATATGTTCATAGATAACAGGGTCATGAAGGATGCTATCCGCTTTTTGGAGATGTTTTAAGGCCTCGGGATACTCACCTTTTTTATAATAGATCCAGCCTAGGCTATCCAGATACGCGCCGTTATCTGGATCAATGGCCAGCGCGCGATTGATAAAACTCAAAGCGTCATCGAGATTTATCCCTTCCTCGGCGTAAAGGTAAGCCAAGGTATTGAGGCAGCCGTCGTGTTCCGGATCGATATCAACCGCCTTTAAAAATAAATTCAGGGCCTCGGTGCGTTTATCCACTTCCAGATAAAGCGAACCTAATAGATACATCACGTTGGCATTTTTAGGTTCGAGGGAGAGTATCTTTTCAAACTGCTCGATCGCCTCTTGATATTTTCCTTGCGAATAATACAGCTGACCTAAATAACCGTAGATCTCAATATTGTCGGGTTCATCACTCGCCAGGGATTTGAGGATGATCTCGTATTCAGAGGCAGCCTTGGTGTAATCCTTTTGAGTCGAATAAACAAGGGCCAAAAGATAATGCGCCTGCAGTTCCGTCGGCCTTAATTTGATCACATATTTAAGGGCTTCGATGGCCTCTTTTAAACGGCCCAGACGGGCGTAATTGGAACCGAGTTTAAAATAGATATTATGGTTATTATCGTCGAGCTCTTTGGCTTTCTCGAATTCCAAGACAGCCTCTTCTGTCTGGCCGTACTGCTCATAAATAGTACCCATGATGTAGCTGGATAAGGATTCGGAGGGAGCAACCTGGACGTCCTGGGCAAGCACAGCGGATGAAAAAAATACGCCCCCCGCGAGTAATGAGATCATAACTCCCGGAAGTGATCTTTTCATTTTTTTAACCATAGGACACCCCTTTACAACTGAAGTGATCTTTGGGCGGCTCTCGCTAAGCGCGAGAGCCGCCCCAAAAAAACCGGCCTAAATTAAGCCCAATCTCTCTTCTTCAAATGACGCAACGCCTTACGAAGTTTCTTGCGTTTGTGCGTTCGGATCTTGCGTAGTTTTCGTTTTCTGCCGCACGGCATACGTATGCCCCCTTTAATATATAAGTTTGTTTAACGGATATTCAATGATCCCTTGAGCCCCTGCACCTTTAAGCTGCGGGATCAGATTACGGACACTCGACTCATCAATGACCGTCTCAATGGCGGCCCAATCCTTTTGGCTCAACTCGGATATCGTCGGGTTTTTCAAGGACGGCAGCAAGGCTAAAACTTTTTTTAAATTAACCTTCTCAACGTTCATCTTCAATCCCACCATATTGTTGGCGGCGATAGCGCCTTTTAAAAGCGTGACCAATTGGTCCATCTTTTGCTTTTTCCAGGGATCCTGGGAAGCCTTTTTATTGGCGATAAACTGGGTCATGGACTCACAGACCGTCGATACAATGCGAAGTTTATGCGCCCGAAGGCTGCTTCCGGTTTCGGTCAACTCAACCACCGCGTCCACCAATCCTGTGGCCACCTTGACCTCGGTCGCCCCCCAGCTGAATTCCACCTCGGCGTTCACGTTATTTTTCTTCAAATAATTTTTGGTGACGTTCACTAATTCCGTCGCGATCCGCTTGCCCTTGAGATCTTTGATCGTTTTTACCGATGAATCTTCCGGCACCGCCAAAACCCATCGCACCTTGACCGAGCTTTGTTTGGCATAAACCAGATCCGCTAATGTCTCGACCTTAGAGCCGTTTTCTTCGACCCAGTCATATCCGGTGATCCCGCAGTCCAAGGCGCCTTCCTCTACATAGCGGGACATTTCCTGGGCCCTTAACAGCATAGGGTCGATCTCCGCGTCATCAATGACCGGAATATACGAACGGCTGGAAAGATAGATCTTGAATCCTGCCTTTTCAAAGACCTTGACCGTTGCGTCCTGCAAACTTCCTTTTGGTAAACCGAGTTTTAACTTTTTCATATTGAGTGGTAAGTGCTAAGTGCTAAGTGGTAAGTTAAAAGGCTTTTCCTCTTATCCCTTACCACTTACCGCTTATCACTTTTTTAATAGGCGGTTATTATACCTTTGCCCCTTTGGGTTGTAAAGTGCTTTTTCCCTACAACAAGTATATACTTAAACCTTTGATGCGGCAAATGGTTAGGAAAAAAACCTTGTCAAAGCCTAAATTCCCGACTATAATGTGCCAAAATTTACCCCGTTAGAGAATAAAGTTCCCTAACGGGGTTTAGGAAAAAATAAATTATGCTAAAAATCCTGCGCAAAAAAGGCGTTGCTAAAAAGGTCCTCTGGGCCGTCGCCATTGTCATCATTATCTCCTTCGGCTTTTTCGGCACCGCCTACCTTTTAACCGGGACCGACAGCAATATTTACGCCGGCAAGATCTTCGGTAAAAGCATCTCTTTGGATGAGTTCAACCAAAACTACCGCTTCGCCAACATCCAGGCGATCATTACCTACGGAGAAAATTATTCGCGCTTTCAGCCCTTCCTTAATTTAGAATCCGAAACCTGGGACCGGCTGACCCTTCTTCATGAAGCCAAAAAACGCAGGATCAAGATCAATGACCAAGAGGTCGTAGATACGATCCAAAAAAAATACGCCTTTTTTAAGCGTGACGGCCAGTTCGATTCCCTGCTGTATGATGATATCTTACGGATGATCCTCAAGATCACCGCCCGTGACTTCGAAGAAGGCGTGCGCGATTCGCTGATGATCACCAAACTCTACGAACAAGTCACCTTCCCTATTACGGTTTCGGACGATGAGATCTTTGACAAATTCAAGACCCAAAACGAACGCGTCAAAGTCGATTTTGCCCTGATCCCCACTGAAAATTACAAAGATCAGGTCACCGTTGACGAAGGAAGAGCCCAAAAATATTACGAAGAGCATAAAAATGAATTCTATTTGCCGGCGGCGATCAATATCGAATACCTGGCCTTTGAATTTCCTTCCGCGCCCGCGGAAGCGCCCAACCAAACGCCCGACCCTGATTTAGAGGCCCAAAAGAATGAGATCGGCCGCAAAGCCAACGAAGCCTATCTGGAGCTTCAAAAAACCAAAGATATCAACCAGGTCGCGCAAAAAAATAATTTAGTCGTCGGCGTGACCGGATTTTTCAGCCAGGAACAGCCCAATCTGCAGATCGGCTGGTCGTATGAGCTTCTCCACCAGGCCTTTCAGCTTAAAGAAGATGAGATCACCGAACCCATCGCCACCGACAAGGGATGGTATATCCTGAAATTAAAGAAAAAACGCGACGCCTATGTGCCTGACTTTGCGGAAGCCAAAGAAAAGGTCATCGAGACCGTCGCTTTAAATGAAGCGAAAACAATAGCCAAAGAACAGGCCGAAAAATTTTTAGCGGACATAAAAAATAAGATCAACCCCAAACAGGATAATTTTGCGGATGTTGCAAGGTCCTTAAACCTTACCGTGGAACAGACGCCGGATTTTATCCGCGGGCAATATTTGCCGACGATCGGGCTTTCCCCAGAATTCGAAAAAGAGGCCTTCAGCCTGTCGGAAAACAAAAAGACAGCCGACAATCCCGTTGAGACATTGAAAGGTTACGCTATTTTACATTTAGCGTCTTATACCGCTCCGGATGAAAAACAATTCGAGACGACCAAGGAGAGTTTAAAACAACAACTGCTGGAGGAGAAGAAGAACAAAATGTTTAACGAATATTTGACCCAGCTTCGTTTGAAGGCCAACCTCAAAGACAACCTGCAGAAACTCAAAGAAAACCAAAAACAGTAATTTAACGGCTGTCGGTCACAGTTACGAAACCCGTTTCGTCTAACGGCCACGTTATCGTCTGGACATAGCCTTAACCGAAAACCGAAACCGGCATCGTAACCCTATCCGTTACCGAAATATTTTGAATAATCTTCCGGCAAGAAATGTTCCACCGCCCGCACCGTACCATCTTTATCAATAAAGAAAAACGTCGGGACCCCGATAATGTTGTAGCTCTCAGCCACTTCTGAATTCTCATCCAGGACCACATCAAAACCTATCTTGTTCTTTGCAACAAAAGGCTTGACCTGCGAGGCTTCTTCACCCACGTCGACTAAGATGACCTTGATCCCTTTCTGCGCGAAATCCTCTTGAGCTTTCGCAAGCTTCCCTAATTGTTCCCGGCAATGCGGGCACCAGGTCGCCCAGAAAAAGGCGATCGTGCTTTTGCCTTCTCTTAATTGAATGAGATTGACCTCTTTGCCTTGAAGATTTTTGGATTTAAATTCCGGGGCCTTTTCGCCGATCAACGGGTTCTCCATCATAAACAACGATTCGCCTTCCGCATGGCTGAAACGGACGGCGCATAATGAAATAAATAACACGGCCATAAAAATTTTACGCAGACTCGGCATTTTACTTTCCCTTTCTGTAATTAAAATCCTGATATGATTACACAGATTTTAAAAACGGATTACGCAGATTTTATCTGTGCAATCCTGCCTTTTGATCTGTGTCATCCTTTATCTTTTCGATTTATCGAATCATCGATCCATTTTAAATAATCTTTCTGCCCGGCCGCGATCGGCAGAGCGATAATTTCAGGGCACTGATAGCTGTGCAACTGTTTAACCGCGGAAACTATTTTTGTAAAAAGCTTGGACTGGCTTTTAATGACCATCAAAACCTCTTGCGAAGTATCAACTTTTCCTTCCCACCAATAGATGGATCCAACACCGCTGACGATATTCACGCAGGCGGCCAATTTCTTTTCAATTAAATGCCCGGCGATCTTCCTGGCTTCTTCTTTATCCGCCGTGGTGACAAAGGCAATAATATGTTTACTGGGTTGCTTCACAATCTTCGTATTATAAAGAGAATAAACTAATTTTCAAGTATAGAAAAATTCATGGTGATGGGTCTGTGCTTTAAAAACGGGTCCTGCCGCTCGATCGCCCCACCGTCCTCCAAAAGTGCGGGCGGTGGGGGCCCCATCTCGCGCCACCCGTTTTTAAAGTCTTTGAATAAAATACACAGGGGCTTAGCTAGGTTATCACCGAGCGAGTTCCGCAGCCCGCAAGCTTTCTTACTAGAAATCCCAGAAAAAGCTGCGGTGCGAGGACTGTCTGAGCGAATGATAACCCAGCTAAGCCTCAATCTTTTTTTATATGATGACCAGGACCCGCGTTCTAAGTTTTTTCCTATGCCATATATTTTCTTAATTTAACGATGAGACCTGCTGCGGCTGTTTTTCAGTGGAGAGTCCCAAAAGAAGCATAAAATTAGGGACCGGCGTGATATTGATGATGACCGGAGAAAAACCATTGACGTTGATATTCGGAAGTGTTCCTCGCGGCACGGTAAATCTTATTTTCTGCGCCTCCCCGCCGACCTTCATATCCATCATCTTCGCATTGAAGTCGATACCGCCGGGGGCTTCTTCTTTCGTCCATGCTAAAAATTTGCTAAACGTCTCCCTCCGCTCTTTAGCCTGCCGGATAAAAATCATTCGGAATCTTTCCAACGACTGCAAAGTTCGCTGGACCTCTGATTCCGATGCACCGTTCTCAAACATTTTATTTCTCAACAATCCTCTGGTTTCATCACCATAAACATTCTCCGATATTTTTTCAATATCACTATCAGACAATTGCGCAATCTTATCGACAAGTTCCGAAGCATACTCCTTAATGAAAGCGGATCGATGTTTCAGATACGTCAAAACCTGATCTTGGGTCAAAGGCTCATCTGAGAAGTCCGGCGCAAATGCCCCATCGTGATCAATCCAACGAATTTCCGGGTTCCCTTGGGCATCGACACCGACACGAATATTTGTTGGCTTATATGAATCATCGTAGTGATTAGCAAACAACCTGTATACATCTCCCTCAACCAAAGATTTTCCAAAAATCTTCACATATTGCCCATAATTGTCAGCCTGAGATCTTAGAGCTGTGACAACATCCACTGCCTTTGATAGTTCGCTCCCAAAACTTTCTTCAGCTAAATCCGAATTGCCCCAGTATTCTTCTACTGCACCGAACGATCCTTCTTCTTCCGCATATATTTGGCTTGCATTGATTCTCGAAAAACCCAAAAAATGACTCAGTTCATAAGCGGCGCGACTATTCAAAGCTGACGTAGGTATCTGCCATGCCCCAGCCACTATCCTTTTAAAATATTTAAGAATAACTTGGCTTTGATCCGGCAATCTAAAAACAGAATAATCATGACCTTTGATCGTCGCAATTTTCCAGGCAGGGGCAAGATATGTCGCAAATCTTAACGGCTTTAATGGTGCTCCCACCCCCGTATCGGAGTCGGTGGTGGGGCGACCTCGTGTTGGGTTGGTATGTATATCAAATTCGGAAAAAATCTCTTTCAATAAAGACGAGGATACTCCTAACAACCGGGCCAGCTCCGCACGAGAATCAGTAAAAGTGGTGCCTGCCTTCTTCATAGCCCAGTCAATAACACCGCTCACAAGTTCTGGATCATCACTTTGACTAACCATACCCCTCATCCATCTGGCTCTTGCTCGTCGGGCTTTGACTTCAATCAGCGTAATTAATATATTTTTCCCATCCTTTACGATATCATCGATGATAATGGGTAAATTTGCGTATGCGATTTCTAACTCTTGTCTCAACACGGTTTCTTCAATACCCCTAAAGGCTTCATGCTTTTGAGCCGCAACTAACCCTTTCCGCCTTGCCTCATCGGTCAATTGACCATTAGCTAAAGCCTTTAATAACACAGGCAATGTCTCTTCCTTTAACAAATAGCTTAATAATGCTATGTCCCCATAATAAACAACCTTTTCCTCTAAATCCGAAAAATGGACGAGGAGCAATCTCTCCAGGTGACTGACCGTATCAAATTTGACCACTCCCTTATCGCGCTCGTCTAATTTTCTCTGAAGCGTAGAAAGCATATTCTGAACACCAGATTTGTCATTCGCTTCAATTCTTTTCAATAATATTCCACCGTGGATGCTTTCTTGTAAGGCACTTCTGGCACGATTTTTTTCCAAT
>MHFY01000126.1:4439-11165 GCA_001805375.1 Omnitrophica WOR_2 bacterium GWA2_47_8 | reverse complement strand
CATATCCCGGCGGTCAAGCTCAGCCTGAGCGGTCTCGGCGATATTGACAAAAGAGATCCCCTGATGAACATAAGTCCGGGCCGTGCCGCGGGTGGACACGCCATTTTTACGCAAAGCTAAAACGCCCATGCCGAGATTCAATCCGACAATATTTCCGATCTGCGCCAGATAGTCCGGCGCCGCATCCGCCACCGCAATGGTTGGAGTAAAAATAGTTTCACTGACCGGGATCAATTTCTTTAAATGCTGATAATCGTCTTTGCGGCCCAAATTACCATGCAGAAGCGACGAACTCGTGACCACAATGACGTTGGCGTAAATCCCCTGTTCCAATAATTTATCCGAGGCCTTGAGCGCTTCTTTGACCATGGCCCCGGCCGTGACAATATTAACGACATTTTCATTCGGGTCATAATTTTCATAGCCTGTGTAATCCACCAAACGGTACCCGCCCTTGAGCATATCCTCCTGCCATTCCTGCGGCATATTTTTTTCCGAGATATCTTGCCCTGCGAAACGTTTTTGCTGGGCGAGGCGCTTGGGTAATTCTTTCCGGTCCTGGTCCAAGGTCGTTCCTCGCAGATACACGACGTTACGTCCTTCGTAATCATTCGCCAGCGTTCTTTTAAATTCCTCCGCCATGATATATTCCAATTCAACGGCGAAGGCCGGGTCCCAGCCGATAAAATTCGGCAGATTACCGGCAATGACGGGTTCGATATTGGATTGATGCTGGGCTCCCTCGGGAGAAAGGGTGGAACCGCCCGGTGTACCGACAAGCATCAAGCGGGAATTCCAATACTGCGCGTAAAAAGCCGGGTCCAACGCCCGGCGAAAAAGGAACATGTCATAGATGGTAACGATGGGCAACATCGGCTGGCCCATAAAATCCTTCATTTTACCGATGGCGGCACCCAGCGTGACCGCGTTCATCTCTTCAATACCGACACGAATATGAGTGTCTGCCGGGTTTTCCGGGCTATAGCCGATGAGCTTTCCTTTTTTCCCCACGCCGGTCGAGGTGGCCACATCCGGCGAGATCGTCACGATCCGTTTGGCGATCGGCAACCAAACGCGTTCTTCGTCGGTCAATTCTGCCTCGGGCTTTTGAGCGATGCCGCGCAATTTAGAAATGATATAACCGAACCACACTTGAGACGAAACGTTCATTAAACCGGCCGGGGCCGAGGGCGTGATTCTTTGCGGCAGTTGAGCTGAGCCTAATTCAGCTTGCGCGTTGGAATTCGTTCTTAAAATCTCCTGGGCGGCGCCACGGTCTTTTTGAAGCCGGGCACTTAAGGCATCGAAAACACTTTTCTCTGTTGGCTTATCCTGAAAATTCGGGAATGGTTTATCATCGCTGATCCCTAATTCTTTCTGCAATTGTGCTAATTCCTGCGGCTGAAGACGCTGGGAGTGATTGCCGGGCTTGCCGATCATCGGTTTTAAACCCCAGCCCTTGATGGTATGGGCGATGATCGCGACCGCCTGTTTGCTTTCTTTCGCCTCTTTTAGCGCCGAAGTTAATTCCTGCAAATCATGCCCGCCTAGGTCTATAAATAATTCATAAACCTGATCATCATCGTATTGTTGTAAAAATCCCTGCAATAGTGAGTTCTTTGAAACTAAATAATCCCGGATCTCTTTGCCGTTTTTCGCTGTCGCATCCTGATACTCTTCCTGGGGCAACTCGTCCATGACTTTTTTAAACATTTGCCCGCCGTTTTTTCTTCTAAACGCAGTCTTGATCTTCCGTCCCCATTTTAATTCAATGACCTTCCAACCGTTGGCTGCGTAACGGTCTTTGATATTTTGCAGACGCCAGCCTTGAGTGTTCCCATCCAGGGACTGACGGTTATAATCCACAATGTGAGTGACATTATCTAAACCGAATTGCTGTGCCAGAGGGAGAATTTCCTGATAGTTGCCTTCGCCAAATTCCGAATCGCCGACAACCGCATAATAATGCGCGTCCGGAACTTTATAACCGTGATCTCTCATCCACTTTTGAGCTACAGCTAAACCGATGGTGGCCGCCGGCCCTAATCCAACTGAACCGGTGGGGACTAAAACCCCGTCAGAGTCAGCCATGCCGGGATAAGAATGCAAGCCGATCTTTTTAAGGTCAGTCTTGGCTGTTTCAGGCAGGTCTTTTAAAAGTTCTTCTTGAAAATCCTTAAATGCGGCTTGAGCGGCCTGAGGCAGGGCATTAAATGCCTGCTGTAAACGTACGCTGTAATCCGGCGAAATAGCATTTTCACGCAGGCGATACAGCGCCTCTTCGGGGAGATTCCCCAAAAGATATTGGATCGCGTGATACACGGGCCCGGAATGCGGTTTATGCGCCACAAAATCCTGGCCGTTCATGGCAAAAAGTTCTAGCGCGAGAATAATGTGCAACGATGATGCGGCCGCGGCCTGGTGCCCGCCGACACCGACATCTTCTTTATTTTTGGAAAGGTTCGCTTCATCGATCATCCGCGTGGACAGCCAAAGGGCGCGTTCGGCGATGCTTTTGAATGTCGGAATATCTTTCTTTTGTAAAACACGCGGAGCTTGAATTCCTGTGTCGGATTCTGTGGTGCCACCCGCCAGCCCCGTCGTGCGGTTGGATTCTAAATTTACATCCGCACCTGCCATGGTCTTTAAACCTGGTAATTCCAGTGCCTTCACGCCCGACAATGTATTGAATCCTGCAAACTGCATCGGCTCGCGGCCGACTTCAAATTTCATAAATCCTTTTAACGTTCCTGTTCCCCTGATGACCTCTCGCGCCTTATCTTCATCTATATTTTCTAACCCTTGAGCTTTTAAGAAATCTCTTAAATGTTCTGTTCCCTGAGGATCAATGACGATCAAATTAGCTCCTGGCCCGCCGGCACCAAGCGGCATAACAGCGATGCCTTGTGCTTTTGCTTTTTCCACCAAATCCGCTATCGGCCCCAAAGTATAAAGACGGCTGGATCTCAAAGCTGCCTCTCCTCCCTGCCCTTGATAAATATCCCGGATGACTTGATAATCTTTATATTCTGCATGTTTGGAATCAAATACTTTAGCCGCATATGTTTTTGCATACTCTGGCACAGCCAAACCATTACGCGCGTCCAGCATAAGAGAAAGCCACCGTTTTACTAACGCATCGCGTATCTCTACATATCTTATGGTTACCTGGGCGACCGTTTTAAAATCTCCTTCCTTCAAAGCCTTTGTATACTGTGCTGTTAAGCCCAATTTTTCTTTATGTAATGGAAATCCAACTTCATCATTGTCGCGTAAAAGATCGGTCCACATGTAATTAATTAACGCCGCGGTCCTGGCGACCTCAGCCTTTCCATTCACATAATTTTTTCCAGCTTGGACAAGCATCATATGGTTCTCGATAGAATCAAGCGCATCGTCGCTCAATAACGGTACTGAAACAGCAGAATACGGATTAACAAAATTACCACCCGCATCCTTAACGCCCGATGTCCAGATGTGGCGATAAGCTCCTCCTAATAAAGTTGACAAATGTCCTTGACCACCGGTCAATCCGCCGAACTCATCATTCTCCAGTTTCACCGCCAAATTAAAAATTTCCGCTTCGGATAGATCAGCTCCGGAAAGCATGCTCGCCGCGGCGATCAGGGCGGTGTTAAAAATATTGGAAGATTCCATCCCTCCGGCCAAGGCCATGGGAGAGATGCTCTCCAATGTGATTTTCACACCCGACAAACCAAATATATTTCTAAAAATATATCCTGGGGCATCCCGCTGTTCTTTGGGTGTTCTTCCATTCTGAGTTAATGTAACATCGGAAGAAAAGATTAACGGATTATCCTCGGTGATCCCGTAATCCGGAGCCACATAAATAACTTCGCCGGGATTATCTGTTTTCTCAAATCTGACTTTGGCGGTAAATTTGCTGGCAATAGTGGGGGTCGAAGGAAGGTTATCAAAATCAGCCACACCTATGTCGGTGAGTGCTTTTTGAAATTCCGGTAAATCTAAAGATGAGCCTGGGCCATCCACACCTCTTAAATGTCCTGTAATCGATAATTCAACACCGTTCTTTTGCGCCTCTTCCAAAAGCCCCCGCACCTCACCATTAGTATGCCTTACTCGGTCGCGAATATATTTTATATCATCTGGCCTCAATGCCCGTCCTTGTTGAAAAGATCCTGCGGGGAATCCAGGAGAAAAATGCCGGCCTGTTATCTGAATCCCCTCATCGGAGTCGGTGGTGCCTCCCCCAAGGCCATCCAGTCTCACGCCGCCGGTGACATGCGGCTGCCGCTGTTCTTGCGCCAGCCAACCCGCCGGCAGTGCGGTAACGGGGTTAACTCTGCCTATCTTGTCTAAGGCCACTCCGCCGGAAAAATATTTTCGGGGGATCATCTGCTGGCTGGATTCATCAAAATCTTCTTTTATAAAGTTATAAACACCTTTTTTATAGGCCTCCAGATATCGGTCATAAACTTTTTGCTTCATTTCTTTGTCATCAATATCGATCCCATCCACTTTGTTCTGGTCCATATAAACCTGGCCAAGAAAACTCTCTTTTAAATTTTGTTTGTACCAGGTGGCGAGGATCATGGAATGGTATATCTGCCTGAGGTTGGCGAAATTTTTGCCGGTATTCACTTCTCTTTCTAATTCAGGAATGATGAGTTCCCGGATAATTTGAGAAGAAATTGTGGAAATCCCGCGGTCATCAGAAGCGATGACCTGGGACTCCGCGTTGTCTTTATTCTTGTTCAACGCTACGTAATCCTGTTCCATCATCACCTTCAAATGGCTCCCCACCACAAACGCGCTGGTGCCGTGCACATAGACAGAGGCTTTATCCGGCACGATCCATACCTTGTTGAACGTATCCATCGGGATCTCGGTGGTCGTATATTTATCCCAGGCGAGTTTATAAACCCTCTTCCAGAATTCTTTTCCCAACTCATCTTCCGGATAGATGAGCGACGCGGTCAGCTGTTTTAAAAGATAGTCCTGGGCCAGCATGTCAACACCCATGTCCGTCTGCCCAAGGCCGTCGGCAATGATACGGTTTTTTTCATAAGGCGATAAATTGACCCACATCTCATCTTCAGGGACGGTCAGAGAGGCCATAAAATATCTGACCAGTTTTTGAGATTCTTTTTGCAGGGCTTCGCCCTGCAGATTATCGTCTCCGGTATTGATAATGAAATCGAATTGCAGCGGGTTATCGGGATGGATGGTGATGCCGGTGACAATGACCGGCGTGTAGACACTGCTGCGGGCGATCAAGGTCCCGGCAGCGGGTAGATTTAAAATGGTTTGCGGGATAACTTGAGCGTAACTGCTACGGGGAGATAGGGAACCAAAAACAAAAGTGAAGATCACCAGCACGGACACTGTGCGGGTGAAGGTTTTAAAACTTCTGCGGTTTCTATAGGCTGCCATATGAGGGGTATTAGAGAAGACACCTTTCGCTGAAATAATGCAGAAAGTATACCCGATAAGCTGGGAAATGACAAATTTTTTTAAGGAGAGACAAAAGTGCTAGAAAAGATTGGAGATTCGGAGAAAAATTTATGGCGATGGGTCCTGCCCCTGCGGTATCCCGTCATCCTCACAAAAGTTCCGGTGACGGGAACCCTCCTACGGGTCACCCATCGCCAATCTAAATAAAATTCCTGCTTTAAAGTAGAAAACGAGTCTGAAATATTTCGCAGGGACGTGACCCTAGGCCTTTTCGGGCTCGGTGTCCCCGTAGGGGACGAGAAAAGGCCGGGTCCCGAGCGCCGAAACGACGCGCTGGGTCGTTTCAAGCGTTCCCGAGAAATGTCTCAGGCTCGTTTCTTAATTTTTCAACATCATCACCGAAATGAGGCGGCCGGCTTGGTCTTTTTCCCGGCGATAAGAGAACAGATGTGGGCTGCAATGCGTGCAGGTTTGGCTGTCAAAAATATTTTCCTTTTTGACCCTTAATGAAAGCAGTTGGCTATGGTTAGCCTTAACAAGGTCCAGATAAAAACCGGTAGGGCGCTTTTCTGTTTCCCGCGGGAAGTAGCGCCTGAATTCTTCGCCTACCTGATAGCAGCATTTGCGGATAGCGGGGCCGAAGGCGGCTTTAAGCTCGGTGGTCTGGGTTGCCCAGAGGCTATTCATCATCCGGATCGTTTGCACGACGATCGTCTTCTGAGTCCCCTGCCATCCGGCATGGACCAGGCCAACGGCGTGATGTTCAGAATCGTATAAAAAAATAGGTACACAATCCGCGGTACGAACGCTGATCACCACATCCGGGGTATTGGTGATCACGGCATCCGCCTGTTCGATCCGGTGCCTGACATTTTCCAGGCTGGCCACGACGACTTTGTTGCCGTGCACCTGGCGGATGTTAAAGACGTGGTCTAAATTTAAGGAAGGGGCTTGGGACTTAAGATATCTCTTCTGCTCCTCGGAAAATGGAACGCTTTTTTCGATGGCAAAATTAACGGTACGGTCACTGGTAAAGGTGACGACGTTGGTGGGGAAGAAATTACTGAACGCTGACATCGATATCTGGGGTTTCGATCAAATTAACTTCGGAAGGGCTCCCTGGTAATTCTTGAACTTTACCCAATTTGCTGATGATGGTCCTGGATTTCTTTTCAGCGGATTCGATCTCTTCGCTGGCCTGCCTTAAGCGGTCTTGTGTTTTCTTTAAGATATCGCCGAACTTGCCGAATTCATTTTTGACCGTGCCCAAAAGCGACCAGACTTCACTGG
>MHFY01000126.1:909-4398 GCA_001805375.1 Omnitrophica WOR_2 bacterium GWA2_47_8 | reverse complement strand
CTGTTCAATAAAGCGGAGATCGTCGTCGGCCCGGTGATGGTCACGCGAAAATCCCTTTGCACCTGCTCAAAAAACCCCGGCCGGCGCAGGACTTCGGCATACAGCCCTTCGATCGGCAGAAAAAGGATCGCGAAATCGGTCGTATTGGGCGGGTCGATATATTTTTCGCGGATATTCCTGGCTTCTAATTTAATGCGGGCTTCAATGGCCTTGCTTAATTCTTCGATCAAAGGGATATTGGCCAACTCTTGCGCGTCAATTAATCTTTGATAATCTTCTAAAGGAAATTTCGCGTCGATCGGCAGATAAACACAATGGCCGTCCTGGCCGGGGAGCTTAATGGCAAACTCAACCGGATCACGGCTTCCTTTTTTAGTGGCGATATTCTTGGCATATTGCCCCGGGGTCAATAATTGGTCCAACAAATTCGCCAATTGAACTTCTCCCCATGTCCCGCGGGTCTTGACATTCATTAAAACCTTTTTCAGATCTCCGACACCGGAGGCCAAGGTCTGCATCTCGCCCAATCCCTGATGGACTTTCTCCAAACGGTCCGAAACCATCTGAAAAGATTCACCCAGCCTCTTTTCGAGGGTAGAATGGAGCTTTTCATCCACGGTCTCACGCATCTTTTCCAGTTTCTGGCTGTTATCGTCCTGCATGGACTTAAGGCCCGATTGAACGGCATCGCGCACTTTTTCCAACTTTTGTTCGTTGATCTGAGTTAAAGAAATGATCTGATTGGAAATGGTTTGGCTGGTGGTGTTTAAATTGCGACTGACCTCGTCGCGGTTGCGCCCGATCTCTTCACGGATCAAACGTTCAACGCGGTCCTGGTCTTTATTTTGACTTGAGGATCTTAACAAAAGGGCGATCACTAAAACAATATTAACAACCAACAGGGTCACGATCAGGGCGGACATGAATTAATTTTTCCTCTCTTGGGGAATAGAACTAAACCAATCATACCGAAAAAAGCTGGGGAAAGCAAATTTTTGATACCTACATCCCGCGATGGATGGACTCTTCGCCGAACTTATCCTTGATCACATCCATGGCCTTGTGCAGTTTCTCTACTCTATTATTGCTCTTCTCCTCTTCGAACAGGCTGTCGTGGACATACAGGTCCTCAAAATTGGAGACCCTGACCCCCACCAAACGGAATTTCATGTCCTTTTTATAAAATTCATCAAAGAGCTCTTTCGCTTTTTTGTAAATGTCATCCACATAGTTGGTCTTCTCCGGGAACGTAAAAGCGCGGGTATATGTTTTAAAACCTTTAAGACGGATCTTTATGCTTAAGGTCTTTCCTTTTAATTCATATTTGCGCAGGCGCCGCGAAACCTTTTCACTTAAATGCAAAAGCACGTCATGGATTTCATCCACCTGCCCCGTGTCCGTATCAAAAGTGTGCTCATGGCTCACGGATCTGACATCTTCATCAACAGAAACCTGCCGCTCATCGATGCCGTGTGACAGATCGTACAAATGTTTGCCGCTTTCGCCAAAGAGTTTAACGAGTTTCGCTAAAGGTATCTGCGCTAATTCACCGATCTTTCTTATCCCCATCGCATCAAAGACCTGCTGCGTCTTCGGCCCCACACCCCAAAGCCTTCGAATGGGCAACGGCGCCAAGAATTCAAGAATTTCGCCGGGTTTTACTTCCAATAATCCATCGGGTTTACACAGATCAGAAGCGATCTTGGCCACCATCTTTACGGGCGCGATGCCGATCGAGGCGGTTAAATTTACCTTTTTTTGGATCTCTTCCTTTATTTTCTGACAGGTCGCGTAAGGTGTTTTGTAGAAATGATAACTTCCCGTGATATCTAAAAACGCCTCATCGATACTGATCGGCTCAATGTCGGGGGTAAAATCATAAAGGATTGAAAAGATCTCATCCGAGGCTTGTTTGTATTTTGCTCCATCAACGGGCAGGTAAACAGCGTGGGGGCACAATCGGTAAGCGGTTGAGATCGGCTGGGCGGAATGGACACCGAATTTACGGGCTTCATAAGAACACGTGGAGACAACGCCCCTGCCTTTCCCGCCTTTAGGGTCCGAGCCGATCACGACCGGCTTTCCCTTTAAAGACGGATCATCTCTTTGCTCAACCGCGGCAAAAAAGGCGTCCATGTCGATGTGGGCGATGGTATGAGGCATAAATAACCAAGATACAAGAAACAATGACCAAACAATTTCCAATAACCAAATCACAAAGATTGTTCATTGAAATTTATAATTTATTTGGTTATTGTTTCTTGGCTATTGCTTACTTATTTTTTGTCTTCCAACAATTTTATGATCTTTTCTAATCGGGAGGTAATAACAACGGGAACAAATACGATCCAGACTAAAAGGAATAACTTAACACCAAAACAAACCAAGGTTTCCTGACTATTGATAGGGCAGTATGACATTATTGATCCTCCTGTTTTTAAATAATTCTTTGTATTTATTATAAAGGGTTACATCCCCCTTGTAAAACTAATCATATTTAAATGCACCGGGAATATTTTCTTACCTTTAAAACCATTATTTTAATTTCTCGTCGATAAAATAGATAAAACAATCCTTGATTGAAAAAATTTATTTGTTATAATTTCCATGCTTTAAAAAATAAAGGAGCTCAAAAATGAACATTCCCCACAGTCGATATGCTTTTTTAAAAGACCCTGAAGCTTTAGAAGAGATCAGAAAACATAAGTGGCTGGAAAGCGAAAAAAAAGGCGAAGAGGTCGGTTTCGCGACCGCCGCCCTTGATTGGATCAACACCTACGGCCGCGCCTGGCTGTCCTGGAAACGGCGCCAAGAACGATTCGCGAACACATTCACGTTCAACTCCCAACTCTAACTAAAAAAGCTCTAAAAACGTTTCCGACACGTATCTTCCAAAGGGCATTTTTCGCAAAGAGGCCTGCTTCTGCAATGTTCTTTTGCTAATTTCACGATAAGCGCGTGATATTCATTGAACATCTGCGTGTCTGCCTTTAAATGCTGCATAAAGATCTCCTGCAGGTCTTCATATTTAACGTCCTTGCCGATGATCCCATACCGATAAAATAGCCGTTTTGTATAAGCATCGATGACAAAGATCGGTTTTTCAAAGGCATAAAGCAGGATCGAATCCGCTGTCTCCGGCCCGATGCCGTTAACCGACAAGAATTCTATACGAAGTTTATCCATGGGCTGTTTTTGCAGCAGCGTTAAACTTCCCCCGTAATCTTTTTCGATAAATTTAATAAAATTCTTAAGGCGCTTACTCTTGATATTAAAATAACCCGACGGGCGGATGAACTGGGCTAACTTTTTGGCCGGAACTTTTAAAAGCGGATCAAAGGACAGCAGCTTGGCCTTGCGCAGATTAATGATCGCCCTCTCGACGTTCTTCCAATTGGTATTCTGGGTGAGAATGGCACCGATGATGATCTCCAGCCGGGTTTCCCCCGGCCACCAATACTGGCGCCCGAAGGCGGAAAAAAGCCTTGA
>MHFY01000126.1:0-829 GCA_001805375.1 Omnitrophica WOR_2 bacterium GWA2_47_8 | reverse complement strand
CCAGTCTTTCTCTTTTTTCTTCTGGGTCTCTTGGGTCAGTTCGTATTTCTTAGGGTCCAACTTCTGCCGGGGTTTCTGGTTGGATCGGGCCATGCTTTGCCTCCTCAGTTTCTGATTTTTTAACTGGAAGCTTATGTTCCCAAGATATCAATTCTTGCTTTTCATTAAAGAATAAATGGACCTTCTCTGATGTAAAACTCCTGACCGAATAACGGTAAACCCATTTTTCCACTTCCTGCCCGTCTTTGATGATCTTCTTTTGCGCCAAGGGTTCCCCGAATTCCTTCAGCACCGCCGCCTGATCAGGATATTGGCCAAGCGTATCGCTGTTAAAGGCGGCTAACACTTTTTCGAAACCTTCATTTTCCTTTTTGACATACTTTTTCTGCGCGTCCTTATTCTCGCTCATGGATTTTAAAGTCAAAAGCTGCGGCAGGTGCGATAATTTGGCACACGCGGTCAAGGAAAGAAGAAGTATTAAAAGAAGGGCGAATTGCATTGAATGGATTATAGCACAAAAAATAAAAAGGATATCAGGTGATCAGAAAATCAGCATGCAGAATATCAGGCGATCAGGACATCAGAGAAATTATTTTCCCGATACTCTGGTATTCTGATAATCTGCCCTCGGATCCCCCGATACCCCGATAACCTTCTTTATTTACTGCTGATTCTGTTTCGTTCTTCAATGAGCGCCTTGGTGGTCGTCTCGATCTCGCGGAGCCGGGCCTGGATCTCTTTCATGCGCTGTCCAAGCTGCTTTAATTCTTCCTGGGGACGCCTATTAAAAGATTGCGTTAACATGCGGGACTTGACGTAACTTTCGGTA
>MHFY01000125.1:4022-5435 GCA_001805375.1 Omnitrophica WOR_2 bacterium GWA2_47_8 | reverse complement strand
TGCTCTCCAAGGACATACGCATGCGCGCTCTCCGGCGACACGTGAAAATGCTCGCCAAGAAAATGCCTAAAGCGCGAAGTGTCGAGCATGGTGCCTGTTCCGAACACCCGATGCGAAGGATATCCGGTTTGCCTAAGGCTAAGGTACGTGATGATGTCCACTGGGTTTGCGACGACAAGGATCATGGCTTCTTTGTTGTGCTGCATCACGCCATCGATGACTTCCTTAAGGATCGAGGCGTTGATCTTTATCAGATCAAGGCGGCTCTGGCCTGGCTTTCGGTTCGCTCCGGCGGTTATCACGATAAGCTCCGCATCATTGCACAGATCAAAGCTTCCGCCCCCCACTATCTTGGCGTGCGGCTTGAATTCAAGGCCGTGATTGAGATCCATCGCCTCTCCTTCCGCCTTGCTTGCGAACTTGTCGATGAGCGCGATCTCGGTGGCAGAGCCGTCCCCCATGATCTGATACGCGGCGCTGCTGCCCACAAAACCCGCTCCGATGATCGCGACTTTCCCTGGCTTTATGCTCATATTCATCCTCCTCTCGGTGTTTTATCCCCCATTGCAGAATCATCCAGCTAGGACATCCTTGATCGCTTTCCTCATGACTAATGCGCAGGCCTTCATCCTCTTCTTTTCGTTGGCATTGAACGGTATCACGATGTGCTCCTTGATGCCTTCCCTGTTCACGATGCAAGGCACGCTAAGGCACACATCAGAGACGCCCTGGTAATTCCTCAGAAGCGTGGAGAGCGCAAAGACGCGATTCTGATCTGAAAGTATCGCTTTCACAAGGCGAGAGATCACGATGCCGATGGCATAATACGTCGCTCCTTTTCTGGAAATGACTTCATATGCGGCATTCTTGACCTGAAGGTAGATCCCGTCCATCTTTTTCCTGTTGTAGCCCTTGAATCGGACAAGAGGCACGCCTGCGATGTTCGCGGCGCTCCAGACCGCAAACGAGGAGTCCCCATGTTCGCCAAGGATGTAGGCATGGACAGACTCCGGCGAGACTCCAAAATGCTCTCCGAGAAGGAACCGAAAACGCGCGGTGTCAAGCATCGTTCCTGTGCTAAAGACGCGAGACGCAGGAAATTTGGAATACCTGATCGCGAGCCGTGTCAGGACATCCACGGGGTTCGAGACAATGATGAGGATGCAGTCCTTGTTGTATTTTGTGATTCCTGAAATCGCATCTTTGAGAATGATGGAATTCTTCTTCACCAGATCAAGCCTCGTCTCGCCTTTTTCCTGATGCGCGCCTGCGCAGATGACCACTATCTCCGCATCCTTGCAGAGCGCATAGTCATCCCCATAAGTGATGCGCGAATTCGCCTTGAACTGCAGGCCGTGGCGAAGATCCATGGCTTCCCCTTCGGCTTTCTCCTTGTGCCTATCAATGAGCACT
>MHFY01000125.1:1229-3982 GCA_001805375.1 Omnitrophica WOR_2 bacterium GWA2_47_8 | reverse complement strand
GCCACCTCGAAGATGCGCTCATCCCGATAGAATTCTCCGTAGTATACCTTCTTGATGCCGGCGTTCGCGAGCATCTTAAAGCATGGCCAGCAGGGAGATGCCGTGATGTAGACCTCCGCATCCTCGATGCGAACCCCGTTTCGCGCTGCCTGAAGGACAGCATTGGTCTCGGCATGGATGGTGCCCACGCAATGGCCGTTCTCCATCATGTGCCCCATCTCATCGCAGTGCGGCATGCCTCTTATCGATCCGTTGTATCCTGTGGAGAGGATGGTCTTGTTCCTTACGATAACCGATCCCACGAATTTGCGATCGCAGGTCGATCTGGTCGCTACCTGCCTTGCGATGTTCATGAAATACTCTTCCCAGCTAATTCGTGCCATTAGAAACCACCCGCAACTTTATCCATTTTTTTGTATAATTCATCAAGTGTGCCGTTGTTCTCGACCTTCTTCTGCGCCATGGAAAGGCACGCATCCAACTGCTGCCCTGATGCGTTGGAGGTATTCTCCTTCTGCTCATGGGAATTGAACTCTTCAAATGTCGAGGCATCCCCTCCCCTCCCCCTTTTTTTCATGCGTTCAAAGCGAAGCTCAGGATTTGCCTCGATTCCTACAAGCGTGAAATCCTTGTTCTTTTGCAGTTCCTTCACTTCTCCCGGACTTCGTATGCTATCGATGACAAAATCGGATTTTCCTTGTTTTCTTAGTGCCATGATCTTCTCATTGATCTTGGAGGCAAGGTATCCGGCGCCGTGCTTGGACCGTAGCTGCGTGCCAAGGCGTATCATCGTTTCCCTTCCATGGGGAAGTCCCTGACGCGTCGCCTCCTCCCGAAGCTCATCCGAGAGCGAAAAAAGGGAGAATCCCCTTCGCCCAAGATGCGCTGCCGCCTCTCCCTTTCCCGCCGCGTTTTTGCCGGTAAGACCAATGATCATCAACAATCCTATTCTCCATTATTTTTTGTCTTCAAGCTTCTCAAGCACTTCCTTGAAGCTCTCCAGGCTCTCGAAATCCTGGTAGACCGAGGCAAAGCGTATGAATGCGATCTTGTCGACAGCTCGGAGTTTCCTCATGACAATCTTGCCAATTGTTTTACTGTCAACTTCAGCGGTTTCTTTCCTTCTTAGCTCCGCCTCTATCTCGTCGGTGATTTCCTCAAGTTTTGCGAGGGTTACTCGCTTTTCGCACGCAGAGAGCATCCCATTGAGGATCTTTCGGCGATCGAACTTCTCCTTTCGGCCGTCCTTCTTGACCACGATAATTTCATCCAGGTCAGACTTCTCATAGGTCGTGAATCTTCTCTCGCACTTGAGGCATTCTCGCCTTCTTCGAGTAGCTTCCAGATTCTCCGTCTCTCTGGTCTCAATGACCTGAGTATCGGGATTCGCGCAATACGGACACTTCATTCCAACCCACCCTCTTGCGCTTTCTTGGGCGTATATATAGGTTTTGTTGGGCTGCAATGACTGCTTTTGATCCGGTTCTTTGGCCCAACCTCCCCCAAAACAATAGTTTTTTAAGAAACCTCAATGACAAATCCTCAATGAAGAAGGCAAAGAAGGAAGAGATAGAGAGCCTAGCAATAGGCGGCCAGGCGGTCATCGAAGGAGTCATGATACTTGCACCGACCCAATACGTGATTTCCGTAAGAAAGCCGAACAGATCCATCAAGACAAAAGTGACCAGGCTCAAATTCCCCCATTCCAAGGTCAAGAAGCTCCCTTTTATCAGGGGTTCAGTCACTCTGGTGAGGATGCTTCGCCTGGGGATGAAGGCGCTGGTGTGGTCAGCCAATCAGGTCGCGACCAAAAAGGAAGAGAAGCTAAGCACCAAAGAGATGGGAGCGACCATCTTCTTCTCCATGCTTTTTGCGGTGGGCATCTTCATGGCATTGCCCTACATCCTCACCCATTGGATCGGCTTTCGGGAGGAATCGAAGCCGATTCTTTTCAATCTGGTTGATGGAATTATCCGCATAGTATTTTTTGTCACCTATATCTGGGCAATCTCTTTCATGGGGGACATAAAGCGCATGTTCCAGTACCATGGCGCAGAGCACATGGCAATCCACTGCCACGAGCACAAGAAAAAGCTCACGGTGGGAAACGTAGCGAAATTCACCACACTCCATCCTCGGTGCGGAACGGCATTCTTGATATTGGTTCTCTTGGTGAGCATCCTGGTGTTTTCCGTCATCCCCTCATTGGTGAATTGGCTCTTTCCCTCATTTAGCGGTCTGAATTTTTGGTTGAGGAAGCTCGTTCTCTTTTTAGTGCGGATCCTCTTTATCCCAGTCGTTGCCGGAGTCTCCTATGAGCTCCTCAAGGCATCGGACAGGCACAAGGGAAACGTAATCTGGAGAATGATATCAGCGCCTGGCCTTTGGCTGCAGAAGATAACAACACAAAAGCCCAGCAGGGATCAGATAGAGGTTGCGATCGCAAGCGTAAAGGCTGCGCTAAGAAAGTAAACCCTATCAATCTTGATGCGATTGGAGGAATTCCTGGAGTTTCTTCTGCTCTTTGCGCATATCCTTCTCATCTATTTTTTTCTCTTCCTTCACTCTCTTTCCGGTTTTTTCTTTGTCGATTGGGTTCTTTTTTATTGGATTTTTAGTCATTGGCGTCCCAGAAACCTTGAACTTTGGAACCCCATACACTCCATCATACCCCGGATCTATCTCCACTTCCTGCCGTCGTGTCTGCAGAATAGCCGATGCCACATCCTCTCCTGCAGCCTTTGCCAACTCTT
>MHFY01000125.1:0-1146 GCA_001805375.1 Omnitrophica WOR_2 bacterium GWA2_47_8 | reverse complement strand
GCAACAGGGCTTCCAATGACGGATGAGATGATCTCTGAGAGGGGAATCAATTTCCGAAAAGGAGTGGGATTTTTTGGCATATACCCTTCAGGCCTATCCGCAAGCTCATCAACGCGGAATTGCACGCCGATGGTAATTTCCTTTTTGCAGACAGGACAGATTCCTTTGTTTTTTCTAGTTTGTGAAGGAGACTGCACGACATTGCACGCGCGATGCCCGTCATAATGGTATTTTCCGTAATTGGGATCCACTTCGATGGTCTCAACCAATCCCTTTTTGGTGTGAAGGGCCCGTATCAATTCATCATATTTCCAATCAATATCAAACACCGTGCATTCACGCCCCAATCTCCAGGGCCAGAACGAATGCGCATCGGAATTGCTCACCAGAGTGTACTTATCAAGGGAAGAGACCCTCCAGTTCATCGCAGGATCAGAACTTAGGCCCGTCTCAATCGCATGGATGTGTTTTGCCTGATCCAAGAAGCATTCTTCAACAGAATCAAATCCTGATTTACTCCCCAAAAGCCCGAACCACGGCGTCCAGATATGCGCGGGGATGACCTCAATACTCTTATCGATGGATTTCATCATCTCAACCAGTTCCACACAGGAAAAGCCGAACATGGGCCTTCCATCGTAATCCAGTCTTCCCTTCTTTAGAAGCGCCGCATTGATTTGATCGACCACATCAAAACTCTTTGCGAGCAGAAGATTGTGAATGCGACGACCTTTGCCTCCTTGCGTATAGATATTGGAAATTTCTCCCTGAAGCAAAAACTTAAAACCTGTTTTGGAGGTGAGGATCCCAGACCCATCTTCGCTCAGTTCAGATTTTAGCTCCTTGAGCCATTGAGGGTGTGTGAAATCTCCTGTCCCAAGAAGATTGATCCCCTTGATGCGCGCATACTTCTCAAGATTCTTAAGAGTGATATCCTTCGATGTCGCCCTGGAGAAGCGCGAATGCACCTGCAAGTCCGAGATGATATTCATACTAGATGTCAAAGTTTCTTCCTTCTTATTCTTTTTGTTTGAATGAGGGGGTGGCACAAAAACCAGGCTAAGTCAAGATAAGTGGGTGGGAACGCTACGAGACACAAGGAGAACAGAGTTCTCCTGTGCAAGTGAAGCTTCGCTTCACTTTGCA
>MHFY01000124.1:3274-5367 GCA_001805375.1 Omnitrophica WOR_2 bacterium GWA2_47_8 | reverse complement strand
GTACTCCTCATTATCAATAAAGGAGATTTCTATGAGAAAGTATTTTGGTCTTATGTTTTTGATCGTGTTGTTTGTTTTTTTCGCCAAATTAAACTCTTTCGCACAGCCAGCCGACGCACAGCCAGCCGTACCGGCAGAAGCAGCCGCTCCAGTTGATCCGCCGACAAATTCAACTATTGAAACAACGACGGAAGACAGCGCGATTATTCAAGAACCGCAAGAATATGATCCGGGCACTGTCACCGGACAGGCCAATGCGGTTATTAAGGGAACGCAGGAAGGTTCTAAAGTCGAAGGTGAAGTCGTTTTCTGGGATACCAAAGATGGTTTGATCGTGGAGGGGGATTTTTCAGGTATTCCCACCCCGGGAAAGCATGGTTTTCATGTTCATGAAAAGGGAAGCTGTGAGGATGAAGGTAAGGCAGCCGGCGGGCATTATAACCCTATGGGTGCGCCGCATGGCATGCTGGAAAAAGACGGGATGCAAAAGGCGCATGGCGGCGATATGGGAAATATTGAAGTCGACGATGAGGGATATGCGACTTATGACGGTTTCTTGCCCGGGATCCACCTCAAAGGGGAAGGGCATGTTGTCACCGGACTCGCGGTGATCGTCCACGAAAAAGTAGATGATTTCGGCCAGCCGACAGGAAACGCCGGCGGACGCATTGGCTGCGGTATTATCCAGGTCGTTGAAGAACCTACTGAAGAGCCGAATGAATAAAAGGAATATGAAGCAATAAGTTTCTAAAACCCTGCATCATCATGGTGCGGGGTTTTTCATTGCACTATGTTTAAAGCAAGATCTACAGTCCTTCTGGTCATTGATGTTCAAGGAAAATTAGCCTCCTTGATGCATGAGCGGGACCGCGTTGTCAAAAATATACAGGTCACGATCCAGGCGGCGCAAATTTTGGATATCCCGATCCTCTGGACGGAACAGGTCCCGGAGAAGATCGGCGAAACCATCCCGGAGATCGCATCACACCTGCATTATCTTAAACCTTTAAAGAAAACCGCTTTCAGTTGTTGCAAGGACGAAGGGTTCTTGGCCGCCCTGAAAAAATTAAAACGTCAGCACGTTGTAGTTGTCGGTATTGAAACGCATGTGTGTGTTTATCAAACCGTGGCGGATCTGTTGGAGCTGAAATATGAGGTCCAGGTGGTGGCGGACGCGGTTTCTTCCCGGACAGAGCAGAATAAAAAATACGGGCTTAAGCGTATGGAACAAATAGGCGCAGGAATAACCTGCACCGAAATGATCGCGTGCGAACTGTTAGAAAAAGCAGAAGGGCCGAATTTTAAAGAAGTTCTAAAGCTGATCAAATAAACAAGGGGTGCCGATGGCTACACATAAAAAATCTTCCAACGGGAAAAAGAAAAATATCAACATCAACGCGGTTGACGCGCTCCTGCAGGAGCACCGGACGTTCCCTCCCGCGAAGGCATTTAAGGCCCAGGCGCATATTAATGATGAGAAGATCTATGCACTGGCGGCTAAAGATCCGGAAAAATTCTGGGCCGACCAAGCAAGAATCCTTGAGTGGTTCAAGCCTTGGAAAAAAGTTTTAGAATGGAACCGCCCCTTTGCCAAATGGTTTGTTGGCGGCAAATTAAATGCCAGTTACAATTGTTTGGATCGCCACATTAAAACGGCCAACCGCAACAAAGCCGCCATCATCTGGGAGGGGGAGCCAGGTGATTCCAAGACATTGACGTATTGGGACCTTTACCGGGAGGTCAACAAATTTGCCAATGTGATGAAGTCGTTAGGGATCCAAAAGGGCGATAAGGTCGCGATCTATCTGCCGATGATCCCGGAAGCGGTCGTCAGTATGCTCGCCTGCGCGCGCATCGGTGCGGCGCACACGGTTGTGTTCGGCGGTTTTAGTTCAGACTCGCTGCGGGACCGCATTAATGACGCCAACGCCAAGCTTCTCATCACCGCTGACGGCGGTTTCCGCCGGGGCAGTGTGGTGCAATTAAAGGCCGCGGCCGACTCGGCCGTGAAAGATTGCGCATCCATCAAAAATGTTATTGTCATTAAACGTTCACAAAATGAGATCCAAATGCACCAGGGACGAGGCCTTTGG
>MHFY01000124.1:1462-3241 GCA_001805375.1 Omnitrophica WOR_2 bacterium GWA2_47_8 | reverse complement strand
TGCAAGCCGGAGGAGATGGACGCGGAAGATCTGCTGTTTATTCTTTATACCTCTGGTTCAACCGGAAAACCCAAGGGCATCATCCATACCACCGGCGGATACATGACCGGTGTAACATACACCACAAAATATGTTTTTGACCTAAAGCCGGAAGATGTGTTTTGGTGCACCGCGGATGTGGGATGGGTGACCGGTCATAGTTATATTACCTACGGCCCGCTCTCCAATGCCGCCACGGTTGTCATTTACGAAGGGTCACCGGATTGGCCGCAGCGCGACCGTTTTTGGCGGATCATCGAAAAGTACGGCGTGACGGTCTTTTACACAGCTCCGACCGCGATCCGCGCGTTCATGAAATGGGGCGTTGATTGGCCACAGAAATGTGATCTGTCCAGCCTGCGTTTATTGGGCAGTGTGGGAGAACCGATCAATCCGGAGGCGTGGATCTGGTATCATAAATTTATCGGCCGGGAAAATTGTCCGATCGTGGACACCTGGTGGCAGACCGAAACCGGCAGTATCATGATCTCTCCGTTGCCTGGAGTGACGAAAACTAAACCCGGTTCAGCGACAAAATCTTTGCCCGGCATTAGCGCGAAGGTTTTGGATGAATCCGGCAGAGAAATCAAAAAAGGCGGCGGGATCTTGTCGATCACAGCCCCCTGGCCGTCGATGCTGCGCGGGATCTGGGGGGATCAGGAACGCTACCGCCAAACGTATTGGAGCCGCTGGGGAGGAAAATATTATTTCCCGGGTGACGGCGCCAAGGTTGACGAAGATGGCTATCTTTGGCTTTTGGGCCGTATCGATGACATTATGCTGGTTGCCGGCCATAATATTTCGACCATGGAAGTGGAAAGTGCCTTGGTGGACCACCCGAGCGTTGCGGAATCCGCGGTGGTCGGTATCCAGGATGAGATCAAGGGGCAGGCCATTGCGTCTTTTGTCACATTAAAGGAAGGGAACAAAGCCGATAAAAATATGGAAGAAACCTTAAAACAGCATGTGGCCAACAAGATCGGCTCGATCGCCCGGCCGAGCAAGGTTATTTTTACGCACGACCTTCCCAAGACCCGCAGCGGCAAAATTATGCGCCGTTTATTAAGGGATGTGGCTGAAGGCCGCGCGTTAGGGGACGTCACAACGCTTGCGGATGCCGGTGTGGTGGAAAGTTTAAAGAAGAAGTATGAAGAGGAAAGCTGATCCTCTGGGGAAAAGAGAAATTTTGACAAATCGCCTTTTGTGTTTTATCCTTTATTCGTTGTATCCAATTGATTTGCCACGGAAGGAATAAGGTAAAATGAAAAAGGCCGTCTGTTTTTTTCTAAGTTTATCACTCGCATTAAGTTCAATCTTCGCTTCTAACTGTCTTGCCTATGATTTCGGGGATTCCCGCTCCGTCACCTTGGTTGCCAAGGCTTGGGGTGCGCTCAAAGAAAATGATCTCGAAGCGGTCCTCGCCTACACAAATAAATGCATCGAACTGTACAGCGAAAAAGCTCAGGAGATGCAAAAGAGTTTAAAGGAATACCCTAGCGGCACCAATAGTGAAATATTTGCCTTTTGGGCCCTAAATGATGTGTCCACCGCTTTTTTTATCCAGGGCGAAGCTTACCGCAAGGCTAATATGAAGGATAAGGCAAAAGAAGCGTATGGCAAAGTCTCGAAAGAATATACGTTCGGCCAATGTTGGGACCCTAAGGGATGGTTTTGGAAACCTGCCGAAGGGGCCAAAGAAAAAGTGGCCCTTATGGAATCAGGGGTGGCGGTCGATTTTTC
>MHFY01000124.1:0-1452 GCA_001805375.1 Omnitrophica WOR_2 bacterium GWA2_47_8 | reverse complement strand
CTGGGAATCAAAGGAAAAGGTCTTTTCTTATTGGGCGTTAAATGATGTGGGAACCGCCCTGTATATTTTGGGTAAGGCCTATGAAGACGCCGGAAAACTTGAAGAAGCCAAAAAAGCCTACCAGCAACTCGTCGCAGATTTTAAATTCGCACAATGCTGGGATCCCGGTGGCTGGTTTTGGAAACCAGCCGAAGAGGCCCAGACACGCTTAAAAACCCTGAATTAATTCTTTTAAAAAGTCCTGTCATTCCATGACACTTGCCAAAGCGGCCCAAAGGTGTGCCGGGTTTATTAAAGAGGCAAAATCCATCGTGGCCTTAACCGGAGCCGGGATTTCGACCAATGCCGGTATTCCTGATTTTCGCGGGCCTAAGGGGCTGTACGTTACCAAGCAATATGACGCCGACAAAATTTTTGATATCGAACACTTCCTTGAAGATCCTCTGCCGTTCTTTGAATTTGCCCGCGATTTTTTATCCCTTGAGCAGAAATTAAAACCCACCCACGCCCATTTATTTCTATCGAAGTTAGAGCGAGAGGGCAAGTTGAAAGGCCTGGTCACTCAAAATATCGATTCTTTACACCAGACGGCCGGATCCAAAAATGTGTATGAAATGCACGGAAGCTTTTGGGAAAGTTATTGCCTTAATTGCTTCCAACGATTTCCCTACGAGAAATTAAAAGAAAAGCTTTTTAAGGAAAAAATACCGCTGTGTAAATGTGGCGGTGTGATCAAGCCGGATGTGGTTTTCTTTGGCGAAAATGTAAAATTCCTGTCTGAGTCCTCGCGGTTGGCCGAGACGGCTGATCTGTTTTTTGTTATCGGCACATCCTGTGTCGTTTACCCCGCTGCGATGTTGCCTAAGCTCACCTCCGGGAAGATCATTGTCGTGAACATCGACAAGGTGAATACGCATTCGGATAATGTCGTCGTGGAGGTCCAGGATGACATTGATCAATTCTTTCAGCAGGTGCAGGCATTTATATGATCTTCTCTTGGGGTAATGTAACTTGTTGTGCTAGAATAAGTTGCTCTCACATAGAATAAGTTTGTCATCCGCGGTGTTTGATGTTATATTTTAAGTGAAAACGCATTGTGTAAGCCCCGTTAAAGAACGAAGTTCTCTAACGGGGTAAAGGTAAACCATCCGAAAGGGTGGGGCACAAAGCTACAGGGCCCTCCACCGTTAAGGTCGGGCAGCCAGCTGCCGCAATGAATGCTAAATTGCTAATTGTGAGAGCCCATCCATACACTTTGTGGATGGGCTTTTTATATGTGTAGTAGATAAAGAAAGGGCGAACATGAGGATAAAGAAGACGAGTAGGGCTGGTTTTACCATGACGGAAGTTTTAGTGGCTACGCTTATTCTTGTGCCGGTCTTTGTCAGTGTGATCTATGTCTTTATTCAAGGGATGATGTTGAGCGACATGGCTAAGAATTCATCTGAGGCG
>MHFY01000123.1:4094-6077 GCA_001805375.1 Omnitrophica WOR_2 bacterium GWA2_47_8 | reverse complement strand
CCGATGCCCAGATTGATGTCGGGCCGCGGGAGCTTGAGATCATCGAAAAAGAGCTGGCTCATCTTTTGGTCGTAATGCTGGCCGGTATGGACGAGGACGTGGGAGATCCTGCGGCGCTTGAATTCGCGTATCAGGGGGGCGATCTTCATGAAATTGGGCCTGGTGCCCACAATGCTCAGGATTTTCATGCTCTTCGTATGCCCAAATGTATTTAAATAGTTTCGCCTTGATGTTTTTCCGTGAAAAGCATCCGGGGATAAGGAAAATGGAAGGTGGCCATTTGTTGCGGCGGTTGCAGGAAGAGGCAGTATCAAAACAAGCCATGGTGATGTTCTCTTTTGTCGCGCAAACAAAATGATTATATATCACGTCAAGGAAAAAATCCAATGAAATTTCCAAAGCCTCTGTCCATCGTGATGATCACCTATAATGAGGAAGATCACATCGAGGGCCTGATACGGGAGTTCTACAGGGAGATATATCTCAATGCCCCGAAGGGATCGGAGTACATCATCTATCTTGATCGTCCAACGGATAGTACTCCGAAGATCGTAAGGGCTCTTGCGAAGAAGCTGAAGCTGAAAGTGATCGAGGGAAAGGAGAATCTTGGGTACGCAAAATCAACTACCAAGGCGCTGCTCGCCACAAAAAATGATGTGGTGTTCTATGCGGACTCTTCCGGAAAGCACAATGCGAAGGATTTTTGGAAGCTTGCCAAATATGAAGAGAACTATGATATCGTGACAGGCCTTCGGTATCCTCGTTTTGATCCTCGCATACGAAGAGTTACTGCCATCGCCCAGCGCCTGATCATCTGCACCCTTTTTCTCATCCCATTCTATGACTTTAACACTGGATACAAGCTCCTGCATCGAAACATTATCAGGGATGTGCTCCTGGACTGCAAGTACATGAAGCAGAGCTTCTCAAGCGAGCTTCTTATACGGGCCTATAAGAAAGGATTCACCATAGGGAGTGTCCCGGTGAACTTTTGCGACAGGAAGGAAAAGGGAACGGGAACGCGCTACAAGGACCTGCCACCGATCATCTGGGGATCGTTAAAGGGGTTCATCAGGCTAAGGCTTGAGCTTCTCTAGCAAATTTTTATAAAGTGCCTTCCATACTTTTTTGGGGATGAGGGTGTCAAGACAATCATTCGATTATCTAATTGTGGGCGCGGGGGTGGGGGGATGCGTTCTCGCAGAGAGATTGGGTTCTATCGGAAAGAAAGTGCTCCTTATCGACAAGCGGGACCATATCGCGGGGAATGCTTTTGATTATCATGATGATCATGGCGTTCTTATCCATAAATATGGCCCGCATTATTTCAGGACAAACTTTCCGGAAGTGAGGGAATATCTCTCACAGTTCACCGATTGGATCGAGCAAAGATATGTCATCAAGTCCTGCGTGGGAGGGGAGCTCTATGATTTTCCCATCAACCGCCGCACGCTCAATAGGTTCTTCGGGCAGGATCTTAAGACAGAAGAGGACGTAAAGGCTTTTCTTGATGGGGTGAGGGACAAATCTATCGGGATCCCAAAAAACGCCGAGGAGCAGGTGCTAAAGCTTGTGGGAAGGAAGATCTATGACGCTTTCTTCAAAGAGTATACCAAGAAGCAGTGGGGAACAGATGCGGCAGATCTTGATCCTACGGTGACCGCGCGCATCCCTCTGAGGTACAACGAAGATGAGGCCTATCTCAATGACTCATTCCAGGCGATGCCAAAGGAAGGGTATACAAGGATGTTCGAGGGCATGGTGAAGGGCAATCGAAACATCACAATCCTGCTCAACGCCGGGTACGCCCAGGTGAAGGATAGGGTGAAATTCAAAAAGCTCATCTACACCGGTCCCATCGATGAATACTTTGGGTATAAGCACGGAAGGCTCAAATACCGCTCCCTTCGCTTCGAGCATAGGTCATTTTCAAATCAAGAGTACCATCAGAAGTATTCCCAGATAAACTATCCTGGAAAAGAG
>MHFY01000123.1:0-4032 GCA_001805375.1 Omnitrophica WOR_2 bacterium GWA2_47_8 | reverse complement strand
AGGCTTGCGATCTACAGCTATCTGAACATGGACCAGGTGGTGAAACAGGCATTGCTTCTCTTCGAATCCCTGAAAAAGGAAGAAGGGATTGCGTAAATTCTCTTTCAAAAAGTTTTTAAACGCCTATCCGATGCTGAGTATGTGCCGAAAAAAAACGGATTGTACGCCTGGAAGGAATGCATTGATCTTGACATTGCCAAGGTGAATGAACTCTACGCCAAATACGTGAATCCCGGCCAGTTGAAACTCATAAGTAGCTTCGGGTTCGGAAGGGTATTGGTCGAGAAGGCGCAGGGAATGTACATAAGCACCCGCGATGGGAGGAAGATCCTCGATTTCACTGGCGGCATCGGCGTCCTTAGCCATGGCCACAACCATCCGAGGATACTGGCGGCAAGGATAGAGTACCAGAAGATGGGACTCATGGAGGTCCACAAGAATTTCCTCTCCCCTTTTGTGGTGGGATTGAGTCACAACATCGCAAAGCTCTTTCCAAAGGACCTGTGCATCTCCTATTTCTGCAATTCAGGGGCGGAAGCCGCAGAAGGCGCGGTGAAGCTTGCCTACAAGAGCCACGCGGGTGATAGGAAGTTCATCCTCACATCGGACATCTCATTCCACGGAAAGCTTCTGGGATCCGCTGGCCTTACCGCCTCAAAGGAGCTCACCTTCAAATTCCCCACTATCCCCAATGTGGAGCGCTTCAGGTACAATGACATCAATAGCGTCAGGGAGAAGGTGGAAAAACTGAGGAAGGGAAACGGAAAGAGCGACATCTATGCGATCATTCTTGAGCCCTTTAGCGCAAGCAGCCTTCGCGAGTGCAGCAAAGAGTTCCTGGAGGAATTGAGAAAGATCTGCACGAAGGAAGGGATCGTGCTCATCTATGACGAGGTGTTCACGAGCTGGGCAAAGTCAGGCGAGCTCTTTTATTTCATGAAGCATGGTATCGTTCCGGACATCGTCACCTATTCAAAATCATTTGGAGGGGGCAAATCCTCCATCTCTGGATTCACCACGAGGCCAAAGATATTCAAGAAGGCGTATGGGAGCCTTCAGCATGCGCTTCTTCACAGCACCACCTACAACGCATTTGGGGAGGAGTGCGTCACGGCAATGGAGGCCATCAACGTCATCGTCGAGGACGGGTATGTAGAGAGATCGAAGGAGATCCATAAGGTCCTGAACAGGGGGCTTTTGGACCTGCAGAAGAAATATCCGAACATCATCAGCGAGGTCAGGGGATCTGGCGCGCTGAATGGGATAGTGCCCAACGGTGATCTTCCCTCATTGATCGCGCCGCTTCTGAAATTGGTACCCATTGATTTTGTGAGGGATCCGAGATTCTCCCAGAAGCTCGTGGTTTCCGCCATCATCTCAGAGCTCTTCAATTCCTACGACATCCTCACGTATTACGGGGACAATCGGGAGATCCCGCTGATCCTCTCTCCATCCCTGATAGTGACCAAGGAGGAGATGGAGAGGGTGCTTGATGCGCTTGATAAGGTCTTAAAACAGGGAAAATACATTCTCATGGCGAAATTCATCAGGCAAAAATTTTTGAAGAGACCTTGATTTGGGATGAGCAAGGAAATCCTCAAGCGGATCGTGCAAATTGTCATTGAACCGTTGGATGCGTACGGCAATTTGTCTGTGCCTGAGAGGGGGCGTGTGCTTGAGGAAGTGGCCGGTTTCGTCGGCAATGCGATTGAGAAGCTGCCTTTTTCCATGTCCCTTCCCATCAAGGCGATCCTGTGGCAGAATGCTGCGCTTGGTCTGTTGACCCAGGGATCATTGCCTTCCTCGCTTTCTTCCTTGAAGATGAGAAGGCTTATGCGATTGGCAAGAATTATCCCCTTCCAGAAGAGTCTCCTTGAGATGGTGGCAATCCTCTCATGCGCTTCCCTCATTGACGCCACCTCATCACCGAGAAGAGGGAGCGGCGCATGAGGGTCGGATTCGAGGATGTTCTTGATCTTGATGGGTGCAATGGGGACTCCTACCGATTCGATTATGTTGTGGTGGGATCTGGAGCCGGAGGCTCTGTTGCCGCAAGGCTTCTTGCAAAGGCCGGATTCTCCGTTGCGGTATTAGAAGAGGGCCTTCTCTATAGGACAAATGATGTTACAAGGAAGATAGGCGAGATGTCATCTCGCATCTACCGCAATGGAGGGGTATTCCCCATGCTAGGAAATCCGATAATCGCTCTTGTGGAAGGAAGTTGTGTTGGGGGAACCACCATGGGGAACGGCGCCCTGCTCTTTAGGACACCTCAGTGGATACTGCAGAAGTGGCGCAGCGAGTATGGATTGGAAGGGTATGGAGCATCTGATCTCGTGGAGCATTTTAGGAGCATTGAGAAGGAGCTTCATGCTTCTACTTATGGGCCAAGCACAAAGGGAAATGAGGATTCAAAGGCATTACTGCGTGGCGCAAAGAGGCTGGGATGGGATTTTGTCTATGTGACAAGGGCCCTTAAAGGCTGCAAGAACTCCAACCAATGCCCGGCAGGATGTCCCACGGGGGCAAAGCAGAGCATGATGCTCACCTATCTTCCGAAGGCGATTGCCGACGGGGCAAAGCTATTCATCGGATGCAGGGCGACGAGGATAGTGTGCGATAAGGGAAGGGCCACGCATGTCATAGCTCAGATTTCAAAAGAAGGGAGATCGAAGAAAGTGAGATTTTCATTCAAGCACCTCATCCTCTGCGGGGGCGCCATCCAGACTCCCTTTTTGCTCAGGAAAAGCGGCATGGCTCCTCTTGCCGGGAAGAATCTGGAGTTCCACATCAATCTGCACTTCGTTGCGCGATTCGAGGAGCCCATCAACGCACAGGATGGGACATTCCTGACCGTCCAAGTGACGGAGTTCCAGAATGATGGGCTCGTCATAATGCCGACCAACATGAACGGCCAGTACCTTGCCATGGATTTGGTGAAGACCCAGAAGCCCAAGGTGTTAAATGATGTCCTTGGGAATGCCGGCCATTACGGCATCTACACGGCGATGATAAAAGCCGCAAGCAAGGCCCGTATTGCAAGCTGGATAGGAAAATCCCCCTATGTGTTCTATTGGCTGTGCGCTTCTGACTATGAAAAGGTAAAGTCTTCTATCAAGACCGCGTGCGAGCTTCTCTTCAAAAGCGGCGCGGAATCAATCTTCCTCCCTCTTGCGGGATCGAAGAAAGTTTCCGATATGGCGCAAATTGAGAAAGTGCTGGAAAGATTGCCCAAGAAAGACATAGGCATGAGCTGCGTGCATATCATGTCATCGTGCCCGATGGGGACTGATAGGAAGAGATGCGTCGTTGACAATGACGGAAGGGTGTATGGGTATGGGAATGTCCTCATTGCGGATGCGAGCGTGCTTCCGACCAACATCGGGCAGAGCCCGCAGGAGACCATCATGGCATTCTCCCATGAGATCATAAAAAGGCATCTGAGGAATGTCCGTGGCAAGGCCTAGGATCGTTTTGTTGGATGAGAAGGATCTTGATGGGGTGGTTTCTATCCATTGCAGTGAACTGCCGCAGGATCTCCTGGTTAAGGTGTTTGGCGGTGGGTTTTTGAGAGAGTGCTATTACAGGGAATTGTTGTCGAGCCCATCCTCCTTTATCCTGGGGGTGAAAAGCAAAAAAGAGATAGTGGGTTTCGCTGCTTTTCTTGGAAGCCCAGGGTTGGTAGGAAGTGTCGCAAAAAAGAACGTGGGGCGCCTCATTGCGGCCTCGTGCAGGAATGCCCTCAATCCCGGGTTTTTGCGCGATCTTGGCTCCGCCGTCTTCCTTTCGTTTCTGCGATCGAAGAAAAAGGTCGAGGATGGGATGGAGCTCAATTACATAGCGATAAGCAAAGCATATCAAGGCAATGGCTTGGGAGCTCGTCTTATAAGGGAAGGTGAGAGAATAGCAGGTAAGGGAAAAGGCAGCGGATTTCTCTGGGTGAAGACCCTAAAGAGCACTCCGCAGAATGTGAGGTTCTACGAGAAGCTCGGATTCAGGTCCTACGATGAGAGTGTCGGAAGGGGTTTCCTG
>MHFY01000122.1 GCA_001805375.1 Omnitrophica WOR_2 bacterium GWA2_47_8 | reverse complement strand
CCGGATGAGCGAAAGAATTTTCAAGTGTTTGATTGGTAGAGCGCGGGTCCCCGCCGTTGCTGGAATCGCCGCCGGTGGCCAATCCCGCCGCGACCTTGACGCTATCGCTGAGTTTGGATTCTATTCCCAACCGATACCGGATCCGGCCGCGCCATCTTTCTTCCTCAGCGTGCTGTCTTCGTTCCCATTGCGCGCGCAAGCGAAAATCACCTTTGAGTTTTAGATCCTGCACCCATTTAGGTAACCCCTGCTTTAAACCTTCCTCGCGCATCAATTTTTCATCCGATGCGATCTCCGCTTTCAGCTCAATGCTCTCGGCCTTTGTTAAAATGCCCTTATCAACAAGTTTTTCGATGAGGGCGTCGACCTGAGTGCTGGAGGCCGAACCGTGGTCCGGCGACCCCAGCAGGAGACCCAAAGCGAACAGAACAAACAAGATTTTTTTCATTACGAACTCTCCTTTTTATGTTAATTGTTAAAATAAAAATTCCTTACCCATCGCAGTTCCTTCTCAACGAGCCTGATGTCCTCGTGAGTGTATTCGTTTATCGGATTCCCGGATTCAATGTGTTTAAGCAATTTGCAGAGCACATTAACCTGGGAACGGATGGAACTGACAAAAAAATCTTCATTAAATATTGTTTCGCTGTTTAGTTTCATGATCCGCCTCCTTTCCTTAGGCGTAATTCTACAGTGAAATTTTAAAGAACAGATAAAGGCCGGATTAATATTCCATAAAGCGCGTGGAGCAGACCCAAATTTTACGTATAAGGATAACGTAAGAATGTTAACGTTGTATAAGGGAGGGATTAAGCTTTGGTTAAGAAGGTCTTGGGGAGCGGAGAGAGAGGCAAAATCCAGGTTTTATAATGCGGCATTTTTTGCTATACTAGCTTCACTATTAACCCATCAGCAAAGGCCGCCCGCGGGCGAGCCTCGTTCATTTCCTCCTTAAAGGAAATGAAGAAAAATGAACGGGACAGATCATGCGCGCCGGCGTCATCGACATAGGCTCAAACTCAATCAAGCTCACCATAGGCGAAAGGCAAGGGGATGATATCAAGGTCCTTGAGTCTTTGAAAAGCGTCCTGCCCATGGGCAAATATACCTTTTTCAAAGGATCTATTTCCCAGGAGATCATCAAGCAGACCATCAGCCTTATACAAAAATATCAGCAAACCCTTAAAGAATATGAAGTTGCGGACCTAACCGTCATCGCCACGACCGCGGTGCGCGAGGCCCGCAATAAAGACCTGTTTTTAGATGTGGTCAAACGCAAAACCGGGTTAGACATCGATGTCCTCAATGTCGGGGATGTTATCTACTATATTGATTCCTACCTTTCCCAGAAATTAAAAAAAGCCTATCCGATCCTGGAAAAGAACCTCGTGATCGCTGAACTCGGCGCGGGAAGTTTTGACATTTCCCTGATGCAAAAAGGCTACACGCTGATGAACGTCGGTTTTCCGATCGGGACATTACGATTAAAGCAATTTATGCAGTCGTTAGACGGCAGCGGCCAAGAGATCCTGCAGGCGCTGGAAGAGGCGGTCGACCACGAATTTTTATACCTTAAGAATTTATATCCCAACCTTAACGTGGATGACATTATCCTCATCGATGAGAATTATTCCGTTTACCTGCAGAATATCCTGCCCAATAAAAAGAGGGAGTCAAATTTCTTTCAGTTGAAGGCCTCTGAGGCGCAGGAGTTATTGGAAAAGCTCACCGAAATCAATCCGGATGAGATAGCCGCGACGTATAAGATACCCGTTGAGATGGCCAATACGATCGTCGGTTATACCTTTATCCTGAACGGGCTTTTTAATTTAACTAAAAGCAAACACATTTATATCTTAGAAACATCCCTGGCTGAGGCGATCCTGGCGAGCATGCTTTCGACATCCGATGTCTCCACCAAGAAAAATAAGATGAACCAGCTGATCTCGGTCGCGAACTTCCTCTGCCAGCAGTATTGCCTGGATATCAAGCACGCCCGGCATGTCGCGGATCTATCTGAAACGATATTCACCTCGGTTAAAGAACAGCTGGGCTTAACGGAAAATGACCTACTGTACCTTATTTTGGCCGCGTATCTGCACGATATCGGGATCTTTATCAACAACCGGGCGCACCACAAACATTCTGAATATATCATTAACGGCCTGAACCTGTTCCGCCTGACGGAAGAGGAGATCAAGGTCATTGCCTGTATCGCCCGTTATCACCGGCGAGGCGCGCCGTCATCGGACCATCCGCTTTATAATTCCCTGGACCTGCAGAAGAAGATCCTGGTCCAGAAATTGAGCGCTATTTTACGCATCGCGAACGCGTTTGACCGTTCCCATAAGCAAAAGACCAAGAAATTGGAAGTGAACCTCACGTCCAAAGAAGAGATCGCCCTCAATGTGCATACCACCCATAATTTTTTGCTTGAAAAAGCCGGGTTTATGGAAAATAAGAATTTTTTCGAAGAGATCACCGGCCACAAGATAACCCTCAATATAAAACAGCAAGACTAGGTTTATGCCCGTCCTCGATCCTAAAGAAAGATATATCCATCGTGATCTGAGCTGGCTTAAGTTCAACGGCCGGGTCCTGGAAGAGGCCTCGGATGAAAGCAACCCGCTCATTGAGCGTTTAAGGTTCTTGGCTATCTTCAGCAATAACTTCGACGAGTTCCTCATGGTGAGGGTGGCGGGTTTATTGCGGCTCATTGATTCGGGCTACAGCGCTAAGGACCCGTTCGGGTATTACCCGCAAGATCTGTACATCGATATCAAAGAACAGATCAATGTTCTGATGTCGCAGGCGTATACCCTGCACGATACAAAGATCAAAAAGGAATTGGCAAAAAATAAGATCTTTTTTAAGAATTTTGAAGAATTGAACAACGAGCAGAAGCGCCACGCCAAAAAATTCTTTGATTCCACGCTGTATTCCATTATTACCCCGATGGCGGTCGATCAGGGGCATCCGTTCCCGGTTTTGCCGTCGAAGACCATGGCCTTTGCGGTCATTCTTAAACGTCAGGACAAGACACATTTGGCGATCCTTCCGATCCCGCAGATCGTGCCGCGGGTCTTAAAACTCCCGTCCGAAACAGGGGAGCATGATTTTATCCTCATTGAAGAGATCATCAGCCAAAACTTGAAGAATTTTTTTAAAGGTTACACGGTCGAGAATTTCACGTTATTCCGGGTGATCCGCGACAGCGAGATCTCGATCAGCGAAGAGTTGAGCCCTGACCTGCTTAAGGCCATCGAAACCGAGATCCGCAAAAGGTCCAAGGCCAAGGTGGTCCATTTGGCCGTGCATAAGTCCTGCGCCGATGACCTTCTTCCGGTATTATGCGAAGGCCTGAGTTTTCCGAAAGCGGAGGTCGTGCTTCTGCCCGGGGAATTGGACCTGACATATATTTTCGGCATGATCAGCCAGATCGACCGGCCGGACCTCTGCTATAAGCCTTTTATGCCGCGCAAGGTCCAAATTGATAATATTTTTGAAAAGATGAAAGAGGGGGATTTTATCCTGCATTTCCCATACCAATCCTTTTTACCGACGGTGGAATTGATCCAGGCCGCGGCCAAGGATGAAAATGTTTTGGCCATTAAAATGACGCTTTACCGCACCAATGAAGATTCGGCCATCATCAAGGCCCTCAAAGAAGCGGCCAAAAACCGCAAGCAGGTCACGGTCCTGGTCGAGATCAAAGCGCGGTTCGACGAAGAACGCAATATCAATTGGGTGAAAGAGCTGGAAGATTCCGGATGCCATGTCAATTACGGGATGCCGGGGTTAAAGATCCATTCCAAAATGGCCCTGATCGTGCGCAAGGAAGAGAACCGTATCCAGCGTTATGTGCACCTTTCAACCGGCAATTACAATGAAAGGACCAGCCGCATTTACACGGATATTTCCTATTTCACCGCCAACGATGATTTTGCCCGGGACATCTCGGATATCTTTAACGTTATCACCGGCTATTCGGTCCCCGCGCCTTGGAAAAGGATCATCGCGTCCCCCACCGACCTGCGGAAATATTTTTTTGACCTCATCGACCGGGAGATCGAATGCCAGAAAAAATATAAGAACGGCTATATCTTCGCCAAGATGAACGCCCTGGAAGATACCGCGATGATCGAAAAACTTTACCAGGCGTCCAGCGAAGGGGTCAAGATACGGCTTCTGGTGCGAGGGATCTGTTCCCTGGTCCCGGGAGTGCCTGATCTAAGCGAGAATATCGAGGTCCACAGTATCGTGGGGCGGTTCTTGGAGCATTCGAGGATGTATATCTTCAACAATAACGGCACGCCGAGGGTATTTTTATCGTCAGCGGACTGGATGCGGCGCAATTTTGACAGCCGCGTTGAGATCCTTTTTGAGATCTATAAAGAAGAGATCAAGGACCATCTCCAGAAAATAACCGAATTATATTGGAAGGACACCCAAAAGACACGTGTCCTTATGCCGGATAAAGATCATAAACACATCAAGACTCCTTCCGGGTTCAGCGTCCAAGAATATTTTATCTCTTTTTATGCCGCATGAAAGTTCCTCTTCCTAAAGTTATCCAAAAAGTCCTTCAGGAATGCCTGGATAATTTTAACGAACAAAAAACCGGGGTCAGGGCCGGCCGGGATGTCGAATTTTTACATGAGATCCGTGTGGCCGGGCGGCGCCTTATCAACGCCCTGTGGGCCTTTTCATCCTTTCTTACGGATCAGGATGTGGAAATTTGGCAGAAACTGATCAAAAGATTTAACCGGTACGTCGGTGAGGCCAGGGATATCGATGTCCAGGTCGAATTTCTAAAGGATTTTAAGAAAAAGTACAAAGCGGATGAAGAGTTCGTTGATGTCGTGATCTCGGGTTTACAAAAAAAGCGCAGTAAATTGCAGGCAAAGATCATGTCCTCATTGAATGAACTGGAAGATAAAAAAGTCCTGGCGTCGGTAGGGCATGAGATCAGGGGAGTTGGACAGCATCCGTTGGTTTGTACGGGGTCCGAGGCTTATCGTTTTGCCGAGTTGAAAATTTCTGCCCGGTTAAAGGAGTTAATAGCTTTTAAAAAATATGTCGATCGCCCCGAATGCGTGCATGAACTTCATATGATGCGAAATGCGGTGCGTAATCTCCGCTACACGATGGAGGCCTTCGCAGGCCTTTACCCAAAGAACTACCAGGAGTTTTTGACAGCCTTGCAGAAGTTGCAGGGATTTTTAGGCAAGATCCACGATATGGATGTTTGGGCCCAAGAACTCTCTAAATCAGCGCACCGGATAAAAGCGCATGATCACAAAGCCGCAGGTCATTTGATCGGTCATTGTAAGAAGGAGCGGATTAAGACATATAAGGCCTTTGTCCTTTTTTGGGAACGCTGTCAGAAAGATCATTTCTGGAAAAAGTTAGGGCTGGCCATCGCCGGCTAGGGGATCTGAGAATGGAAAGAGAAGCGGCCATTCAGAAAGTTTTGGAGTTCGCGAAAAGCTGTCAGTATGAGGCCGAGCATTCGCATCAGGACGCGAAACTGGCCTTGAAATTATTTGATGAATTAAGGCCTTTGCACGGATTAGGGGATGAAGAAAGGCTTTGGCTGGAATGCGCGGCCTTTTTGCATGATATCGGCTGGCTAAAAGGAAAAACAGAGCACCATAAAACCGCCCGCGATATGATCGTAGGCTCGGACATCCCGTTCAGCGATCGGGAAAAGGTCATGATCGCCCTGATCGCCCGGTATCACCGTCGGGCCCTGCCGAAAGAAACGCACAAATATTATTCGGACTTGAATGGTCCTGATAAGGAGCGCGTTAAAAAAGCGGCTGCTCTTTTGAGGATCGCGGATGGATTGGACCGCGGGCATAACAGCGCGG
>MHFY01000121.1:10583-18393 GCA_001805375.1 Omnitrophica WOR_2 bacterium GWA2_47_8 | reverse complement strand
GTAAAAAATATGAGAACCTCTGCGCCATCGGGGCGGACGCGAGGGCGCTGCCTTTTAAAGAGCATACGTTTGATATTGTCACCTCAAATTTAGCGTATCAGTGGGTCAATGATCTGGCAAAGGCGTTTGAAGAAAGTCATCGGCTGCTTAAACCAAACGGGATCTTTTGCCTGACCATGTTCGGGCAGGAAACATTAAGGGAGTTGTTTGATTCTTTAGAAGCCGTGAAGGGTGAAAAACTTTTCATCCAACGATTGGCCAGCCTTACAGATATTGAGAAAGCCTTGGCCCAGGCTTCTTTCCGCGAAGTTCATTTAGAAAAAGAAACCATCAAAGTCCATTTCCCCGATATGCTTACCCTGATCAAATGGCTTAAGGACATCGGCGCCAACATTCTGCCTAAAAATGGTTTTATCGGCAAAGAATTGCTTTTCGAGGCCGATGGATTTTATAAAAAGAATTTTTCCGACCCGTTAGGCATTACGGCTACGTTTGAGGTTGTATGGATAAAAGCGAAAAAGTGAAGCCGCTCAACCGGGGCATTTTTATCACCGCCACCGACACGGGGGTCGGGAAGACCGTCGTGACAGCGGCCTTAGGGCTGCTTCTGCAGAAAAAAGGCTACAAGGTCGGCGTGATGAAGCCTGTACAATGCGGAGGCCAAGATGCCAAATTTTTAAGGACTACGCTAAGAAGCAAAGATCCGCTGGAAAAGATAAATCCCTTCTATGCCGAGGAACCACTTTCGCCGCATCTCGCCTTTCGCCGCGCCGAGAAAAATATCGATATCATTAAAATTATTTCCATTTACCAGGAATTGCTGAATAAATATGATTTCGTTCTGGTCGAGGGCGCGGGCGGTTTGATGGTGCCGTTAACGGAAGATTATTTTGTCGCGGATCTGATCCGGGATCTGAACCTGGATACGATCATTGTCAGCCGTTTGGGATTGGGGACGATCAATCATACGCTTTTGACGGTCCATCAGGCGCGGCAGGCCGGATTAAATGTTTCAGGTGTGATCTTCAGCGACACGAGCCGTAAAGAGCGGGGTATCCCGGAGCAGACCAATCCGGCTGAAATAAAAACACTGGGCCAGGTCCCTGTTTTAGGCGTCATCCCTTATTTAAGATCGGTCAGCGACATTCTTAAAGAATGCGACGGCCAGATCGATCTGGATTCTTTATTGAAGGCCGACCGCCCCGCGTTGACCCGGCAGTTTAGAAAATGGGACAAGGAATATATTTGGCACCCTTTCACGCAGATGAAAGATTGGCTGGAAGATGAGCCGCTGGTCATCGACCGCGCTGATGGGTGTTATTTGATAGACACCGATGGCAACCGTTATCTGGACGGTGTTTCCAGTTTATGGGTCAATGTGCACGGCCATCGCAGAAAAGAGATCGATGCCGCGCTCAATGAACAGATCAATAAATTGAGCCACTCCACGCTTTTGGGATTGGCGAATACGGCGTCCATCGAACTGGCCCAAAAATTAGTCGAGATCGCGCCTGGTGGTTTGCAAAAGGTTTTTTATTCGGACAACGGTTCCACGGCGGTTGAGGTGGCCTTGAAGATGAGTTATCAGTATTGGCAGAACACCGGCCGCGCGAATAAAAAGATGATCGTGCATCTGGCGAATTCTTATCACGGCGATACGTTGGGAAGCGTGAGTGTGGGCGGGATCGAACTTTTTCATAAGGTTTACCGCGATCTGATCTTTAAGACCATTTCTTTTGATACGCTCAATGACTTGGACAAATTAGAAGAACTTTTTGAAAAGTCGCATGAGGAGATGGCCGCGTTTATCGTGGAGCCTCTGATCCAGGGCGCGGCCGGGATGCTGCTTTGGCCGCAACATGCTTTGCGCAGAATAAGAGAACTCTGCACGAAATATGAGATCCTTTTAATTGCCGATGAAGTGGCCACGGGTTTCGGCCGAACGGGAAAGATGTTCGCCTGCGAGCATGAAAGTGTCCATCCGGACATTTTGTGCTTAGCCAAAGGGTTAACCGGCGGATATCTGCCGCTGGCCGCGACGTTGACAAAAAAGAAGATCTTTGACGGATTCCTTTTTGATCATAAAGAGCAAAAGACATTTTTTCATGGCCATACCTATACCGGCAATCCTCTGGCCTGCGCCGCTGCGTTAGCGAATTTAAAGATCTTTGAAAAGGACAATACGCTCAAGAAGCTTGCGCCCAAAATAGAATTTTTGCGCGATGGTTTAAGGGCATTTCGAGATTTATCTCACGTCGTAGAAGTCCGGCAGCTTGGAATGATGGTTGGCATTGAACTTGGTCCATTTGCCTGGGAAGAGCGCATGGGCGTTAAGGTCTGTCAAAAGGCGCGCGAGCGCGGGGTGATCCTGCGTCCGCTGGGGAATGTCATTGTTTTGATGCCGTCGCTGGTGATTTCAATTGAAGAATTGAAATTCCTGTTAGATACGATACGTTGGGCCATTGAGGAAGTTTTATGAAGTTATTTCAACACCTGCTCCGTGCACACCATTTTAGAATCTAAATTAAATACCATGATCGTGATCTTTTCTTCGTCAAACGCTCCTTGCCTGTCTTGGACTCTGAAATTAATTTTATAACATCCAGTCTGGTTTTGAGCGGGTGTCCAGTTGAACATTTGCGTGCTGGGTGTAAAAATTGACCCGGGTGGTAAAGGCGCCGCTGAATAGGTCAAGATATCGCCGATATCCGGATCAGTCGCTCTGATTTGAAAGTTAAGTAGTGAACCGGGGTTAACTATCTTATCTCCGATAGGCTGTAGCACAGGAGGGTTGTTGGGAATCACAACCCGAATACCATCCGAATAGCCAATCTGGCTATATTGTTCTGCCCCGTTAATGGATTTAACGGCAAAGAAATAGGTTCGGCCGATGGTCAAATTTATTGAGGCATTCACAGTATTGGATAAAGTAGATGTCCAGTTGACAACGATCGTTCCTGTTGGTGACCCTTCTCGAATCTGATATTCATACCCATGGATGCCGGTTTGCGGGTCATCGGATGTCCAGGAAGCGCTTAACCCATTGGTTCGTGTTGTAGTTGAACCTTCATCTTGCACGATCGGAGTTGTGGGAGGTGTAATGTCTTGCATTACTTCAAAAGCCCCTTGGTCTTTTCGGATCCCGCCGTTTGCCGGAACAGTTGTTGCCGGATCACCGCTGTCAATAGAAGGAGAGCCGTTTAAGAGATGTAAATCGTCATTCATTGGATCTTTAAATAGAGGGTCAGCGTTGATATTTCCTGTGCCTGGTATAGGCAGAGAGGTATTGCTGTTTGTATAATTTACAGCCACTGCAGCTGTCGGATCAATAGTAAATGAAGCTGTATTATTGCGGAGAATAGCATTGTGGATATTCATTCTTGCCTGATCTTTGGCTTGAAAAATAAGCCCATTGACGGTACCGTTGTTATAAAATGTTGAATCCTCAATGGCTGTATGTCCATGTCTCGATGCCTCCACTGCGCCTTGATTTTCGATAAAAATGGAATTGCGGATAACGAGAGGATATGGCAAATTTGTATCGGCAGGAGAATTGTGGGAAATAAGTTTTCCGGTATTGTTTTTTAATGTCAATCCGGATAAATTAATATCCCCGCCTCCAAAAGTTGCGAGACTCATAAACGAAATAAGAGCATCATTTTTCATGTTGTTTTCGAAGAGGCTATTGTTGAGCCAGCTTTGTAAATAATTATTGGATAATGTAATATTTATTAATGAGCCATTGTTGATATTATTGGTAAAATCAAGGCCAGTAGTATAAAAAGCGCTGCCATTCCCGGAAGCCGAATTCCCGGAATAAATTAGAGCTTGGTTGTTTTGATTATCTGCAAAGCGGATATTTCTTAGGGATAAATGAAAACCCTCATTGGTGATTATTCGGCCTGTTCTGCTAATGCCGTCTTTTTTAAGGATGAGGTTTTCGATTGTTGCCTTGCCTAAGGGAGTGATCAAAGATCCTGTATGGGCCGTAGCGGTGATCATAGGACGACTATTTTCATTTCGTCCCATAAGTCTTGTTCCATCAGGGATAGAAAGGTTTTCGTTATAAATCCCTGGTTCAACGATAACAACCGGAGTAGTGGAATTGACAGCGGCATTCAAGCCTTGTTGGATAGTTGGTTGCATCGTTGGAACAACAACCGCGTTGCGCAAATCGTAAAAATAAGCTCCGATGTCCGCTCGTGTTCCATCCGGATCCACTGGTCTACGGGGATCACCAGCATTGATACACAAGGATGTGGGATTTAGTTTGCCTGTCCATGACTGCATATCAGGAAGGTCATGAATAACCCCTGGGCCGGAAATATTTGAGTCACGAGGAACTAACGAATAAGACACTCTTAGTTTATTTAAATGGCCTGGATCAATGGGGCCTGGATTCATCCCATCAAGACGGTCAACCACAGACTGTGTCATATCCCCCCATAACGGATTTGGCAAGAGTACTGGGTATGTCCACGCATTTGTTGATGAGAATGTAACATTATTAAATTTTAAGCGAGGATTATTGATCGTGATCACCTGACTTGCAATTATTGTATAATCAAATTCACCTATATAATTGGTTGTCCCATCGCCGTTAATCTCGAGCGTGACAGGAGTTCCATTCCAGTCATCCTGCGCCGGCATCAGGCGAATAGGACTTTCAACCGTCCCTTGGGAAAGGATCTTGGCTCCGGCACTGACAATAAGTTTATAAGGGGTCAAGTTATCGCTTTTGATCGTGAGACCTTGCTCCAAAATCACGGTTTCTCCCGAGGGGATAGTATGATCAGACTGCATGGCATAAAAACCAAGCGGCAATTTTTTAACTCCATTTCCTAAATTAATAAAATCGGATGGATCTAAAATGTTTATTCCGGTTACGTCTAAACTAATTTGACTTCTTTTTACAAGAATATTCCCGTTGCTAACATCCTTAATGTCTAGATCAATTGTAAATCTCCTTTGCGGCGCATTATTTAAGTTTTGAAAATTGGCAACAAATCGATGAGATTGTGAGCTGTTTAATGAGGAAAAAGTGACAAATGGCTGGATAGCCGGATCACTGTAAGTGACATTGACCCGCCATTGAGCGTTGTTAAAAGATTTAATTTCAAAAGTGACACTATCTACGCTCCCTGTCCCATTATTAAGATACACACGGTTATAGGTGTTGAGATTACCACCATCTACATAAATACGCGGCTGGTTACGGAATTGGTTACTCGTAGCAAAGTAGTATGGGTCGCCGATTAAAGTATAAAGATGGGACGTGTATCCGTTGTTAATTTGGAACCATGTCAAGATGTCTCCCAGCCGGTGTATATTTTCTTGAAAGATAGCTTTCATGAATGGTCTGGCAGAGCCCGCGAAGCTGTGGTCCTGCATGGCACCAAAACCAGCCGCATATCCACCACGTCTCATTGAAATATTATATGTGCTGTTGCTGGGATGATAAGGATTCCCGAAATTAGCAGACTGGCATCCAAACATAAACCAGATGGGGTTTATAGTCGTTGGTAAATCAGGCAGCGCAGTTAAGGCTAAAACACCTTGGCCATGACCTGTATTAAATAACCAGCTGTGGGTATTTATCCAATTAATTAATTGTGGTTGTTGAAAAGGACCTGTAGCTTCATCAGGTTGCCAATACGGTGACCAAACAGGGTCAAGCAATTCTTTTCTATAGAAAACATCACCCAGATCATAATGCAGAAAAGGTTTATCCCAACCATCAGGGATAATATTACCAGTTCTGCCTCCTCGAAGGAATTTGTTATTTACATAATTCGCTATATCAATCGGATAGTGAGGTGTTAATCGGCCGATGGCGATCTCGGGGACCCCCTCTGTAAATATTGCGGTATATGCTGTATCTGAAACACCTGATCGAGAGGTAGAACTGTATGCGTATAAGGGAATATCGGTTCGTTCGCCAACAATGAAAATATATCTCACGCCCGCAGGATAAAGATAGTCCTTTATGTAGCGCTTAATTTCGACGTCGGTTGGATTTCCGGGATTGACAGCCGGAATATTAGCTGTGGAAACGATCGAAGCTTTTTGATTACCGCCAAAGTCACGGTTCTGTCGAATAGTTTCCAAAGCCGCAGAAGCGGCAGCGTCATTCAAGAAACGAGGAGATGTGAGAATGACATAATGAGTCCCGTTAGGAACACCTTGGGCGTAACTTTTTTCTAAAAATAGAAAAACGCTGACTGAAATAAGAAAGTACAGAATTAAAAATTTGCTCAGTGGTCGCATTTTATTATTTCCTCGTTTTTGGGAAAACATAGGTGCTTATTTCTTCCGCGTTGACCGCTAGTTTTTTAATAAATTCTTCATCATTTGCATCAAAGCGTACAAATTTATCCGCGATATCCGTGACTTCAGGGTTTCTTTTTAAATTTAGAGTTAATTCAATATGCCGGCTGTAACGCAAAACACCGGTCACGGGATTATATTGGATAGGATTTGCTTTGAGAGACACGAGTTGGTAGCCGCGGGTCGTAAATTGCTGATAATAGAAGTTTTCAATTTCATTATAAAGCGTGTTGGTTAAGTAAATTTGATTGTCTTCTGTCAGGGATTGCTCCCATTGTTCCCTTTTTATAGGATCCGCATAATCGGTGATTGTGATTTCCTGTGGGATAAAATCGATCTTTGTTTTAATATTATGAAATTCAACATTGCGAAATGTCGGTTTGGCTTCTTCTAGAGAGTATCCGTAAGGCAGCAAAATCTTATATTCCACGAATGGAATGGCAGGATGGCCAATTTTTTGATGGTCGATTTCGCCTTCTTCGATAAAGAGAGTTAAACGAGATTCCTCCTTCCCGAGATGTTTAACGATTTTCTCTTCCAGCTTCAGGTCACTTAACCAAATTGAGCAGGTCATTTTATCACCCTCTAAATGTTTGACAGTAATATCGGCGAAACTCTGCGGAGAAGCGGATAAGCTAATCCCCAGAGCTAAGAAAATCATGCCGAATGTGTTATACGGTTGCATATGTCTTTTTAATAAAAAAACCTATTCCTTGGGAGATCGCGGAATAGGCCTGTTTTTAAGTTTCATTATGTTTTGTCCCTGGTTCGGTAATCAGGCTATCCGTTTTAACGGACCCTATGATTTTGCGTCCCATTGTTGCCAATGGTTTGCCCTTATCGTATAAGAACTTTTATACATTAAAAGTATATATCATATTGGGGGAGAGGCAATAGGAGAGGGTGAAAAGGCTGAAAGCGGTTTCTTTTATGGGAACGCCTTCAAGAACTTCTCGACATAGAATCGAATGAACTTCTCGACCGGCGGATCGACCGTATCAATGATCTTTAACCCCACGTGGTATTCAAAATTTTTGTAAACCGTAGGCGCCTCCCTGACCCAGACAACTTCGGTCTGAATGACGACTTTTTCTTTCGTGGGAAGCGTGATCTCAATGGGAAATTTGCTGCCTATCCTCGGCGTGGCCTCGCAGGCGAGGCATATCCCCACGGCGCTGACATTGACGGTGATCGAGGAGATGTCTTGTTTGGAAGGATGGACCTTCAGTAACGCGGGAAGTTCGATGTTTAACCGGTGGGACCTGCGCCCGTCCATATTTTCCATAAGCTTTATTTTTTAAGGTGTTTGGTTAGATAAAGACGTAAAATTTTGCCGTAATCCATTTTTTCTTCGCCCTTGTAGTAATCCTTGGCCGCCAGTTCGCTCTTGTATTTTTCATGCTTGATCTTGGCCTGTTCGCTCTTTTCCCATCGCTCCAGCCAGCGGAAATATAGGATGAAAATAACACTGCCGATGGTGAAA
>MHFY01000121.1:6632-10577 GCA_001805375.1 Omnitrophica WOR_2 bacterium GWA2_47_8 | reverse complement strand
AAGAGTAACAGCTCCAGCTTCTCTTGATGATCCAAAGACAACGCTCCTTAAATATTTAAATTTATTTTAGGACTTTTTATCTGATTTGTCTAAAAATCTTCGATTTCTTTTGTCAGGTGCTGAAGAGGTTTTGAGGGGCCTGAATTTGCTTCCCTGACGAGGTATGTTATAATATTGCCCTATTATGATCAATATTACAAAAAAGAAAGTCTTTGTCGCGATGTCGGGCGGGGTGGATTCCTCGGTCGTGGCCGGTATGATGAAGGACTCCGGGCACGATGTCGTGGGGGTCACCATGTGCTTCAGCATATCTCACCCGGAAAGCAAGAAACCGTCCTGCTGCGGGGTGGACGGCATTCAGGATGCCCAGCGCGCCGCGCAGATCTTGGATATCCCGCATTATGTTTTGGATTTCGCCAAAGATATCAACGATCACATCATTGATAATTTTACGTCGGAATACCTCTCCGGCCGTACGCCCAACCCGTGCGTTAAGTGTAACCAGCATTTGAAATTCGGTTCTCTGTATCACAAGGTCATGTCGCTCGGCGCGGATGCCTTGGCCACCGGCCATTACGGTAAAATTGAATATCACGAAAGAACGCGAAACTATCAATTAAAAAAAGCGAAAGATACGCGAAAAGATCAATCCTATTTTCTCTATAGTATGAAGCGCGAGACGTTGCCGAAGGTTTTGTTTCCTTTGGGTGATCTGACCAAGCCGGAAGTGCGTGAGCTCGCCCGTAAATACGGTTTAAATACCGCTGAGAAACCGGAAAGCCAGGATATTTGTTTTGTGCCGGACGGCGGGTATCAGAAATTTCTGGAAAATCGTTTAGGGAAAGAAATTTTTGCGCCCGGACCGTATAAGAATGAAAAAGGTGAGATCGTTGGAACGCATAAAGGGATCGCCTACTACACCATCGGCCAGCGCGAGAAGTTAGGGATCGCGTTGGGCAAGCCGGTTTATGTTTATAAGATCGCAAAAGAGACCAACACGGTTTATGTCGGGCCGGAGAGCATGCTTTACGCGGGCGGGCTTTTTGCCTCCGGATTTAATCCGGTGAGTATCGATGTCCCCAAAGAGCCGATGGAGGTCAACGTTCGTATCCGTTACAACGCGCCTGAGGTGAGGGGCACGCTTTCGTATGTTGGTGACGGCCGCGTGCGCGTGGATTTTAAGGAACCGCAAAAGAGCGTCACACCGGGGCAGTCGGTTGTGTTTTACGACGGCGACGTCGTCCTCGCCGGTGCGACGATCGATGAGCCGATCAAGTGTGAAGAAGTCGTTCATTCGCACATGCGACTGGAAGAATGAAATGTATGTGTAACTGGAATTTTATTAAGAATAAATATTTAGAATGGGAAGGGCATGATAGTCGTCAAGTGCGATTAAATGTCGTCCGTACTATAATAGCTATTATTGCTCTTTCAATCGCTATTGCAGCCTATTCTAAATTTGATTCCTTAACTAAAATGATGCAAGTTTCTCAGATGGCAGATCATAGTATGTGGTATTTGCCAGATGGGGGTGATTATAATAGTTATAATGAATTATTAAAATTGTTAAATGATAGACGGCTTAGTGATTTTACAATGAGTCAGCTCGTGCGCGTTAATTTAAATTTTCGATTTTCCGAACGATCGGTCAGAGATATCCCCTTATGTAAGATGGGGAAGAATGCGGGGGATGGGTGTAGGCCAGAGAATCAAGAGACTCCCGAGAATCAGGAAATTAAAGATGTCCTTAGTCAATTAAATCATCCTTCTTTTTATACTACGAGGACAAAAGCGGCCTACCTTTTAGGTAGGTTGACTCAGCAGCAAATTTTGAAGCAAAATATTTCTTGGGAGGAAGTATTAAATTCTCTTAAACAAGCATTTTCTGAGAAAGTCGAGCTGAGCAGATATAATAATTTAATTGTAAGATATTACGCTTGGGACGCTTTCAGAATACATACATGTTTTGGTGACAATAATAGTATTTTCAATCCCGATGAGACTTTGGAGTGGTGGAATAAAAATAAACCGGAAATTATTAATGCTTTAAACAAGGGAGAAAAATCTCCTTTTTGTAAGAAATAATCGAAAGGCATTTCATGATTCAACTCGACCGTTTTAATTTGAAAACCATCAATAAAAATATTAAATTTCCCAAAACTTCCTTAAATTGCCTAAGCCGATTTGGTATACTAAAGACAAAAGAGGAAAATAATGATCAAGAAATCCAGCCAGCTCACTGTCAATGATGTCACCAGGATCCTTAAAAAAGAGCAGCCGTTTTTGAAAAGACAATTCGGCGTCAAACGCATTGCCATTTTTGGTTCGTTTGCCAAGGGGACGCAATCCTCTAAAAGCGATATTGACATTCTGGTAGAGTTTCAAAAGCCCATCGGCCTGCAATTTATCCGCCTCACTGAATACCTCGACAAGAAATTAGGCAGAAGAACCGATGTCCTGACTCCCGCAGGAGTAGACAGCATCCGAGTGGGAAAGATCGCTGAGGATATCCGAAGGAATTCTATTTATGTCTAAACGCAGTGACGCCGAATATCTTAACGACATTCGGGAAGCTATCAATCGGATACAAGCTTATACCAAGGATTTAGATTATCCGAAATTTGTAAAAGATATCAAGACTCAGGACGCGGTTGTGCGAAACCTTGAGATCATCGGCGAAGCGGTTAAAAATATCTCAAGGGGTTTACAAAGTAAGCATAAAGAAGTTGCCTGGAAGGACTTGGCCCAAGTTCGAGACAAGTTGATCCATCATTACTTCGGGGTCAACTTTGATATCGTTTGGGGTATTATTGAAGATTCCCTGCCTAAAATTTTTATCCAAATCAATCAAATCCTTATAGAAGATGATCTATGATCCAATTTGACCGTTCCAATTTAAAAGGCTTTATCGAACAAAAAGATCTGGATAACATCCTGCCGCAGATCAAGCGCGCTCATGATGATCTGGAACATAAAACCGGGAAGGGCAAGGATTTTGTCGGATGGGTGCATTTGCCGAGCCAGATCAAGGATTCTTTTTTAAGGGAATTGGGTTCTCTTAAAAAGGATGTTCAGAAAAGGTCTGATTGCTTAATTAGTATCGGCATCGGCGGGTCGTATTTAGGGATCCGCGCTACATTGGAAGCTTTAGGGCAGTCCTGTATTTCCAAAGAAAAAGGGAAATTGCCGCTTTTTTATGCCGGGCATAACATGAGCGTTGATTCTCTGCACGGGCTTTTGGAGGGGCTGAAGAAAAAAAAGGTGAGCGTGGTCGTGATCTCTAAATCCGGCACCACAACGGAACCGGCCTTGGCCTTCCGCATCGTTAAGCAATTTTTAAGCAAAAAATATAAGCAGGCAGAATTAAAGAAACGCATCATCTGCGTCACCGATGAGAAAAAGGGAGCTTTGCGCAAGATCGCGGATAAGTATGGATATAAAAGTTTTGTGATCCCGGATGACGTGGGCGGCCGGTTCTCGATCTTTACGCCCGTCGGGTTGGTGCCTTTGGCGTTGGCCGGGGTTGATGTTAAAAGTTTTGTTGCCGGGGCGCGGCAGGCGCAAGCGGAATATTCCGTCATGGACTTAAGCAAAAATCTCGCGTACCAATATGGGGCGATCCGGTATCTTCTTTACAGCCAAGGCAAGAAGATCGAAGTTTTGTCTTCATTTTATGACAACATGGCCTATGTGGCGGAATGGTGGAAGCAGCTTTTCGGCGAGAGCGAAGGAAAAGAAGGAAAAGGAATTTTCCCCGCGTCGTTGAATTTGACCGCGGATTTGCATTCCATGGGGCAATGGATGCAACAGGGCGAGCGCACAATTTTTGAAACTTTTTTAATGGTCGATAAGCCGAAGCGTGCGATCAAGATCCCTTCGGATAAAGGGGACCTGGACGGTTTTAATTTTGTGGCGGGCCAGGACCTGGATTTTATCAATAAGCAG
>MHFY01000121.1:0-6623 GCA_001805375.1 Omnitrophica WOR_2 bacterium GWA2_47_8 | reverse complement strand
GCAACGGCCGCCGCGCATTTGGAAGGCGGGGTGCCGAATATGACCTTAACCATTGGCCAGGCCGATGCCTTTCATTTAGGGGCGCTTTTTTATTTCTTCGAACGGGCCGTGGGTATCTGCGGCTATCTGATGGGCGTTAATCCTTTTGACCAGCCGGGTGTTGAGGCGTACAAGTCGAAAATGTTTCAATTACTTGGAAAGAAATAGAGTCTTTCGGGAGAAGTGATCTTTTAAGGGGGCGGCCCGCTAAGCGGGCCGCCCTTATAATTTATTTATTTATATTTTGAATTTTATAATTTTATTAATACTAGTATAATTAGTAACTATGTACTGATTCCTCCAGTAGAAAATTAAGTAAATCAGTACTATACTAATTTACATCTAAATAAAATTAAGGAAAAATTAGTGTGAAAGAACACAAGGACGCTAAATTGCCTGCTAAAGATGATAAAAGGGCGCAGCCGAAAGCTGCCCCGCCGCCTAAAGTCGCACCTAAAGCAGCACCCAAACCGCCTGCCGCTGAACCTAAGAAAAGCACGACCCCGGAAAGCAAAAAGAATTACTTGATAGGTATAGGGTTTATCGCCTTTGCCTTTGTCTGCATTATCAGCATTTTTTATGTTTTCGGTTTTTTAAGCCAAAAAAGGGAAGAAGAATTGGTGCGATTGAAGGAGAAATTCGAGGTCTTAAAGATCGAAAAGGCAACCGCCGAGACCGAGCTCGCGCAAACCAAGGAAGAATTAAACACCATCAAGATCGATGAGATCGTCAATAAAGCCAATAAGGTTTACAGTCAGAACGTCAAAGACCGCAAGGAAGGCGTCCTCTGGGTGGACCGTAACGCCGCTCAGTACATTGTGACTTTGGGTGCCTTGAACGGTTTAAAGGCCGGAAGCCTTTTGAGTGTTTATGAAAACGAAAGAAAGATCGGTGAAGTGCAGGTTGAGATCCCGCTGGATGTCATCTCGTACGTGAGTCCGGTGGGACGGGTCCTGGATAAGACCCAGGCAAAACATTTTAAGGTAGTGATTGAATGAAACTGGAAGTCAGATGTCAGATGTCGGAAGTCAGATAAATAATATTTCTTTAGTTTTTAAGCGTCTTTTCTGACTTCTTTGCTTCTTGCTTCTGGCCTCTTTCAGAAATTAAATCATGGAATCCAAGCAGAAAAAACTCGGTGAATTATTAGTCGCCAACAAGATCATCACGCCTGAACAGCTGGAGATCGCGTTAACGGACCAGAAGCGCACCGGTGAGATCCTGGGGATCACGCTTTTGCGGCTCGGGTTCGTGGACGAGGAATCGGTGTACCTTCCCACCCTGGCCCAGCAGTTTGGCGTGGAATTCATTCACCTTAAAGATAAAGACATCCCCCCTCAGGCCATCAGCAAGATCCCGGCCAAGATCGCCAGCCATTACAAGGTCATTCCGGTTGATTTTAAGGACCATACGTTGACACTGGCCATGGCCAAGCCCTTGGACATCCATGTCATCGACGAGGTGGGCGCGATCGCCAATTGCCGCCTTAAGCCGGTTTTGGCCAGCGAAAAAGATATCCTGGAGACGATCCGCAAATATTACGGGGTAGGGGCGGAGACCATTGAGAAGATGATGGACTCCGGCCAGGCGCCTAAGATGGCGCAGGTGGAAGATAAGGATATCATTGACGCCGCCGGCGCCGATGCCACGATAAGTAAATTTCTAAACCAGATCCTTCTGCAGGCCCACAAAGACCGGGCCACGGATATCCATATCGAACCTTTTGAGGATGAACTTAAGATCCGTTACCGCGTTGACGGCGTTTTATATGACGCTAAGGTGCCGGCCAATATCCGGCTCTTTAAAGACGCGATCAGCACCCGCATTAAAATCTTGTCTAACCTTAACATCGCCGAGAAACGCCTGCCCCAGGACGGGCGCTTCAGCGTCAATGTCGGCGAGGTGCGGTTGGATTTCCGTGTTTCCTTTATCCCGGGCGCGCATGGCGAGGGCATTGTTTTAAGGGTTTTGAATGCCGCGCGGCTTTTAAGTTTTGATGAGCTTGGATTAACCGAGGATGAGCAGAAATTATTGGAAAAAGCGGTGGAAAAACCGCACGGGATCATCTTTATGACCGGCCCGACGGGAAGCGGGAAAACCACCACACTGTATTCCTGCCTGTCGCGCATCAATACGGTCGATCAGAAGATCATCACGATCGAAGACCCGGTTGAATATCAATTAAAGGGTGTTATCCAGATCCAGGTCAATCCGCAGATCGGTTTAACTTTTGCCAGCGGGTTAAGGTCGATGCTGCGCCACGACCCGGATATTATGATGGTCGGGGAGGTGCGTGACCTGGAAACCGCTGAGATCGCGATACGGGTGGCCCTGACCGGGCATTTGGTTTTTTCCACGCTGCATACCAATGACGCGGCGTCCGCGGTCACGCGGCTTTTGGATATGGGGATCGAACCGTTTTTGATCTCCAGTTCGGTTGAATGCGTGGTGGCGCAAAGGCTCGTGCGCGTCCTTTGCCCCAAGTGCAAGCAGGCCCTGCCTCCTAAACCAGAAATTTTAAAAGAATTCGGCAGTGAAATAAAAGATCACATCAAAACGGTTTATCAGGAAAAAGGATGCGAGTTCTGCCATCACACGGGTTTTATCGGACGGGAAGCGATCTATGAATTTCTTGCCTTTAATGACGCCATCCGGGAAATGGTCTTAACACGGGCCACGTCGAACAAGATCAAAGAAAAGGCCATGCACCAGGGCATGCGAACCCTGCGCCAATCCGGATGGGAGAAAGTAAAAAAAGGCGTTACGACGCCGGAAGAGGTCTTTCGCGTGACCCAGGATGTGACTGGGTAGACAGAAATCAGAAGTAAGAAGCCGGAAGTCGGAAAAATTTTTCTGACCTCTTGCATCTGGCATCAGACTTCTTTATAGATTTTAAAATATGCCTACATTCGCCTACAAAGCCAAATCATCACCTGAGAAAGTCGTGAGCGGCGTTGTCGAAGCCGAAGACCTGGACCGCGCCATCAAAAGGGTCATGGACTTGGGCTATATCCCCATCGACGTGAATCTGCAGGCGAAAGAGGCCGGAGAAAAAAAAGAAAAAGACCTTAAACAGATCTTTACTTTTAAGAGAAGGGTCCCCTCGTCGGTCTTGACGCTATTCACGCGCTATATGTGCGATTTGGTGGATGCCTCGGTGCCTATTTTAAGGTCGATCCAGCTGACCAATGATCAGATCCGCCATCCGGAATTCAAGACCGTGGTGGATGATATTTATGCCTCGGTGCGGGACGGCAGCAGTTTTGCCGAAAGCCTGGAAAAACATCCGGAGGTTTTTTCTAAGCTTTACACCAACATGGTCAGGTCCGGAGAGCTGAGCGGAAAATTAGGTTTAGTTTTAAGCCGGTTGGCGTATCTGCTCGAAAAAGAGCAGGAAACCAAGGGCAAGGTCACATCGAGCCTCGCGTACCCGGTCTTGGTTTTATTGGTGGGGATAGCGACGATCTTCGTGTTGCTGACATTCATTATCCCGAAAGTCGCCGTTCTTTTTGAAGATTTTAATCAGGACCTGCCTTTTATTACGATCGTTCTGCTTAAGCTGAGTGATTTTTTTGCTTCCTTCTGGTGGATATTTGTGTTAACGGCGGGCTTAGGTATTTTTTATTTTCAAAAGACCATCAGCACGGAAAAAGGGCGGTTATGGTTCGATGACCTTAAATTAAGGGCGCCGCTTTTGGGACCGTTTATCCAGGATGTGGAGATCGGCCGTTTTTCGCGGATCCTGGGGACGCTTTTAGAAAGCGGGATCACGATCGTCACGGCCCTTAATTCCGTGTGGGCGGTATTGGACAATGAAGTCCTGCGCAAAGAAATAAAAAAGGCCGCGGAAGAAGTCACCAACGGCGCGAGTTTATCGCTGGCGTTAAAGCAGTGCCCGCATTTCCCTGAGCTGGCGGTGAGCATGATCTCCGTCGGGGAAGAGACAGGCTTTTTAGATAAAAGCCTTTATAAGCTGGCCGAGACCTATGAGCGCCAGTCGGAAAATACGGTCAAGACGATCCTGTCTCTTTTAGGCCCCATGGTATTGATCCTGGTCGTCGGCATCGTGGGTGTTTTTGTGGTCGCTTTATTATTGCCGATCTTAAGGATGAATTTGGTCGTCCAGTAAAATGGCGATAGTGGTAATCCCGCGGCCGCTAAAGCGGCCTGGGATTAAATTCGCACTTATCAGTTATGTCATTCTATTCCATAACTGATGTGCTCATTTAAGGAGGCTTTATGCATAAGAATCAAAAAGGCTTTACTTTAATCGAGATCATGCTGGTTGTCATCATCATCGGTGTTTTGGCGGCGATGGTGATCCCCAATTTAGCCGGACGCGGGGAACAGGCACGCACGACCGCGGCTCGCGCGGATATCGAATCCAATCTTTCCGCTTCTTTGGACCTTTACGAACTCGACAACGGGCGTTATCCGACCACGGAACAGGGGTTGAGCTCCCTGGTCCAAAAACCCGGGAACGCGCCCGAGCCGGTCAATTGGAACGGCCCTTATTTAAAAAAGAAGAAGATCCCCAAGGATCCCTGGGGAAAAGATTATGTGTATGTTTCCCCGGGTGTGCATAACCGGGAGGGTTATGACCTTTCGTCTCACGGCCCGGACGGCGTTGAAGGCAAGGACGACATCGCAAATTGGGAACAAGAATCACAGCAATAGATGCAAGTGAAAAGAAAAACCGGCCCCGGCTTCACCCCGTTAGAGAATTTTTTTTCTCTAACGGGGTTCACCGTTGTCGAACTGTTATTGGTTGGGATCGTTCTTCTGGTCGTGGCTGCCTTGGTTTCTCCGAATTTCAGCGGGACGTTTAAATTTTTTCAGTTAAAAGATGTCGCCAGCCGTTTAAGCTACCTTATGCGTTATGCCCAAAGCAGCGCCATTACTCAGGAAAATGTATACCGCTTAGAATTCAGCGGTGATCTTTCTTCTTTTTGGTTAAAACAGAAGAGCCAAGACACGGATCAAAGCGGCGCGGAAGAATTTGAGAGGATCCCTTCCCGTTTGGGAAAGACCTTTAAGGTCCCGACGGACATCAAGTTGGTCAGCCCGCGGCAGACGATCGATTTTTATACCGACGGGACAATGGACAAAGTAAGCGTGCAGGTCTGCTATAAGGAAAAGAAATGTTTAAACGTTTCAACCGAAGAACAAAGCGGGTATATCCATGTCTTTGAAGCTGCAACTGAGACTGAAACCGAAAAGTAAATGGCCGTTCCCTTTCAGGCCTTCTCATAAAAAAAGAGGGGCCCTGCTTCTTGAGGTTTTGCTTTCCATTATCATCCTGTCCGTCAGTGTCGGCGTATTGATCCAGTCCTTGACCGCTAATTTAAGGGCCCTGGTCTCGAATTCCGGTTATGTCCAAGCCCTTTTCCTCATGGAGAATAAACTTTTCGAATTAGTCTATATGCCCAAAGAACAATTATCCGGCTCCACTGACAAGAAATTCGACGCGCCGTTCGATGCCTACGGTTATCGTTTGGATGCGAAAGATCTAAAAGATTCGGAAAATATAAAGGAACTCACGTTAAAGGTCAATTGGCAGTCCGGATGGAAGAAAAACAGCATTTCTGCCGATACTTATGTATGGACAAAGTAAATTCATCCATGAAAGAGATAAGGGATTTTAAAAAAAGTTTTACGCTCATTGAATTATTGCTGGCGCTGAGCCTGTTTTCTTTGATCGCGCTGACCGTCTACAATGTTTTCTTCAGCGGGATGCGTCTGAACGCGAGATCGGAAAGCGTGAATAAGATCTACCGGGAGGCGCGCTGGACATTGGATCAGATCGCCAAAGAACTGGAGAATTTTACCACGTATGATCTTTCGGCGTCTTACCCGGACCTGGACACTTTTGTTGGGAAGGACAAGGAAATTCAGTTCATCCTTGCCGCGCCTACAGGGTTAAAGGTCGTTCGTTATACTTTGCAAAGCCCTACGGTTGAAAAGATCCATAAGACGATCATCGGAAAAAGGACCTCGAAGCTGTCTTCGTTCGTGGTCAACAAAGAGGAGAAGGAAGAAAAGGTCAATGTTTTTATCCGGGAAGAGATGCCTTTGGTGGATTATTTAAGCGCTAACGGCGTTTTTGAGGGCCCTATCGAGATCCTGTCCGCCCAGGTTAAAAAAGACGGGCTTAAATTTTTTTTCGCGGACCGCAGCGTAAAGGACAGTAACACCATTGAATGGAAAACGAGCTGGGGCCAGCCGTATCTGCCCTTGGGGATCAGGGTTGAGCTGATCTTTTATAATACCGGCGACAAAAGCTATGCGGAATTCCATCGCGATATCATTAATTTTAAAGGCCTGTCATTTAAGACCGGTTAATTCAGGCGAAGTTTTATGAAAATAAAAGCGATTATAAAACGAAAGTCCGACTCTGGTATAATCATGATCGTTGTTCTGTGGGTGTTGGTCATTCTTTCGCTTTTGGCCCTGGGGTTAGGGCACACAACAAGCATGGAATTGGCTTTAACGAAGCACGCCATCGGCAAGCTGAAGGCGCGATATTCCGCTTGGGCCGGGATCGTCTACGCGATTGAGCAGATCCAATCCGATTCCATAGACGA
>MHFY01000120.1:4144-5039 GCA_001805375.1 Omnitrophica WOR_2 bacterium GWA2_47_8 | reverse complement strand
GAAAGGATCCTATCCTTCGCCGCTTTGTCTCGTTTTTCGGCAACATCCTTGCGCGATTCTTCCTAAGGCTTCAGCTCCATGACTGGGGATGCGGGCTTAAGGTGTACAAGAGCAAGTTCATCAAGGATTTCAGGCTCTGGGGAGAGGCAGAGGTTTTCCTTCCTGCGGTCGCAAAAGATCGAGGGGCGCGCATCTACGAGATGCCGATCCAGCATTATGCGAGAGAGGCAGGGCAGTCAAAAATCAAGGTCTGGAACCTCATCAAGGGAACGTTTGACCTTATCAGCATCTCGTTTTTCATCAGGTATTTCACGAGGCCTCTTCGCTTTTTCGGGGGTTTCGGGGCTTTTTTCTTCATTCTAGGGATTCTCTCCATAGCCCTTGTCGCGAGCTCGATACTGCCTGATGTCGAGTATGTGCGCACATTGTTCCTGCTCCTTAGCATCCTCTTTCCCATTACAGGCATTCTTCTCTTCATGATGGGCCTTCTTGCGGAGATACTGCTCCGCATTTTCTATGATACCAAAGGAGAGTCTCCTTTCATCATCAGGGAGATCAAGAAGAATTAGCACGATGGAAACACCTAGGCTTCTGCTGATAGGGGCGGGAAAATTCGGGAAAAATCACCTGCGCGCGCTCCTCACGCTCCATAGGGAAAGGAAGATCAGGTTCGTGGGCGCCGTCGTCTCGACGGAAAAATCCAAAAAAGAACTCTCTTCGGCTTTCGGGATACAGGTCTATACCCAGTTGACCGACTCTTTGCTGCAATCGTGCGATGCGGTAGATATCGCAACACCTTCCTCTTCCCATTATTCTCTCGTCAAGAGATGCCTGCGATCCGCCCATGTCCTTGTCGAGAAGCCGCTCGCCCTTCGCTCTGAACAAGCCTTGGAGC
>MHFY01000120.1:0-4123 GCA_001805375.1 Omnitrophica WOR_2 bacterium GWA2_47_8 | reverse complement strand
CTCGATCCTCCTTTGAAAGAGGAGGTTTCCCATGTGCTCCTTGAAAGGCTTCATTTCCAGGATATCATAGATTATCTCTTTGGCGCCAGGCAGGGATTTTCCTATTCCCGGAAAAAAGGAAATTCCTTTCTCGTCCATTCCCGCTACCATAATTCCCTTTCCGCATCCTTCCATATCGGCTATAGCGGGGAAGAGAAAAAACGGATCCTTCGCGCGAGTCTTAAGGGGCAAGAGATCCTGTGCGATCTGCAGAAAGGCGAGTTGAGGATCACGAAAAAGGGAGTTTCCACCACTCTCAACCGCAGCGAGGGCATGCTCCCGCTTGAAAAGGAGATTCAAACCTTTGTCAATATCCTTAAGGGAAGCAAGGCAGAATATGTGGATGGGAAAAAAGGAGCAAATATCATCCAAGAGATAGAGGCCATCAAGCCTCTGAAAAAGCAGAGGAGACCAAGCGTTGCGGTGATAGGAGGAGGCATCTTCGGGGCAACGTGCGCCTCCCTGCTTGGAAAATCCTGCAGCGTCACCCTCTTTGAGCGAAAAAATGATCTCATGCTCGAATCCTCTTTTGTTAATCAATATCGGCATCATAAGGGCTATCATTACCCAAGGAGCCCTGAGACCGTGGAAGAGTGCCAGAGATCCGCTGCGGCTTTCATGCAAGAGTACGGCCAGGCGATTCAAGAAGAGTTTCCTTCTTATTATTGCGTCGCAAAGAAAGGGTCGCGAACATCACCTGAGGGGTTCCTGAAGTTCTGCAGGGAAAACCTTCTTCCCGTGGTCCGGGAGTTTCCTTCCGAGGGAGTCCTTTCAAGGGAGAACGTTGCTCTTTCCCTCAAGACTAGCGAGGGCATCTACCATTATCCTACCTTGAAGGCGCTTATCCGTTCCAAGCTGGAGAAGAACGCTAATGTTTCACTTAAATTTTTGCATCAGGTGGTTGGGGCGAAGATTCTTCCTGATGGGAAAAAGGAGCTCACAGTTCGGGGCAAGAATGTACACAGGCAGAAGTTTGATTATGTCATCAACGCGACCTATGCCAACATCAATGCCTTCATGAGCTGGCTCTCATTCCCGGAAAAAGACCTGCGGATCGATCTGATGGAGCTTCTAGTTATCCGACTTCCCATCCCGAAGATGTCCATTACTATGATGGATGGTCCCTTCGCAACCTTTGTCACCACAGGAGATGATGGATTGTTCACGCTTGGGCATGTGAGGGAATCCGTCCATTCAACGGTAATGCCAAAAAATGGCAAAATCCCGAAGTTTAGCAGAAGATCAAACGGGAAAAACATACTTCAGGAGAGCATTGCCTGGTATCCAATTCTTAAGAAAGCAAAAGTCATCGATTCTCGTTTTGTGATCAGGGGAATCAACGCCTATCGCGAGCATGATGATGCGCGACCATCTGATGTGATCTCGCATGGCTTTGGGTGCTGGTCGATCCTTGGAGGAAAAGTCATCACCTGTGTCAGCACGGCAAGGCTCATCGAAAAAGAAATCAATGAAGGGATAATGCCATGAGAAAAGCAGTATTCCTGGATCGGGACGGGGTAATCAATGAGAATGTCGATGACCTCATTTCCCCTGATCAGTTCCGCATGTTTCCCGAAGCCCCAAAAGCAATACTCTCCCTTCACGAGGCGGGATATCTCATTATCGTTGTGACCAACCAGCCTTCGATCGCGAAAGGATTCTGCACGATGGATGACATCAAGCGAATCCATAAGAAAATGGAAAAAGAACTCCTACGAGAAGGAGCAAGGGTAGATGCCATCTATGTCTGCCCCCATCATCCTGAAAAGGGGCACTCTGGTGAGATAAAGGAACTTAAGATCGACTGCGACTGCAGGAAGCCAAAGCCAGGCCTTCTTTTGGGGGCGATGAGGGAGCATGATATCGACCCTAAGAAGAGTTATATGGTAGGCGATAGCCTGAGCGATATCGCCGCAGGAAAAGAAGCGGGCTGCGTGACCATCCTTTTGAAAAAGGGCGGCGGGGCAAAGACTGTGCATAAGAAGATGACAATACACATGCCTGATTTTACCGTGCATGATCTTACAGAAGCGGCATCTGTTATTCTTAAGAAATCATCGTAAGACTCCGAGGCGGAGTCATGAGCGGCTTCTCCAATAATCGAGGATATCCTTAAGGGTGGATTCGATGCGATGATGAGGCTTCCATCCAAGCTTCATGAGTTTCTGGGGGTTTCCAATCACTTTAGGCAAGTCATTGGGCCGAAAAAGCGCGCGGTCTTCCTTGGTTTTGATTTCTGCTGTGCTCATCGATATAAGAAGGGAAAGCGTTTGTTCCAGGGATATCCCTGAACCAGAGCAGATGTTATAGGCTTCTCCCTCTTTTCCCTTTTCCGCAAGAGTTTCCATGGCCATTACGCCGTCACGCACATCCAAAAGATCACGGATTGCCAGGAGGTTTCCGACATTGAGGACTTTTTGGTGACCTTTCTCAATGGCTGCGATCTGCTTCGCGAAGGATGATGCCGCATCGCCATTTTTTCTTGGACCGATGAGGAAAAAAGGCCTGCATCGAATGGTCCTTAGACCATAGAGATTTGCGTAGATCTGGGTGAAATGATCCTGGGCAAGCTTGCTGATGCCATAGGGAGAGGAAGGGTCAAGAGGGTCATCTTCGCTTATGGGATTGACGCTTGCCTTGTACTCTGCGCTCGAGCAGACCGAGAGGAGAAGGGCGTCCTTCTTTAGCCCCTTCATGGCCTCGAGGATATTTATCGTGCCATTGACATTGACGTCAAAGGTGAGATGAGGATCCTTCCATGATTGGGAAGGCAGGCTCTGCGCCGCAAGATGGTAGATGAGATCAGGCTCTGCGTCCTTGAGAAAACGTTCCACTGAAGCGCGGTCGCGAATATCTCCATTATGGATCGCCGCTCCGGAAAGGCCGTTTATATTTTCAATAGGGGATCTTGACAACAGGTGTAAATCATGCCCCTGTGAAGAGAGGCGCTCGGCAAGAAAGCTTCCGATCAGCCCCCCAGCGCCGGTGATTGCGACCCTCATGTTATCCTATCTTCACAAATCTCTTCTTGGACTGGGACTCATATGCCGCGAAACCCACTCGAAGCGCCTCAAGCCCATCAGTTCCATCACCTAGTGGCTTTCGCTTTTCTTTTATGGAAGATATGAATTCCATCCACTCTCCCTTCCAGGATTTGTCATTGCCGCGATAGTAGGTTATCTCATCCTTGAATGGCGCCTTGAAATCGCGCTTTCCAGTGATGAGCATCTCGTCCCCATACCCTCCGCCAAGACCCTCGACTATCGCATATCCATCCTCGCCGAAGACCTCAAAGGAGAAGAGGTTCTTCCATTGCGCGAGTGTGGTATGCAGAGACGCGGTGGCTCCTGATCTCGATCGAAAGATTGCCATGCCATCATCTTCAAGCTCCATTTTCTTGAAATAATGGTTCGAGGTCATGCATGCAACTTCATCAACATCTCCAAGGAACCATCGAAAGAGATCGATCGCATGGACGCCCTGCTCCATGAACTGGCCGCCTGCTGCCTGCTTGGGATCAGCGCGCCATTCATCCTCGTATTCGGGCCTTGCGCAAATGCCATAACGTGAACGGATAAAAAGAATCTTGCCCAATTTCCCTTGATCGGCCATCTTTTTCGCATCAAGGATTGCGGGATGATGCCTGTGGTTGAAGCCGCATTTGAGGATGACGCTGTTCTTTTTAGCGGATGCGACCATCTGCTCTGCCTCTTTAACCGATGACGCAAGCGGCTTTTCGCAGAGCACGTGCTTCCCATTTTCCATCGCGGCGATGCTGATCTTGGCGTGGAGGTGGGGAGGGGTGGTTATGACCACCACATCGATATCCTTTCTCTTTACCGTCTCTTCCCATTCATCGCTTGATTCACATCTGAATTCCTTCGCGAGAGTATTGGCATTATGCAGGCTTGCGATGACCTTGAGTGAGGAAGGATTCCACTCCTTTATCGCGGCTGCCCTTCTTTTGCATTGGAGTCCCGCTCCGATGATTGCGACATTTAGGTTGTTGGTCATGGTGATAGTCCTCTTCCAATCCCAAGGTATCTAAAGCCCGAGGCTTTAAGTGTCTTGCTGTCCAAGAGAT
>MHFY01000119.1:3043-5902 GCA_001805375.1 Omnitrophica WOR_2 bacterium GWA2_47_8 | reverse complement strand
CTCCCAAGGCGGCAGTGTCAACCTCTCGCTGGCTATCTCCGGCATTATCTTCTTTATCCTTTTGGCCCTTCATGCTTCCACCCTTCCCCTGATGGTAATAGGAATTATTTTCCTCGCCTCTTTCATGGCCAGCCAAAAAAAGACCCAAAATGAGGTGGCAATCACCCTTGCCTCGCCTACCGGCGAGACAGGCCTCCGCCTTTCCGCCGTCTCTATCTTCCTACTACTGGGGGCAGTGGGCACGGTAGGGGCAATCTATTACTGGGAAGGAAGGTTCTTCCTGGCAGATTACCACCACCGCCAAGCCATCAAGTCCGTCGCGGAGGGCCGGGGGGTTGATGCCTATAACCAGTTTATCACTGCCGGGCGTTTAAACCCCCACATTGACCTTTACCATCTTAATTTGGCCCAAACTAATTTTGCCTTGGCCAACGCCATCGCCCAAGCCAAAGAGAGTTCTCCTTCCGGCTCTTTGACCGACGCCGACAAGCAAAACATCCAAACCCTGCTTTCCCGAGCCATTGCCGAAGGGCAGGCAGCTACTGCCTTAAACCCTAAAAATCCGGCCAATTGGGAAGTCTTGGGGTCCATCTACCGCCAGATTTCCGGCGTGGCCCAAAATGCCCTTACCTTTGCTCTTGATTCTTACGGCCGGGCCATCGAAAGGGACCCTTTAAACCCTAACTTGAGACTTACCGTCGGCAGTATTTACTATTCAGCCAAAAACTACGACATGGCCGTCCGCTTTTTCACCGATGCCATTAACCTAAAGCCGGATTTTGCCAACAGTTATTACAACCTGGCCCTGGCTTTGAAAGAAAAGGGGGACCTCTTGGGCGCCGCCTCCAGTGCCGAAAGGACCGTTTCCTTACTTGACGGTAAAAGCCCGGATTATAAAACGGCGGCAGACTTTTTGGCGGGGTTAAAGGAACAAATAGCCACGCTCGCCGCGAAACAAGAAACTGGTTTAAGGCAAACTTTAACTCCCACTCCAACCGCTCAAGTTTCTGCTTTGGAAGACAAAAATTTACCTAAAGTCTTAGACTTACCTCAACCGGAAGAGGTAGCTTCCCCTCCAGCGGTGAAAAAACAACCCCAGGAGTAAATTCAGGATTGTGGACCGTAGGAGAATCGGACTCCTGACCTTTGCAATGCGAATGCAACGCTCTACCAACTGAGCTAACGGCCCAATTTAGAGACTAGATGTTGGAAGCTAGAAGCTAGATGAAGAGGTTGGAAGATGGAAGTTGGATAAAATCCAGTTTCAAACTTCCAGCTTCAAATTCCAGTTTCCAATTTCCAACACCTAACTTCCAATGTGGACCGTACCGGGCTCGAACCGGTCACCTCTACTATGCCATAGTAGCACTCTACCAAATGAGCTAACGGCCCGCCATCAGCGCCGCTATCTCCTATGCGTTTACCAAAGCGGGTTAACGGCCTAGATGTTATTTTACCTCTTTTTACTCTTATCTTCCAGTATTTACTTGGTTCTTAGTGCTGAAATACCCATATACATCCCGAGAAATCTGAGCTAAAACTTCTATTCCATCATCTTCAAAAGGCAAATCCTTGCTCAGCATAACCAAAATATAAGGGGCATCTTCAAGATAAACAATACCGGCATCATGCCTGACGCGTGACAATTCCCCCGTCTTATGAACCACTTTAATTCCCTCCGGTAATCCGGCGGGGACGCGGTCGTTAATTTTTGAGAGGCTTAAATAACCGCTGATCTTATCGGAGGCATCCCGAGAAACCACCCTCCCCTCATACAATAATCGGAAAAAGGCGGCAATATCGGAAGCGGTCGTCACCACCTGTTCGTCGCCGGATAAACCAAAATCGGTCTGATTCATTCCTAAATCGCTCGCCATCTTGACCAATAACCTATTTTTGCCCACCGCTCTTAACTTTTCCGTCAGCATAATGGCGGCAAAGTTATCCGAAATCCTCCCGACCCGGACCAGGGCCTCATCTACCGAGTACCGGATATTTTCCGGAGCCTCTTCATAACCGTAATCCACGCCTCCCATTACTTGGGCAAGATGAGTTTTGGTGCCGTTTAACGTGTCCTCGTAGTTTATGCTACCATTCTCAATTTCTTTCAAAACAGCAGCCAGGAGTATTAATTTATAGAGAGAGGCCGTGGGAAAAAGCTCCACCTCATTATAGGTATATTTTTCCGTACCGCTATCCGGAGCCAAACTTTCAATATAAATCGCGAAGTCTCCCCAAACTCCGTCAAGGTTCCTCTCCACGATTGTTTCAAGCTCGGAATCATCCTCCTTTTTAGAAGCAAATTGGAAATGAAAGGTCCGGGAAAAATCCACGGAGGTTTCTAGTGTCGCGCCGGAACTGCCCCGGATGAGACGGAAAACCCCCACCACTGAAAAGAGTAAAACCAAGGTCAAAAGCCCAAGCTTAACTTTGAAATTCATTTTAGAATTGACAGCGGGTTCACGGCAATCCCTTTGTACCTCAACTCAAGGTGAAGATGAACCCCCGTGGATCTCCCCGTTGACCCCATCTGACCTATTATTTGTCCTCTTGATACCGTCCGGCCTACCGTTACATAGATATTGGAAAGATGCGCGTAAGTCGTTTTATAACCGTTGCCGTGATCGATAACCACCCGGTTACCAAAACCCCAACCATCCGGCCAGCCGGCCATTGCCACTGTTCCCCCATCGGAGGCCGCTACCCCCGGCCCGGCGCGGTTGGCAATATCTATCCCCGGATGATACCAGGAAAAGTACTGGGTCAAAATTCCCTGGGCGGGCCAGATGAAGTTTCCTCCACCCGGGGCATTAAATGTCGGCGAGGCCGGCCCTTGGGCCAAATACTGAGGCACCGGCT
>MHFY01000119.1:1048-3000 GCA_001805375.1 Omnitrophica WOR_2 bacterium GWA2_47_8 | reverse complement strand
GGGGATATACACCAGATGTCCCGCTTTGAGGGACATATCGTCCGGCACGTCGTTGAAAGGATAATCTAAAACAGCCTGCGGTTGGGCGGAATATTTCTTGGCAATCGACTCTAAAGTATCCCCGGACTTAACCGTATATGCCACCCCGGTGATGGGCAGAATCTTTAACTTGTCCCCCGGGGCAATGGAGTGGATATTATCCAGATCGTTAGCCCATTTAATGGTTTCTATGGTAATGTCAAAACGGTTGGCAATGGAAGATAAGGTATCCCCTTGTTTAACTTCATATTCGATAATTTCCGATCTGATGTTAGAAACATTGGTGTGGGTATCATAAAGGGAGTTTAAAACAGGGTCATTGCGGTATTGAAAATAAAAAGCCAGACAGATAGTATCACGAAAGCCCCGAAAGGCCAGACAAGCTTAGGTGAAATCGGAGAATTGGGGAATCTGCTTCCAATCTACATAGATGCCATGCCTATTAGGCCAATATTTCCGCATATAAAATGGATAGAGGATTCACCCTTCCCCCTTTATCTCCTCCCATCAAGGGAGGGGTTATTTGGATATCCTGCGGTCTCTGCCGCAGGGTTCTTCAGCACATGCAAAAATACTTGACAGGGTATTTTTTTTGGGCTATAAACTGTAGAAAAATAAATCTAAAACCAAAACCAAATGTAAAAGGTTGAAGGTTGAAGGTTGAAGAAAATCAGGTTGAAGGCAAAAGGTGTTTCCCTCCAGCCTTAGGTCTTCAGCCCAGAGGGGAAAATATGAAGACATCGCAGATATTGGAAAAAACCGGCATTCCACGGCATAAACTCTACTATCTTGAACAGAAAGGGTATATAACACCTCAGCGCATCCCTATGGGTGATCTTGAGGCAAGGGAATACAGCGGCATAGATGTGAAAAAGGTAGAGCTTATATGGAAGTATCTAAAAAAAGGCTTTAAACATAAGATTGCGTATCAAAAGGCTATGGAAGAACTCAACGGAAAATCTGCCAAAAGGTAGTATAGTATAAATGGTATACGAAAAGTTTTTCTATCTCACAGAAAATCCGTTTAACATTACCCCTGACCCAAAGTTTTTATATCTGAGCAAAAAACATCAGGAGGCGCTAGACCTCCTTTCTTTTGGCATATCAGAGCGTAAAGGTTTTCTGATGTTGTCGGGAGAGGTTGGCACGGGAAAGACTACGCTTTGCAGGGCGCTTCTGGACAAATTAGATGCAAACGTTAAGAGCGCCCTTATCCTTAATCCGCTTCTGTCTGATACCGAACTCATTAGGGCAATAAATGAAGACTTTGGTTTGAGGGTGGATAGCTCATCGCTCAAGGAGCAGGTGGATGCCTTGAATTCTTTCCTTATGGTAAAGGCAGGGGAGGGAGGGAATGCGGTGGTGATAATAGATGAGGCGCAGAACCTAAGCCTCAAGGCCTTGGAAATGATAAGGCTCTTGTCCAATCTTGAAACCGAAAAGATGAAATTGATTCAGATAGTCCTCGTGGGCCAACCTGAGTTAAGGGAAAAACTCAAACTTCCAGAACTCCGCCAGTTAAACCAGAGAATAGTTGTAAGGTGCCATTTGAGTCCACTAGATTTTGGAGAGACTAAGGCATATATATTTCAGCGCCTTGCCATTGCAGGCGGCCAAGGGAACATAAACTTTACATCAACGGCGTTAAAATCTATATATGAAGCAAGCTGTGGTATTCCACGTCTTATAAATATTGTGTGCGATAGGATTTTAACAGCAGCCTTTGTTAGCGGGAAGAGGGTAATTGATGATGAAATAGAGAAAAAGGCTGTAGATGAATTGAATATGGATGGGACGTTAACAAAGGATGTTGAGATACCGCATAAAAAATTAAGGGCCGTGGGACGGAGGCCGAGTATAAGATATATATCATACCTGTCTGTATCTGCGATTATTATTGCAGTAATATTTGC
>MHFY01000119.1:0-813 GCA_001805375.1 Omnitrophica WOR_2 bacterium GWA2_47_8 | reverse complement strand
GACATGAAGACTGACCAGAAAGATGTAGATCAGCCATCCGGATTAACCATTGTTCGCAATGCAGTAAAATTCAAGGGTCTCATAATCCGTGTCAATGACGTTGAACATACTCTTTTCGATGGAGAAACATTAGAGGTTGCAAAGGGGGATCAGCTTGTGATAGTTGATGCACTTGTGGATGGTGCGACCAGCAGAGATGTATTGGTAAATTTCCATGGCTTTGTTCCAAAGGGGGTTAAAAATACGGGCGAAGACAGGGGCTATCTTGTCGATACAGCAAAAGACCTCGGGGTTGAATATTCTGTAAAAAAACAGGGTACAGAATATCCTATTTGGATAAAAAACAGAGGTAAAAATATCGGTGAGGTCTTTATAAAAATCATTAAGTCGGAAACCACGAAGAGTTAGCTTTATTTTATGAGTTTAATACACCAGGCACTTAAGAAGGTGCAAACAAGTAAAGAGGGCAATGCAGTACCTCTCTATCAGGAGCCGGCACTCCGGGGACAGGGTTCAGGGAGCAGAAGCAGGAAAATTTTTCTTTTGATTTCTATCTTCTGTCTTCTCTTTGCTGTAATTGCTGGATGGCGGATTATTGTGTGGCAAACCAATACTGCTGGCATAAAAAATGTTGTATTGACAAAAAGTTACGCCAACACGGCTGTCTTAATTCCAGATGATTCAAAGGGAAAAGGTCAAGCGATAAATTCTGATGGAAGTCGTCTGTTGACGGCATTGGAAGAAGCAAAAAATAGAAACTTAAATGGAATGGATCTTTACAGACAAGGCAAATTTTCTCTTGCTAAGGATGGG
>MHFY01000118.1:23510-29001 GCA_001805375.1 Omnitrophica WOR_2 bacterium GWA2_47_8 | reverse complement strand
TGCGCCTTATTCTGCCATTCTAAGGCTTTTTTCCGAAGATCCTCAGTCAGGGGCACGCCGTTTTCTTCTAAAAATTTTGCCTTCCCTAATAAAATATCTTTATTCTGGATTTTTCCCTTTACTCCGGCACCGGTGACAGAATCGAATTCATCAACCCTCTGCAGGTGATATCCCTTTTCTTTTGCATGGTCCATCACCGCCCTGGCCAAGGGATGTTCGCTATTTTGCTCAAGCGAGGCTGTTAATTCTAGGAATATTTGCTCGCTCACTCCTTGCGCTGTCATCACGGAAGTAACACGCGGCTTGCCTAACGTAAGTGTTCCTGTTTTATCCGTCACAACGTAAGTTATCTTTTCCGCCTTTTCGATGGCCTCGGCATTCTTGATCAAAATGCCCATCTGCGCCCCCCTTCCGACACCGACCATGATCGACATCGGCGTGGCTAACCCCAGCGCACAAGGACAGGCAATAATTAAAACGGCGATGGCATTAACTATGGCATAGGACAACCGCGGCTCCGGCCCCCAAAAAGACCAGATCATAAGAGTCAGGATCGAGATCAAGAGAACCGTGGGAACAAAATAACCGGAAACCTGGTCAGCCAACTTTTGGATGGGCGCACGGCTGCGCTGCGCTTGAGCTACCATATGTACGATCTGCGATAGCAATGTTTCTGATCCCACCTTTTCTGTTTTCATGACAAAGGTGCCGGTTTGATTCATGGTGGCGCCGATAACCCGATCGCCAACGGTTTTTACCACCGGGATCGGTTCACCGGAGATCATGGATTCATCAATTGTCCTTTTTCCATCCATAATAACCCCGTCCAAAGGGATTTTCTCACCCGGTTTCACCCGCAGAAGATCGGCTTTTTGAACCTCCTCAATGTTAACCTCTTCTTCCTGCTGCCCTTTGATACGATGGGCGGTCTTGGCCGCTAATCCCAAGAGTGCTTTGATCGCTTGGCCGGTTTGGCTGCGCGCCTTGGCTTCCAACAACTGGCCTAAAACAACCAAAACCGTAATGACTGCGGCGGCTTCAAAGTAAAGATTAAGCCGTCCGTCCATTTTTAGCGCTTCAGGAAAGATCCCAGGCAATACAACAGCTACGATACTATAAAGATACGCCGCGCCGACGCCCAACGTGATCAAGGTGAACATATTTAAAGAGCGATTGACCAATGACTGCCAGGCCTTGGTAAAAAAAAATCCACCCGACCATAATACAACCGGGGTCGCCAAGATCAGCTGCAGCCAGGGAGAAATAGACATCGGGATAACCACGTGGATATTGAGGCCGGAAAACATTTCTCCCAACGCTATAAGAACGATCGGAAGGGTCAACGCGAGCCCTATCCAAAATTTCAGGGATAAAGAATGGACCTGCTTTTGTTCTTCACTGTCTTCGCCGGTCGGCGAAAGGGGCTCCAAATGCATCCCGCACTTGGGGCAATCACCGGGATGATCCTGGCGGATCTCGGGATGCATGGGGCAGGTGTAGATCGTTTTGTCATCCGATTTCACTTTTGGAGGCGTTGCCCTCTGCGGTTTCTGCTGTAAAAATGTTTTTTTGCAGTGTTCGCTGCAAAAATAAAATGCTTGGCCGTCTCGCACTGCTGAGACGGCCTTAGCTTCATCCACTTCCATTCCGCAAATCGGATCTTTATGCATCCTGCCTTCCTTTATTAATGATGGCTGGCATGATCAACTTCATCAGCCGGGGCTGAAGAATCCGACTTGGCTCCGGCATCCTTATCCATATTTCCCATGCCCTTATTCATCATGGGACACATTTTCATCATTTCCTTCATGTTTTTATGCATGCCTTCCATGTCCATTTTAAGCTCGACCTCTTTAACAACATTGAGATCCTTATCGAATTTGGTCAATGTATTACCCGAAAGAACGACGATCCCGCCGTCAGAGGTAGCGACAACACTTTTGTCCGTCATGGATTTCATCATCGAGCACATCATGCCCTTACCCATCATGCCTTTTTCCATCATCCCTTCGCCCATCATCCCGCCTTTCATTTCTTCCGCGGAAACCAAACTGACCCCCATCACTAATACAGCTAACACCATGACCCAGATACTCTTTTTCATTTTGCTTCTCCCTTTCTTTAAAACGGTTTGTACTATTTTTCCATATACTTCATCGGTTCCTTCTCAAATTTCCTTTGACAGGATTCACTGCAAAAATAGAACAGCTTCCCCATGTGATCCACCGGGCCTTTGGCTTTTTCCTTATCGATCTGCATCCCGCAGACCGGATCGTTGACCTTTTCTGGCATCACAGCCTCCTTTTATAAAATTTACTTGCAGCAAGTTTCACCTTCTTTAAGGCAAGGAAGATTATAAATACTCGCAATGCTGGCACCAAGCAACCACCCTAGCACAAAAATCTGGATGAGTCCATACACTTGCTCAAGCATTGATATATCTGTCCTAAGCACCGAACTCACATCCAGCCCATGCAACAGCGTATTAAAGAACGCAACCGTTGCTTCCCGCGGGGTCAACGCCATCACAACCACGCAAAGTAAACGCAAGAAAGCGAACGTTAATCCAAAGGATAAGGCAAACTTTTTGACATTAATGACACCCATGATGTCCCCCTTTCTTTTCTCCTTTATTATCTTCTTCAGTATCGTCATGCTTATGGCCTCCGCCCATCATCATAAAGTGACAAACAAACATCATGACTATAAAAAAGAATATGGGATTGTTCCCGTTTAGCCCAACAACCGGTGCTAAAAAGATCAATAATAGAGGCAGCAAACAACAAAGGACCATCCACAACCCATGATTTCGCATTGCACTCCTCCCGTTCATTTTTCCTCATTTCCCTTAAGAAGGAAATGAACGAGGCTCGTCCACCTACAGCGGACGGCCTTTCCATAACCTCGGCATAAATGCCGGCACACGTTTTCTATATTCTGCGTATTCATGTCCGAATTGTTTTTCAACGTCTCGTTCCTCCCGCATCGCCAATCGATAATAAGCAACCATTAAGATCGGCCACATCAAAATGGTAACGATCGTCGGCCATTGGAGAAGAAAACCGATTGTGATCAAGAATATGCCACTGTATTGGGGGTGACGGACATGCGCGTAAACCCCCTCGGCCACAAGGCGATTTCCTTGAGAAGCATGAATCAATACCCATCCATTGTGCATAATATAAAGCCCGCCCAATATTAAAATATTACTGATGACATGAAGGACCGTCATTGCCATCGGTGAATCAGCTAAACCAAGAAACACCAGCCAAAGATGGCCGTGAGCGTGCGTAAAGGGGTTCAAAACCGGATATGATTTCCCCATCCATGCGCTCAATAAATAAATGGTTAAAGGAAATCCATACATCTCGGTGAATAAGGCTACAATAAACGCCGCAAATGCGCCCATTGAGCGCCAATCAAACTTTTTTTGCGGCCCCAAAAAACTCGAGACGAAAAATATGAATAGAAGGATATTAAACACAACGACCGGCCACATGCCGTAAGCATAATTTCCAGCTTCTTCTCCGTGCATAATTTGACTCCTTTTAAAAGCCATAATTATGAAGGCGGGCCGGATTGCCCAACCCGCCCTCATTTTACGCTTGACCCGGATCGACTCCCATAGCGGCAGGCAAACTTGCGCCTGCCGCTACGATCCGCGATCCTCCGCGTCGGTTGATTTAGCGAATGCTCAATGCTAACGCACCCGGTCTCTCGGTTGTCACAGTAACGGAATCTCCTTGATTTAACGAAGCGAGATCGGAAGCCCGTGCCATAAAGCCATAGACTTTTCCACACTCGCTGCATTTTACGGTAAAGAGATTTTTCTCCGTGTTGATCGAAACAATGGTCCCTTCGACCATTCGATAACTGATCCCTCGGCTTTTATCAAATTGGGCGGCGAAGGATTGCGAACTGATGGCGATGAAAGAAAGCGCCACCGTTAATATAATTATCGTTTTTCTCATTTTAATGCTCCTTCCTCTATCTCAAACAATATGGATAGAAGTATCGTTTTGTTGTTTTTAAAGAAATACGAACGATATAAAACTTAACTAAACTTTTGACTTGAGTTTAAAGGCGGAGCACTTTGATGGATAAAAAAATAGGAATAGCTTTCTGGACTGACCTGGGGGGAGATTCGTTATTAGCGGCAACACGTAAATCGGGGTTTAAATTATCCAGCAAAACGGCTAAAAGTTTCGAATGATCAATTTTAAAAGATATCAAAGCCAAATGGAATGGCTTCGAATTATCTTTTTTCAGTACGGCAACGGATTTAGTACACTTGCAGTGATCGCACTCCCGGACATCGAGTGAACAAATTTGTATTTCCCCGTCATGATCCTGAGACGCCGACAAAACCTCTACCTCGGATGACATAGACATGGCCGGCATACTATGTGTCATCGCCATGCCGGGGAAGGAGCAGCAACATAAGATAAAAAATAAGGACACCGCAGTTAACAGAATGACTGTAGTCCCCTTTTTACAGAAATTTTTTGTTGATTTCTTCATATTTTTACAGTTTATCTTCTTAATCTTAGAATAGCACTATCATTATTAGGGATCGATCCCTTAAAACAAAAACCATCGCCCCAATAAGCCAAAGAATAAATAACATATCACGGCCCCGAACAACGACATGGACAGGCCCAAAAGCAGCAGCTGATGAAATAATTTACTTTTATTCTCATGCGCGCCGGCATGTGCGATGCACAGGGCCCCTAACGTTGAAAGAGGGCTCACATCCACCACATGGCTGCCGACGTTAATGGCAGCCACAAGCGCTTCCGGATCGCCTCCCCCGATCTTCGCGATCAATCCCGGGACAATCGGGATAAAAGCCGGCATCACCACCCCGGATGAGCTCGAATAAGATGAAAGAATACCCGTCACCAAGGCTATCACCCCCGTCACATTTGTTGGATTCGAAACTTTTGCCAATAGGCTGGTGAATAGGTCCAGCCCTCCTGTTTTTTCCATAATACCGATCAATGTGCTGACCCCGCAAACCATGATGATCACATTCCAAGGAATAGTTGAAATGGCCGCCCTTCCATCAGACACTTTCCCTAAGATCAAGAACGCGGCCAACCCGACAGCAAAAAAACCTATATCCACTTTGAACACCATGACCCCCAGGATCAAAGCAACGATCGCCAAGATCGTTATCACCTGGCGCGCGTTAAAGGGTTCGGATGGTTTTACGATCGTGTCAGCGTCAAAATTTAAGACCGCTTGCCGGCGCCGCATATGTGTTATTAAAATGACGTAGCAAACAAAGGCAATGAAACTTTGAGCGATCAGGCTCGGCAAAAAGACCTGCGTCCAGGGATCCATGGTAAGCCCCAAACGCGCGATCAACCCATCGGCAATGATACCGGTCGGAGCGAAGGGCGAAAATGTGCCGGCATTGGCCCCATTCACCAGCATGACCGTCATAAAAAACGCGCCGATCCCTGCCTTGCCGGCGATGGCCATCGCC
>MHFY01000118.1:10299-23482 GCA_001805375.1 Omnitrophica WOR_2 bacterium GWA2_47_8 | reverse complement strand
TATTTCCCGGCCCGATCATCGCCAACACCAACGGTAGAACAAAAAAAATGATCGGAAGAACAACGGCCCTTCCTTTGGCAAAACGCAGCATCAAGTGTGTAACCTTATCTAATGTCCCGTTGATCTTAGCTAAGCCGAAAAAAAGGGTAACTCCGAATAAGATCCTGAATAATGATAAAGGGAATACGTGAAGGATCTCGGCTGGGCTCATTTTCGCCAAAAGAAAGCCTATCCCCCATGCCAATCCCATCGCCAGAATGCCGATATTGATCCGTTCCCAGCGGCTCAGGACCATGATCAACACTAAGGCTAACAGTGATATCCAGGCTAAATTCATAAATGTTAATTATTCCTTTACGCCAACGGCGTATTGATAAACAAGTTCACCGCCGAAATAAGCCGTACAAACAACTAAGAACGCGGTTATAAGAAGACAGGCCGTAAAAACGGCCTGAAAATAATGGGCCTTCCTTTTATGAACAAACCGCAGAAGGATCAAGTTCAACAAAGAAAAACCAAGGACCGCAAAGCCAAAATTTTGATGAAAATAGCGGACCGGATGATGCAGGTTTAACCCTTCCGCTTCCCACACCCCTGTCCCAACCGTCAGGGGTGCGGCGGCGCTTGCCAGGATATAAACATAAATCGCGGATTGATGCAGTTTAAGATTTTTCAGAACATAAGACATGATCTGCAGCCCCAGTGCCGTGGTAAACAAGGCTATCGGGTAATGTACAAAGATGGGATGGATGGGTGTATTAATGACCATGCTCATCGGCATCCGCAGAACCGGCGGCTTCCGCGGCTTCTAATTTTTTAATGTATTTTTCCGGGTCGTTTTTAAAATCCTTGATGCACATTTTGCAGCAAAAATTGTAGATCTTTCCGTTATATTCGTGTTTGATAATCTCCCCCATTTCTCCTACCTTTTCACCGCTCACCGGACAAATTTTGTTGCCGACTTCAACGGCCTTTGATTCGCCTTCGTTGCTTTCATCTTGTGCCACCCCTTGAGCTAATTGAAAACTATCATCCGAACAAGCCGATTGCCCGCCACAACCACTTGCACATTGACAAGATGCGGCCTGATTCCCATTAACTTTTTTTCCACAATTGCAGGCCATCGCAAGAGACGCTGATAGACCCGACAGCAAAACTAAAAGACCAAAAACAAATAATTTCCTTTTCATGGATATCCTCCTGTTAATAATGTTGCGATTACGTTCCTGACTTCTTCTCCTTCCATCATTTTCGTCATTCTCTTTCAGAAGGAATGACGCGGTGGTCCGCCACCCTAAAGGACGGCCTTTAAATTATTGGGTCCACCTTTTAATTCAGACCGTGATTTCCAGATATAAAATATCACTGGATAAACTAACAGTTCAAGACCAAAAGAACTGATAAGCCCACCCACCATAGGCGCGGCAATACGCTTCATCACATCAGCACCGATCCCCGTCGCCCACATAATGGGAAGAAGCCCCATAAAAGCCGCCATGACCGTCATCATTTTAGGGCGAACGCGTTTGACCGCGCCGTGGACGATAGCCTCCGTTAGATCATTTTCGTTCTTCATTTTATCGTTACGAACAGCATCTTGATAAGATAAATCTAAAAAGAGCAGCATAAACACACCAGTCTCCGCATCCAGGCCCATCAGGGCGATCATCCCAACCCAAACCGCAATAGAGACATGATACCCCAGGATCCATAATAACCAAACAGCCCCGATCAAAGAGAACGGCACTGCCAGAAGCACGATCCCTGTCTTAACCATGGATCGGGTATTCATATAAAGGAGGATGCAAATGATGAAGATCGTAAGGGGCAGAACTACTTTTAAACGCTCTTTCACCCGCAGCATATTTTCATACTGCCCGCTCCAGATCAAGGCATATCCCTGGGGCATTTTGAGTTCTTTGGCCACGATCTTTTTTGCTTCCTCAACGTACGTACCGATATCCCTGTCAGCCATGTCAACATACACATACCCAGCCAAAAGGCCGTTTTCATTACGGATCATGGCCGGGCCTGTACGTAACACGATATCGGCGATCTGCACCAAGGGAATATGCTGCCCCGACGGCGTGGGAACAAAAACCCTTTTAAGCTTCTCCACATCATCCCTCAATTCTCGAGGATAACGGATATTGATGGGGTAACGCTCACGGCCTTCAATGGTCGTCGAAATATTTTCGCCGCCAATGGCCGAAAGAATGGTCATCTGGGCATCTTCAACACTCAGGCCGTAACGCGCCAGCTCTTCGCGTTTCAGATCAAAATCCAGAAAATACCCCCCTGCGGTTCGTTCGGCGAAGACGCTTCTTGTCCCGGGAATGTCCTTCAATATCATTTCAAGATGCGTTCCGATCTCTTCCACTTTTTTCAGATCCGATCCCAAAACTTTTATGCCGATGGGCGTACGCACACCCGTCGACAACATGTCGATACGCGCCTTAATAGGCATCGTCCAGGCATTCGTAGTCCCTGGGATCTTCAAGGCCGCTTCCATCTCGTTGATCAGATCTTCATGCAATATATGATCCGGCCAAAAACGGCGAAACGGGCCTTCAAGGACATCCGGCAGCCAGGAATACCAGCGCTTGATTTTCCGCCACTGATCCTCGGGTTTTAACACGATCGTTGTCTCCATCATGGAAAAAGGCGCCGGATCGGTCGAGCTTTCCATTCGGCCGGCCTTGCCGAAAACACTCTCAACTTCGGGGAAACTTTTTAAGATCCGATCCTGGGTCTGCATAAGCTTTTGGGCTTCCGTAACCGAAATACCGGGTAATGTCGTCGGCATATAGAGGATCGACCCTTCCCACAAAGGCGGCATGAATTCCGATCCTAATTTTAAATAAACCGGGATCGTCGTAAGGACCAGAACTAAAGCGGCTATGATAGTTCCTTTGCGATGCTTGAGGACAAAACGGCAGGCGGGTTCATAGATACGGAACAGGACCTTACTGATAGGATGTTTCTCCTCGGGGTAATAAGTTCCGACCAGGAGCGTGGTGGCCGCTTTCGAGGCCCATGGCCACCGAAGTTTAAAAGGCTCCATACGGACAAAAAGCATCCGGATCGCCGGATCCAAAGTAATGGCAAGGATCGCGGCCATCGCCATCGCTAAATTTTTCGCCCACGCCAAAGGTTTAAAAAGCCGGCCCTCTTGATCGATCAGAGTAAAAATAGGCATAAAGGCAACGGCTATTACCAAAAGTGAAAAAAATACCGATGGACCGATTTCTTTAATGGCCTTTAATAAAATGGCGTGATAATCTCCTTTTCGCCCCCCTTCATGCCACTGCTCGAGGCGCTTATAAGCATTTTCCACTTCCACGATCGCACCATCCACTAGGACGCCGATCGAAATGGCAATACCAGCGAGCGACATGATATTTGAGGTTAATTTCAACCCATAAAAAGGAATAAAAGAAAGAAGGACAGCGATAGGGATCGTCACAATAGGGACAAAGGCGGACGGAAAATGCCAAAGAAAAATGACAATAATGATACTCACAATGATCATTTCCTCGATCAGCTGATGTTTGAGGGTTTCGATCGCTTTGAGGATTAACTCCGATCGGTCATAAGTAACTTTAATTTCTACTCCTTCCGGCAGAGTGGGTTTGATCTCCTTTATTTTAGCTTTGACACGATTTATAACATTAAGGGCGTTTTCGCCGAAACGCATGATGACCGTTCCACCGACGACATCCCCCTCCCCATCAAGATCAGCCAGACCGCGGCGGATCTCCGGTCCTATGGCGACCGACCCTAAATTTTTCACCAGAATAGGCGTGCCATTTTTGTCCGTACCCACAACAATGCTCTCTAAATCCGCGACCGATTTGACATACCCGCGGCCGCGGATCATATACTCGGCACCAGAAAACTCCAGAAGCCGGCCGCCCACTTCCTGATTCCCTTTACGGACAGCCTCGATTATCATTGTAATCGGAATGTTATAAGCCAAAAGGCGATTAGGGTCGATCGTGATCTGGTATTGCTTGACAAATCCGCCAATAGAAGCGACCTCTGCCACACCGGGCACGCTTTGCAGATGATAGCGTAAATACCAATCCTGAAAGGACCGTAATTCCTGCAAAGAATTTTTTCCGGATTTATCGACCAAAGCATATTGAAAAACCCATCCTACGCCGGTGGCATCGGGCCCCAATTCAGTACGCACTCCTTCCGGCAGGCGAGGAATGATCTTACTTAAATATTCCAAGGTCCGGCTGCGCGCCCAATAAATATCCGTGCCATCTTTAAAGATCACATAAACATAGGAAAAACCAAAATCGGAAAATCCGCGTATCGCTTTGACATTGGGCGCCCCCAGCATGGCGGTAACGATCGGGTAAGTGACCTGATCCTCAATGATATCAGGGCTTCTGTCCCACCGGGAATAGATGATGACCTGCGTATCGGACAGATCCGGGATCGCATCTAGCGGGATATTTTTTAACGACCACACCGCCCCGATCATCATCGCCGCTACGAAAATAAGAACAATGAATTTATTCTTGGCGGAGAATTCGATGATCTTTTCCGTAAGACTTTCCTTCCTTATGAGTGGGCTATCTGAGGTCTTATTTGTGTGCTGCATGTCATTGTCCATGCTGATGCCCCCCTCCGCCGGCTCCCATACCTTCCAGGCTGGCCTTTAATCGGCTTTCGGAATCGATCAAGAAATTTCCGCTTGTGACAATGTTATCCCCTTCCTGAAGGCCGCTTTTGATTTCATAAAAATCATCGACCTTGACACTTAAAATAACATCACGCGGTTCGAATACTCCCTGGCCGTTATCGATAAAAACGATCTTTTTGGTGCCGGTATCAAAAACCGCTTCTTCAGGAACTGCCAAAACCTCTCCAAGATCAACCTCGATCGTCACATTGACAAACATGTCAGGCTTAAGTTGCTCCTCGGGATCCTGCACTTGAGCGCGAATCCGTATCGTGCGGGTTTCCTGATCAACCATCTGATCCACAGCTCGGAGAGCACCTTCAAATATACGGTCTGGGATCGAAGGAACTTGAGCTTTCAATTTTTGTCCGACACGAATTAAAGGCAACTCGTATTCATAGACCTTGGCATAGACCCAAACCGGTTCACCGGGACTAGCGTACAGCAGACTATGTTCCGCCTCTTTCCAAGTGGATATCTCATTGATCAGTTCGTCGCTAAGCCCCATATGGCGAAGCCGAATACGTGAAGACTCGGCCAGCCTTTGGGATTGTTCGATAATTTCCGGGATGCTGCTTTGTTTGGCCCGTTCCAAAGCCTGAACCGCCTGGATATACTCCGTCTGAGCTTGATAAAGTTCCGGGTCATGAGCGATAGTCCCAACGGTTCGGATCGTTTTGATCAACTTCTTCTTTTCCACCGGCGCTGTTTTAATACCGATCAATTGCTGTTTCTGAGGGCTCAACATGATCTGCGCATAACCCTCAGGAGATTGCCCACCCTGTCCTAACGTTTCCTCTTCATAAACCGGGACCAAGTCCATGTTCATCGGTGATTTTCCGGGTTTGTCTGATTTAAATCCAGGGATCATCGGATCAGTCCAGTAGAGGATCTTCTTTTCAGCCAATTTCCCACCTTTAACGATATAAGTTCCACAAATCGGACACGTCACGGTTTCCCCTTCTTTGGCAACTACCATCATGGGGCATGGTTTTCCACCCAATTTTTTATGGCAATCATGCATAAGGCAAATATCACGCGGGTGTTTATCAACGCGCTGGGCCTCCGGCATCTGGGGCGTGATCTCCTTTTTGACTAAATTCATATTGCAGATCGGACAAGTTCCGGGGCGGTCACTCGTGTAAGTAGGATGCATCGGACAATAATAAATTTTTTCTCCTCTCTCATGCTGTCTGTGCGTAAGGACCGAAAAAAATTTATACCCCGCAAAACCGACCGCGAGAATAATAAAAAAAATCAATATCTTCTTTTTCATTTATATCCTCCTCTCAGGCTAATCCCTGTTGCTCTTTCTAAGAGAGAAGAGTTCTTTAAAGCATCGCTTAAGGCCTGATAATACGCGACCTTCGCATTAAAATACACTTTTTCGCTATCGAGAAGATTTAAAATATCGGTCTTCCCTGCTTCATAACCCGCTTGGTCGGAACGAAAAGCTAATTCTGCCTGCGGGATCAAAGCATTTCGATAAAGCTCAAAGATTTTGCAGGCTGAGGTAAAACGGTAAAAAGCATTTTTGATAGTATACTGGGATACATTTTCTTCCTGCTTAAGTTGTGCTTCTATGGATTTTAGATTTCGATTAGATTCCTGGATACCAGAACCAATGCGGTTTTGCCATAAGGGAATAGTAATTTTAAGAGGGATCATCCAGGCATCTTTGCCGTCGTCAGGCTCAGTTGTCATCCCTTCTCCTATGCGGATATATTGAAAGCCAACGCTTAGATCCGGCGCATTTTCATATTTTGCTAGCCTGTTAGCATATTTTTCTTTCTTTAATGCCGCCTTCGCCTCTAAAAGTTCCGGCCGATTGTTATCGGCTTTTAAAATGAGCTCATCCAAGGTAAAGGCAAGCTCCGGCAACTCCGGATCCGGGATATTCCCCTGCTGCAGATCCACACTATTATTCAATAGTGAATTTAAAAGCGCTAAAAGCGTATCTTTTTGCTGGCGAAGCATGAAAATCTTCTGTAAAGTCTCGGAGACTTCCGTTTGAGCTTTAGCCACTTCCCTTTGTTCGCTTTGTTCACTGGCGTAGCGCGCCTGGGCGATCGATTCAAATTTTTTTAAAAGCTCATAAATCTCCTCTGTCACTTGAAGTGTTTTATTAACGGCGTAAAGGTCGTAGTACGTTTCGGCGGTATTTAAAACCACTTCCTTTTCCGCTAACCTTAATTGCGCTTCCTTTTCCTCGGCTTCGGCCTTGGCGGTGTTGCGTTTTTCAATTAACTTGCCCGGGAAGGGGATCACCTGCTCAAATTCATAAATTTCTTCCTGCGGGCCTAGACGGGTCTCTAAATCCGGCCCCATAATAGAGTAGCCGACCATGGGATCCGGTAAAGCCGAAGATTGCGGAATGCGGAATCTCGCTGCCTCTAATTGCCGATGGGCAGACTCGATATCCTTATTATTCTTAAGGGCTTCTTCAATTAGATCATCAAGTTTTAAAAAAGATCCCGTTTGCGCAAGACAGACATTGGCCGCAGCTATAAACGTTATTAGAACACTGACAACTATTTTTCGTTTCATTTCCTTATCCTTTAATTTATTTTTTATTTATTCTACCTCTAAAATAAGACAAAAACACTATATGCCTTAAAAAAAGCAAAGATAGGACAGATAGAAAATTAAAGGCGAAGGATAGAGAACTGGAGGCAAATCGGGAGGGAATAAGATTTAAGTTTGACTAAATTTGGGAAAGCATTTGGGGATGGATCGACATCGCTAAAATTGAAAACAAGAAAGGAAACCGCCTTGGCAGTAGAAAACAAAAACGCACTACCTGCCCTATAAAGGGCGGTGGTGACTTTATCTACATCCGAACTGGCAATTTGGGGACAGCAATTATCCTGCTTACCTTGGGAAGGAGATTGCTGGGAAGCACTGTCCGTTTGATGGCAGGATTTGTGGCTTGCCATAACCTGGGGAGCGGCGGCATTCTTGGCCATACAGCAGCATACCAAAGGAGCCACAATGATCGATAGCCCTAAAAGGGTGACAAACAATTTTTTGAATACTTGTTTCATATACACTAAAGATATAACACATTTTAGGCCTAAAAGTCAATCTTTCATTTCGCGCACAATTGCTGGGCCTTGGTTTCCAGCGAATGGATCAGGGAATCAAACGATTTCTCAAAGGCCACAACACCGTCCTGCAGAAGCTGCAGGCAGATCTTTCTGATATCAATGCCTTCAGCCTTCAATGCTTCAATGATGTCTTGGGCCCCCTCCGCATCCTCCGAAAAGGCGGCGCCAACCTGGCCGTGATCGATAAAGGCGAGCAGTGTTTTTTCCGGGATAGTATTGACGGTATGCTTGGCGATCAGTTCCGTCACGTATTTAATATCACTGTATTCCGGATTTTTGGTGGAAGTGGACCCCCACAGGACCCTTTGGCTGTTGGCCTTACATTCAAAAAGATCTTTAAATTCCTTACTGGAAAATAATTCTTTGAATTTTTCGTAGATCAAACGGCAATTGGCCACCGCCGCTTTACCCTTCAAAGCCTGAAGTTGTTCTTTCACAGAAGCGTCGGTTGTTTGGGCGACCTTTTCATCGAGCAGGGCATCCACGGATGTATCCAGACGGCTGACGAAAACGCTGGCAACGGAACGGATTTGGCTGATGTCGATCTTTTTATCCAACGCGCGGCTTAAGCCTTTAAAATAGGCTTTGACCGTTTCCACATATTGATCCAAAGAAAAGATCAAGGTCACGTTCACATTGATCCCATGGGCGATCAATTCTTCGATGACCGGATAACCCGCTTGTGTTGCGGGGACTTTGATCATGCAGTTAGCGTATTTTACCTTTTCAAAAAGCCTCTTGCCTTCCTTAATAGAGGCCTGGGTGTCATTGGCCAATTTGGGATTGATCTCCAGGCTCACATACCCATCCAAACGGCTGGTCTCTTTAAAGATAGGTTCGAATAAGGCGCACGCGTCTTTGATATCCTTGACCGTCAGCTCATCGTAGATCTCGAAGGTCGATCTCCCCTTTTCCTTAAGGTGCAGGATCTTTTCATCATAGTCTTTGCTTTTGCTGATGGCCTGATCAAAGATGCTCGGGTTTGAAGTCATGCCGCGCAGGCCCTGATCGATCAATTTCTTTAACTTTCCGCTTTCGATCAGAGCGCGGTCAATATAATCCAGCCAGGCGCTTTGTCCGAATTCGGCTAATTCATGTAATCGTGTCTTTGACATGCAGCCTCCTGAAATTTATAAATAGGATTACGCAGATTAAAAAATCAGATTACACAGATATTATATCAGCGTAATCCGGTCTTTTCATCAGTGTAATCTAATTCTTTTTTCTTTTAATTACTTTTTTAACGGCTGAAACAATATCTTTGGCGGTTAAGTGATATTTTTCCATCAATTCTTCCGGCGTGCCGGATTCGCCGAACGTGTCGTTCATTGCCACCATCTCGATAGGGACCGGGCATTGCCGCCCCGCAACCTCGGCAACCGCACCGCCTAAACCTCCGTTGATCTGATGCTCTTCGGCGGTGACAATGGCCTTGGTTTTCTGGGCTGATTCCACAATACACTTTTCATCCACGGGTTTTATGGTGTGCATATTGACGACCCGCGCGTCTATGCCTTCCTTCTGTAAGATCTCCGCTGCTTTTAAACCTTCGGCGACCATGACCCCGCAGGCGATGATCGTGGCGTCTTTTCCTTCGCGTAAAATATTGGCTTTTCCGATGACAAAAGGATCGCTGTCTTTGGTAACAACCGGCAAGGGCGCGCGGCTGGTGCGCATGTACATGGGCCCGACACTTTCGGCAAAGGCGCGGGTGGCTTTTTTCGCTTCAATCACATCCACCGGACAAACGACCTTCATATTCGGCAAAACCCGCATGAGCGCAAAATCTTCCAAGCACTGCGCCGTGGCGCCGTCCTGTCCCACCGTGATACCGCCGTGAGAACAAATGACCTTCACGTTGCAGTCATTGTAACAAAGATCCAGGCGCAGCATATCATAGGCCCGGTTGGTCAAGAACACGGCAAAGGAATTGATGAAAGGAATGAACCCTAAAAGGCTCAAACCCGCCGCTGTGCCGACCATGTCCTGTTCCGCGATCCCGACGGTAAAGAAACGGTCCGGATAAGCGTCGCGGAAATATTCCGCCCGGGTGGCGTCTTCCAAGTCAGCCGAAACAACAACGATCTTTTTATTATTTTTTCCTAATTCGACGAGTTCTTTGCCGAAACCGTCGCGGGTGGGAGTAGCTTCCATAGTTAGTTCCTGTACACTCACCTTATTTTAATTCCAACAGCGCTTTTTCTAACTGTTCTTTATTCGGCGCTTTCCCGTGCCAACTCTTCTGTCCTTCCATGAACGAAACGCCCTTTCCCTTAACGGTATGAGCGATGATCACGTACGGCTTGTCTTTTATTTTACCAAAATTATCAAAAGCGGAAATCAATTCCTTTAAATTATGGCCGTCCACTTCCACGGCATTCCAGCCGAAACTTTCCCATTTCGCCTTCAAAGGCTCCAGATCCTTGATCTGCTTGACCGGCCCGTTTTCCTGGACCTTATTGTAATCAACGATCGCGCAGACATTGTCCAATTTTCGATGCGGGGCATGCATGGCCGCTTCCCACACCGAACCTTCCTGCAGTTCCCCATCGCCTAAAAGGCAATACACCTTAAAATTTTTCTTCAGCAGTTTAGCGCCCAAAGCAATGCCGTTGGCGACCGACAACCCATGCCCTAAAGATCCGGTGTTGAATTCCACCCCGGGGACCTTATGGTGCACATGGCCCTGAAGCTTGCTGCCTAATTTTCTAAAACCATTGAGTTCGCTTTTGGGAAAATACCCCTGATTGGCCAGCGTCACATAAACACCCGGCGTGATATGCCCCTTGGAGACGATCAAACGGTCTCTCTCCTCCCAGCTTGGGTCCTTTGGCTTATGGTTCATCTGACAGGAATAAAGAGTTAAGAGGATCTCAACGGCAGATAGCGACCCGCCGGGATGACCGGATCCGGCCTCGCAGAGCATTTCTAAGATTTCCCGGCGATATTCGAGGGCTTTGGATTGTAAGTCTGAGATGTTAACTTGTTTCATATATTGAATAAACGTCCCTCGCTTACGCTCGGGATAACAGCCTGCCTCACTTAAATTGTTTTAAGGTAGGCAGACTGATGGGCCATGCAGGACTTGAACCTGCCACCCACTGATTAAGAGTCAGTTGCTCTACCAGATGAGCTAATGGCCCAAAGTTACAACAAATTCTTTCCAGAAAAACTTTGGCGCCAATCCTGCGGAGTTAAAGGCGAAAGCACTTTAACGAAGCATGGATGGCCCAAAGCTACAATTCTGTCTTTGGAAAAGCTTTGGGCCGATACTGATTACCTCATAGTATACTGGAATATCAGTATGGCCCAAAAAGTACCTGATTCACTATTAAAGTTTTGAAACAGCCAATATTATAACATTCAACTTCCTTAAGGCAAGGTGAAATTCGTTAGAATCCGCTATCTCTATTCGGGGTTGATAGGTTTATTTATTTTTTCTTCCATCGATGTTTCTTTCTCATAATCTTTGGTCAGCTTATTCATCTCATTTTTTATACCAAAAGCGCCTATGGCCGCGAGAGAAAATAAAAAAAGAAAAGGGCCTAAAAATGACCAAATCACATCCCATGAGATTTTATACTTAAGAATCTCCAAAGGATTAAATGTTGCCTCTGGAACATAAAATGAATAAGCCAGAACGAAGAAATAGTCGTTCCCAGTAAAGCTAAAAACAGAATGCGCAGCAATGGCAAATTAATGGGCTTGGGAAATTTTCTTTTCAACATCCGCACCTTTCACTGAATACTGATTATCGAACACGCCTAAGATGACGATAATATACGATTCCTTCATCCCCTTCCAATGTCATAAGCAGATCTCCGGGTAAAATGTGAATGGAGGACGCAAGAGTTGCTTCTTTAAGCACTAAATTGATGCCCCAATATTCTTGGTGGCCCGGAAGACTTTGGTAAGTTAAGATAAACCAATCTCCTTCCAGTCTATATTCTACCTCCAATTTTCTTTGCGCAAAAATTTCCTCCAACTCTTGTTTCTGCAAAGTATAAGATTCTGTTGTCATCATGGATGAAAACCTACCATTCTCGTAAAAACCAAACCATTGATATGGCATTGGCCAAGGATTAACCCTGTTAAACTCTGCCGGCACAGGAATCATTTCCCAAAGGCCTATCACATCCTCCTTTTGGGCAAAACGCATAAGTTCTTCTTCTCCGATAACCATCTCAGGCGATAAAATGACTAACAACATAATAACAACGCACACAATCGATAGCGAACCGCGTAATTCTTTTTTAAGGCACATTTGATTTCTCCTTTTTATAAAAATTATACTGCGCAAAGCGATCGTAAAACGACAAACCCATCTTTTCCAGCAAATAATTTAGTTCAGGAAAGTCATTGTATCTTTCATTTTCGGTTAAGTGCAGTTTCCCACCGCTGAAAGCCCCGCTGAAAATAAGCATGCCCCCTATCCTTATATGTTCAATGATCTCTTTTAACGCGGAAGGAAAATCTTTAATATGCTCAAAGGCATCGAAACTAAAAATACAATCAAATTGTTTGTCTTTGGTCTCTTTTAAATCTTGGACCATGCTGACGGCCAGATCACGCCTCTTAAAACGCCATTTGGCAAAATCGAACAATCGATGTGAGATGTCACAATAGGTTACCTGAAGGGAGTGCTTAGCCAGTTCAATACAAAGATCCCCTGCCCCTGCCCCGTAATCCAAAACGTCCTTATAATTATTTTCTTTAAGACAATCCAGGACAATCAGGGAAAGATACTTAGGCCGGTTGGCCTCCGCGTTCCATAGAGGGAGTTCATATAAATAATAGCCGCAATTCTTATAGAATTCCTCCACGGAAGCCTTCGCCGGGACATTGCCGTTTAGAAAGATATCATAGCCCTTCTCCCCTCCCGGCCCTAAATGATGCTTTTGGCGGACGACATCCAGCGGCTCCTTGGTGTAGTCACTGATCTCCTGCAAAGTCGTTTCGTAGAGTTTGAGTTGCCTGGCTTCTTGGCGGGTTTTGTTTTTGAGATATTTATTGTGCCAAGATTTGAATGGTTTTAGCAGTTTATAGCGCAGATACCTCGAATTCACGGCCTTTAGATCCATTTTTTCCTTCGGAAATAACCAAACATCGCCAGGCTGATCGAAAGCATCGCGATCCAAAGCAGAAAATAACCGTGCTGCCAATTAAGCTCAGGCATATGCTTAAAATTCATCCCATAAACGCCGACGATAAATGTCAAAGGGCTGAACATTGTCGTAAAAATAGTTAAAATTTTTATGACCTCATTGGTTTTATGGCTGACGCTTGAAAGATAGACGTCATGTAAACTCGACAAAAGGTCACGGAAGGTCTCGATCGTATCAATGGTCTGAATGACATGGTCATACAGGTCGCGCAGATA
>MHFY01000118.1:0-10270 GCA_001805375.1 Omnitrophica WOR_2 bacterium GWA2_47_8 | reverse complement strand
GCCATAATACCGGTCTCCAGCTCATCGATGGTCCCGCCCATCCGTTCCAAAATGATGAAATAATTATCCACGATCGTGTCTAAAAGAGCGTACGCTAAATAATCCGCGCCCAGCAATCGTACCCAGCCCTTTTTATTGCGGATACGGTCCCGGATCGGATCAAAAATATCCCCTTCTGTTTCCTGAAAAGAAATGACATAACCTTTCCCTAAGATAAGGCTGATCTGTTCGGAAGCGATCTGGTCCTTCTGCGGATCGATAAAGAACATTTTTACGACAATATAAATATAATCGCCGTAATCATCTTTTTTAGGCCGCTGGCTGGCATTGACAATATCTTCCAAAACCAGCGGATGGATGCCGAAATGGGAATCAACGGTCTTGATCAGTTCCAGATCATGAATGCCGTCGATATTGATCCAGGTGGTTGTTTTTTTATCGCGGTAGGGAAAGGTCTCCTCGATGGACTTTACTACTTTTTCTTCATAATGGTCGAGATCGTAATCAAAGACCGTGATGCGGGGTTTGGCCTGCCGCGTCTCACCGACGTGGATCATGGTCCCGGGAGGCAGACCTAATGTTTTAGCGACCTTCTTTATATAGCGGGGCATAAATTTATTTTACTTAAGAATCGAAATCATAAAAATCAGAACACCAGAATAAGATTCCAGAGAATCAGAAATTGATTTATCTGATAATCTGTCATCTGAATTCTCCATCTGCTTCTCTGATATTCTGGCATTCTTATTTATCAACAACACTCACTTCTGTTCCTTCCGGGATAAGGTCATACAGCTCTTCGGCGTCTTGGTTGAACATGCGCACGCATCCCATGGAAACAGCTTGCCCGATCTGATCAGGATGAATGGTCCCATGAATACCGTAACCTTCGGCATTGAGCCCCATCCAGCGTGATCCTAAACCGTTCTCCGGGTGTCCGGGAGGATAAACTTTTCCATCATGGTACCAGACAGGATTAACTAATTTTGTGATGATCGTGTAATTCCCGGCAGGGGTGGTCGTCTCCGCTTTACCGGTGGAAACCGTATAGACCTTCATAATATTGTCTTCCACTTTCAACTGGAGGACATTCTTGGCTTTGGAAACGAGGATGTGGAACTTGCCGGTCCAGATATTTAATCTCTGCCCGGCCCGAACGACATCACTCTGGAGAGCATTCCTTTTCTTGATCAAGGGAATGGTCGTTCCGAATTTCTTGGCGATCTTAGCTAAACTGTCCCCGGGCTCGACCGTATAGGCAACGGCATAATCGCTGGATTGGCTGCTTAAGATCGGCCCTAAACCGATCGTCTTTAAAGACCGGGCCGCATTGGTGTCTTTAGAAAACAATCTAATGTTAGCAAAGGCGGCCTGCTTTCCTGTCAAAAAAAGAACGGCGAAGATCGCAAAAACAATTAAAACAACGACTGTGAAGATAGTTCTCTTTTTCATCCCAATTTTCCTCTAATATAACCCAATTTATCATATGGATGAAATTGGGATAAGTACTTATTACATCTAAAAATGTTTAGAGAAGATAAGTACATCATTTTTGAGTTTATCTTTAAACTTAAACCTTGTAAACGAAATTTTTCGATAATTACGAAGAAGAATAAATTTCATGGCAGATGAAACGGGTTTAATTTTCGGTCGATCAAGACCACCCAGGCGGTGGAAGCCAGGCTTAACACCTCTTTTTGATGTGAGTTCCATCCAAAGGGGATCCAGCCCCGCCGTGAGGAATACGCATAAGCGGTTTGACCTTCCGAGATGTCATAGCGCAGCAATTCGATCCCTTCGCGCATCGTCCCCGCGTCTTGAATAAATTCTTGCGACCATGCCGGAAAATCCTTTTGATAGCGCCTGGCCAAGAGATCCGCGGCCAGAATGGCCCCGGCTGTCCACTCAACCGACATGCGGTCATGTTCCTCAGTAAAACCTACACCCAAAAGCTTGCCGCTATTGTCCCGATAACCGGAATACGCGGTCAGAACTTTCCACATTTGATAGCCTGTCCCTAAACCGAACCATTCATCGATCTTCTCCGGACCCAGGCACGCGATGATCCAGGTCTGCACATCCAGGGCGAAATGTTCTTTATTCGGCTTCCATGCACCATTTTCAAAAGCGGTCCCCTGGTAAAAATATTTCTCCACCGGGTTCCAGACGGATCTTAAAAAATCCTCAATGCGCAGCATCGCTTCTTTATAAATTTCATCCTGAGTGACGACATAAAGCATTCGAAACGCCGCGTACCAGGAGATATTATTTTCCGTCGATATCTGATTGTACCACCAGGTGGTTGTAGGCTGATTTTCGCCATGGGGATCCACCGATTCCCGATACGTCCCTAAAGGCGCCATCCGGATCCCTCCATTTTCCGCCTGCAGCAAAAGGGCGGCCCGGGCCAATTCCTTGGCCAGTTTTAATTCCATTGCATCGGGGTTCATATTATATTTTTTTAAATTTTGATCGTAATATTTCTGATGATAAATATGCAGAGCCGCCATAGCCACCCAGGCGTTTTCCCCCGCCACGGGCTTCCAATCTTCCCAATGAATGTCCGGCCAAGTCGGGAATCCTTCCAGATAGGTCTTACCATCCAGGGGATCTGCGGCTTTATAAGAACCGTTGGCATTGACGATCCGAAAAATAAAACCTCTTTTCCCCTCATCCTCTAGATCAGCGGAAACATCTAAAGGATCACCCGAATAGACAAAGGGCTGCTGCGGTGTCCCGCCGGCGCGGATACTTTGCAAGCTTCCCAGTTGGCCGCTCCAATAGATTTCCACGGGCCTTTCTGCCAAGGCTAAGAGATCGTTCTGGCCGGAGATAGCTAAAACGATTTGATAAACCGCGCCGTCATAGATATCTAGCCCTTCTACTACAATGATCCGCTCAATGATACTGTTAATGGAATTCTTTTCTCCCATGTTGGAATAAACCTTTTCTTTTTCAGCGGAAGGGATATAAAAACTATAAGGCAGGCCGGTTTGGGGGCTAATGTTACTCGTCATCCACTTCATGATCGCATCCTCGCTATTGGCAAAAACTGGGGTGCTGCTCAAGACTGTGATACCCAGAAGCAAAATAAAAATGTTCATATTGAGCCCTCTCTTCAGTTGTTCAAGGATGAAGAATAGGGCCCCATCTACCTCATAAATCCCTTAACGGGATGGTCTGGCGCCAGAAGGCCAAAACCAAAAAGCGCCCTTCGAAATTTCGAAGGGCGCTTTTTAAAAAACCGGATAGTCACGTAACGTGTGATAACGGCAGCTAGACAACCTATCTTCCGCCACGGCAGAAGGTTTAGGTTCACAGCTTTGAGCCCTACTCTTTCGAGCAGTTTTCCTTTTCCTAAACAAATGGTGCTCGCTTAGGATTAATTCAAATTGTACTGCAAGTATGCCACACAATCTATGTTTGTCAAGAAAACGTTTTCATCGTCGGGGAAGCAAGAGATAAGGGCTAAGCGGTAAGGAGCAAGAAAAAGCAAGAAAAGAAGTTTTGCCTGTGTTGCTTACCCCTTATCCCTTACCACTTACCTCTTTTTTAAACTGTCGCTATCGCTTCCACCTCAACTAAACAATCCTTCGGCAGGCGGGCGACTTCGATGGTGGAGCGGGCCGGCGCGGTATCGGCCTTAAAAAATTCCCCGTAAACCACATTGACCTTGGGAAAATCATTCATGTCCTTTAAAAAGATCGTGGCCTTCACCACCTTTTCAATGGAGCTTCCCGCGGCTTCCAACACGGTCTTTAAATTCTGCAGCACCAGCCGGGCCTGCACCTGCACATCCCCTTTGGAGACCTCGTTGGTCTTAGGGTCAATGGCGATCTGACCGGAACAAAAAACAAGGTCATTGACCTTAACCGCCTGGTTATACGGTCCGATAGGAAGCGGTGCTTTATCTGTTTTGATGATCTGTTTTTTCATGGAAGGGCCTTTCTTCTGTTATTTAGGATACTATTGGTCTTTTCCTTAACTAATCGAATTGTGGGAGCCCAATATTAAGACCTTTGTTCTCCAGAGAAAAGACCTAATATTGACTACCTTATTTCTTCTGATTGTACAAAGGTCAATAATTGAGGTCAAATAAAAGGAATTCCGCTGACGTGGGCGTTGTAAAATTAAGGGCCTTTTCCTCACTGACAGACGCGCCGTCGCCTTGTTTTAAGACTTGTTTATTACACAGAAGATTTCCTTTTATCATCTGAAGCCAAACATGACGGTTGACTGCCAGCGGATACTGGATATTATTTGGGGCGGTTAAGTGCACACCGAATAACTTCATATCCTGATGAATTAAAAGCGAGCCTGCTTCACCTTCCGATGAAACAAACAAACACAGTTTATTGGCCTTTTGTTCTTCAGAAAAATATTTCTGCTGATATCCGGGCTTTAGACCTTTTTGAGCAGGGATGATCCAGATCTGCAAAAAATGGGACTCTTCTGTTTTCGACGCGTTATATTCACTATGCGTCACCCCTGTCCCCGCGCTCATCAGCTGGACATCGCCCCTTTTGATAACCGAACCGTTGCCCATACTGTCTTTGTGCTGCAGGGCCCCTGCCAAAACGATACTGATGATCTCCATGTTATTATGCGGGTGAGCGTCGAAGCCTTCTCCCCCTTTGACACGGTCTTCATTGATGACCCGCAAACTTCTAAAACCCATATTGTCCGGATCATAATAATCGCCGAAGGAAAAAGTATGATAGCTTTTCAGCCATCCGATGTTCGTTAACCCTCTTTTTTCAGCCGGACGGATCTTGATCATGCCGAAATTCCCTTTGATTTTTCATTCTCATCGATCAAATGCCGGATGGTACTGATAAGCTTTAAATAAAAAAGCGGTTTGGCAAACGCCGGATAAGTGACGCCATCCACATCGATGGTCTTTTCTTTTTTATCGTCCCGTTTGCTTAACGTGGCGGTTATAAAAATGACCGGGATATGTTTGGTTTCTTCATCGGTCTTGATGCTGCGCACCACCTGCTTGCCGTCCAGTTCCGGCAGCATCATATCCAGCAGAACAAGGTCGGGCAGGGATTCCTTCACTTTCCGGATGCCGGAGATCGCGTCAAAACACCCCAAGAACTCAAAGCCCTGGGCGCTGAGGATCTTCTCCAATTCGCGGTGCATCATGGGGTGATCATCAATGACTAAGATCTTTTTACGGATTTTTTGGGTCATCAGGCAGGTCTTGAAATTTTTGTTTTAGGATCTTCCGGATAACGCTCTGCAATTTAGGCGTATACAGCGGTTTGGCAAAGGCGGGATAGGTCACACCGTCAATGACGATCTCTTTTTCTTCCTTATCGTTCTTTTTACTGAGCGTGACTGAAATAAAGACAACCGGGATATCCTTGGTCTGCGGGTCGGCCTTGAGGCGTTTGGTCAATTCACGGCCGTTGATCTCCGGAAGAAGGATATCCATTAAGATCAGGTCCGGATGTTCTTCCTTTACCATCCGTAAACCGGTAAAGGCATCCTGGGCGCCCCGATATTCATATCCCTGAGATTTCAACCTCTTTTCCAGGACCCGATGCATGATCGGATGGTCATCGATAACTAAGATTATTGGATGTTTTCTGGCCGTCATATCTAAAAACTTATTTAAAAATGTTAATTTTTAGTATTATAATGAGGCAACGGTGTGTTGTCTATACAACATCATGAATTCTTTATGACACGAAAAAAAAACCTGTGCCGGGTCATTACCTTTTTCGCTTTATCCTTTTGGGCCTCTTCGGCTTTCGGCCAACAGAATATTTTGGTCGAAATCCTCAGTTTAGAGCCGTCCATCGTCAGTGTCTCAGCTGAAAATACCGATATTTTTAAACCCGCTCAGCGGACCTTCAAGGACCCTAAAACCGGTAAAGTTTATGTTCAAAGAGCTTACCCCGCCGCAAGCTATAACCGCCAAGGGGCCGGTGTGATCATCCATGAATTGGGGATCATCGCAACCAACGCCCACATCGTCAAACGTGCCGACAAGATCGGTGTTACCTTTTCCAATGATACACAAGTCCGGGCCAGGCTTTTGCTGCTTATTGAGAATATTGATCTAGCCCTCATCCAGGTTCCCCTGCCTCAGTCTACAAAACCGGTGAACCTCGCGGATTCCGACCAGGTTAATTTAGGGGATGAGATCATTACGGTCGGCAATTCTCCTGCCTTGAAACAAACCATCAGCGGCGGAAAGATCATCGGCCTCGGCTTAAGCAGCAAATTAAGGGACCAGGGACAAACCCGGAACGACCTTCTTCAAACAACGGTCAATGTCTACGGCGGCGACAGCGGCGGCCCGTTATTCGATTACCACGGCCGGCTGATCGGGCTTATGACAGCGGCGGAATCAGCGGCCGACCATTCCAGCTTTGCGATCCCCTCCAACATGATCAAAAAATACTTGATGGAAGCCTTAAAAAACCTACAATAGCAGCATGCCTTGGGACCGCAAATCCGCCCTTAGTTTCCTTCTTATCCTAGTATTCTCTTTCGCCATCGGAAGTTATGTCCGCCTTTATACTTTGATCAATTACACCTCTTTTGAATCTTCGGAAAAAGCGGCCCTCTATGTCATAGACCAGGTCAGGAACCGCGTCATTAATGATATCGACAGAAACGCTCCCAACATCTCTCCCGCGGAAAAGAACCGGCTTATAAAGAAAAATTTTGATCACATTATTAAACATGAACATCGGCGCGTCTTAGACACGATCCAGCAGGTCGCTAAAACCTTGGACCTCAAACTTCAGCGGACACTGAATTTTCCCTACCTTTTGGCGTCCGACTCCTATTATTACCTTGCCTTGACCCAAACGATCGCCGAGACCGGGCGTTTAAGCGAACATATCAAGGGAAGCAAATATTTCAATCCCCTGATGCTCGCCCCGTTAGGGTTTTGGGAACCGATCAATCTCTACCCTTATATCGGCTATTGTGTGTATCGTTCTATACAGATTTTTGATCCTCATGTTCCTTTGATGTATGCGGTCAGCTTCACGCCTATTGTGATGACCTTCTTTATTACCCTGGTGTTCCTTCTCATTTGCCGGGGGTTACGATGCTCTTCGCTGGTCAGCTTTATCAGCTGTGTTTTATTTCTTTTAACACCTATTGTGTTAAAGCGCAGCATGTTTGCCTGGTATGACGACGACCCTCCGATGATCTTCTTTACGCTTTTGATCGTCCTGCTTTTGTTTAAGGCCATGGACCCGCAATTGACATCACAAAAAAGACTCATCCGGATCGCTGTTACCGGGTTCGCCTTCACATTGTTCACTCTGTTCTGGCATGGATGGATGTTCTTATTAAGCGTGACGGTCTTTGTTTATGTTTTGTTTATCATCCTAAATCATGTCTTTTTAAAAAATACCGCTGATACAAGAGACTTCGGCCGGAATGCCGTTATCCTGCTGGGCACGGTCTTCGTAGGGATCGGGGTTCTCTTTGGATTTGGTGAATTTTTTGTCCTCTTTAAGGAAGGCGCGGTCGCCCTCAACGATTTTATCAACAAACGGATCTCCTCTTGGCCGGACCTCTACCTGGGGGTGGGGGAACTTAAAAAAACACCTCTGCGGGTCGTTATCGATCTGACCGGGGGGATCTATTATTTTCTCATCGCCCTTCTGGGGCTTATCACAACCGGGCTCTACACGTTTTATGATAGAGATAAAGAAAAGCTCTATCGCTTTCTGTTCCTTTTTATTTTTTTCATAGCTTCGGTGATCTTGGCGGTCAAGGCCTTGCGGTTTACCCTTTTAAGCGTCATTCCGATCGCCATCCTTTTTCCCATCGGCCTGCAATTCTTATTTGACCGTATTTCTTTTTTGATCCATGAAAAGGCTCCCGGCCTCAACTCCAAAAAGAAATTCTTAGCCGTCGGGGCCTGGATCATTACACTTTTAATGCTGACACCCTATGTTCGTTTTGCCTATCAGAATGTTCCGGAACTTTTAAATAAGATCTTCAATTCCACCTGGGAAAAGGCCCTGGTTAAGATCCAAAAGGAAACGCCTCAAAACAGTATCATCAATACCTGGTGGCCGCCGGGGCATTTTATCAAGGCCATCGCCCGCCGGAGCGTCACCTTTGACGGGGCCACCATCAATAAACCGCAGGGTTATTGGATGGCCAATATCCTGTTAAGCCGTGATGAAAAAGAGGCCATGGGGCTTCTGCGCATGCTTAACAATAGCGCCAATGAAGCCACCGAATATCTGGAAAGCCTGCCGGTCCCTTTATCGAAAAGCGTCGAAACACTTAAAAGCATCACGTCCCTGAACAAAGAAAGTGCCGAACGTTATCTAAAAACTAAATTGGATTTAAGCGATCCTCAAATTCAGCAGCTTTTAAATTATACCCATCCCAAACCGGCACCCAGCTATTTACTGGTCTTCAATGAAACCGTGGAAAAGAATATTGAACTAAAATTTATCGGCGGCTGGGATTTCAAAAAGATCGAAGAGTTGAATCAGGACCCCGAGGCCTTAAAGGCAGTCCCGGCACGTAAATCCCCCGAATACACGGACTTTTTATGGAAGATCTCCGGCGGCCCTTACCGCTTCAGCAGGATATTGTGCCCTATCGGGCAAAAGGAACCGACGATCATCTTTGAGCAAAATGTTCAAATTAACCTGCTCACAAAGGACACCGTCATTGCCTCGCAGCAATTCGGCAAGGGGATCCCACTTAGTATTTTTTATTTAGAGAATAACCAGATCGTGGAAAGAAAACTCTCCAACTCGAATCTTCCCTATTCCGTGATCCTTTTTAAAGAAGAGAATGACTACAAAACTGTTCTCTTAGACCGCGTCTTGGCACAATCGTTGCTCATGAGAATGTATTTCTTCCCTGAGGCCGGCCTTAAATATTTTAAACTCTTCACGGAAGAAAGCGACCTGACCCACCGGACAAAGATCTTTGTCTATCAACTCGATTGGGATAAGTTTTTCGCGGATCTAGAATAGCGAGGCGGTTCAATAACCTGATTTTAACACTGCGGCTGGCGGGACAGGTGGGGCTTTGTATTCGACCTTCGCCGGAGGCTGCTGCGAAGGCTGATTACCAATTCCGGGACTGTACATCTTCCCTTTTAAACGAACGCGCATGGATCCGCTGGGGCCTTGGATCTCAACAGGCGCGGCAGCCACAGGTTGTTGCGGCGGCAATTGAGCAGGCGGCGGAGGGATACCGGGCAATTCTGCCGGTTTTGCCGTATAATCTTTCCGGATGGCCGCTTCCAACTGGCTGGCAAAATCATTATGCCCCTTATCACGCAAAGCCGTAATTCGCTCTAATACAAACGCAGGTTCATTTTTCATCACATAGGCCAATCCTATTCCATATTGCGCTTGCGGGATATCCCCTTTATCCAATATTTTCTGAAAATAATAAATAGCCTCATCCGGCCTAGAAAGACCATTTAAATAAACCCAGGCGAGCGTGTACTGGACACTCGGGGCTTCAGGGTTGATCCGCAACGCCTGAAGTAAATACTCCTCGGCTTCTTTAAAATTATTGGTACGAAAATATAATTCGCCAAGATTTTGATACGCCTCAAAATAATCGGGATCGATATCGATGGCGACTTTAAAATACCAAACCACATCGTCCAAGGGCGCATTCTGATTGCGGTATACCAAGCCTAAGGCGTTATAGATCTTTGCTGAATTCTCATCCAAATCCAACGCCTGGTTCAAAAACTTGCTGGCGGATTCATACTGACCTTGATTATAAGCTTCCATGCCTTTATTAAAATATTCTTCGAAGGTTTGCGCGCAGACATTTGAAATGGAGAACCCGAACAAAAATAATCCCCAGGATACCAGATTCTTTATATTAGAAAAGTTCATCATTATTCTTCCGGCGGCTTACTGCCCGGAGTAACCAGCAATCGCTCCCAAAGGTTCTTTTTATTGGCCTGTTCTTCCATTTCTTTTTTCTCTTGTTCGGTTAATTCTTTTGGCGGCTCCTCTTCCTTGGGCTCAGCAGGTTTGCCTCCGAAAAACTGTGACCACAGATCTGCCAAACTTTTTTTCCCCATGGAGACCCTTTCCCCTGTTGGTTTTAATTTATATTTTGATTCCTTTTTATTCTTCGCAGGGCCTTTTTGATCTTCATCATCTGGGCTGTCATCGGGCTCTCCTTCACCTTGCGGACCGCCTCCAGTTTGATCGCCGCTGCCTTTCTCACTTTTACCGGAAGTATTTGTAGCAGCTGCTCCTGACTTTCCGGCACCGCCCGCCCCACCAGCACCACC
>MHFY01000117.1:15640-18912 GCA_001805375.1 Omnitrophica WOR_2 bacterium GWA2_47_8 | reverse complement strand
CGCCCTGGGCGCTGGGCGATTACGGTTTTCGGGTCATTATTGCGCCGAGTTTTGCGGATATTTTTTACAACAACTGTATCAAAAACGGTATTCTTCTTGTACAATTAACCTCAAGTGAGGTGGACGGATTATTTCAACAGGTTTTAAGTAAGCCGGGTGTTAAAATTATCGCGGACCTGGAAAAACAAGTCGTTATCGGCCCGGACAAGAAGGAATATAAATTCAAGATCGATCCATTTTCCAAACAATGTTTGTTAAAAGGGCTGGACCAGATCGGCTGGGCCGAGCAATTCAGCGATAAAATTTCCGCCTACGAAAAGAATTTACAAAAAGAAAAACCATGGCTAGTAAAAAAATAAAAAATACATCTGTTCGTCATTACTCCGGTATCGTGGTTGACGGTTACGATCGTGCACCGAGCCGTGCCATGCTGCGTGCGGTGGGGTTCAAGGACAAGGATTTTAAAAAAGCGCAGATCGGGATCGCCTCGACCTGGAGCATGGTCACGCCCTGCAACATGCATATCGATAAATTAGCGCTTCAAGCCGCCAGCGGCGTGGATAAAAATGGCGGCAAGGCGATTATTTTTAATACGATCACTGTCTCCGACGGCATTTCGATGGGGACGGAAGGGATGAAATATTCTCTGGTGTCGCGCGAGGTCATTGCCGATTCCGTGGAAACGGTCATGGGCTGCGAAGGGTTTGACGGGCTGGTGGCCATCGGCGGATGTGATAAAAATATGCCGGGCTGTCTCATGGCCATGGGCCGTTTGAACCGTCCATCGGTCTTTGTTTACGGCGGGACGATCTTGCCGGGCTGCTATCGAAAGAAAAATGTGGATATTGTTTCAGTCTTTGAAGCCGTGGGCGCGTATGCCAATAAAAAAATCTCTTCGAAAGATTTAACAAAAATTGAATCCTGCGCTATCCCCGGACCGGGTTCCTGCGGCGGGATGTATACCGCTAATACCATGGCTTCAGCCATTGAAGCGTTGGGCATGAGTTTGCCGAATAGTTCAGCCCAGGCCGCGATCTCTAAAGAAAAAACGCAGGATTGTATCCGCGCCGGACAAGCGGTCTTGAATTTGCTTAAGAAAAATATCAAACCGCGTGATATCATGACCAAAAAGGCATTTGAAAACGCGATCGCCGTTGTCACCGCGTTGGGCGGTTCGACGAACGCGGTTTTGCATTTGATCGCCATGGCGCACAGCGTGGATGTGGAATTGGGTTTGGAAGATTTTACGCGCGTCGGAAAAAAGGTCCCTGTTTTGGCGGACCTGAAACCCAGTGGACGATTTGTGATGGCGGAATTGGTCAATATCGGCGGCATCACGCCCTTGATGAAGATTTTATTGGATCAGGGGCTTCTGCATGGCGACTGCATGACGGTCACGGGAAAAACCGTCAGAGAAAATTTAGCGGACGTGAAACCGTATCCTAAAAATCAGGAAGTCATCCGCCCGTTAAACAATCCGATCAAAAAGGAAGGGCATTTGGTCATACTTTACGGCAATTTGGCGCCGGAAGGGGCGGTCGCCAAGATCTCCGGCAAAGAAGGCGAAAAGTTTTCCGGTATCGCGCGCGTCTTTGAGTCAGAAGAGGACGCTTTAAAAAATATTTTAAATGGCTCGATTAAAAAAGGGGATGTGATTATAATCCGTTATGAAGGGCCGAAAGGCGGACCGGGAATGCGAGAGATGTTGTCACCCACATCCGCTGTCATGGGCCGCGGATTAGGAAAAGATGTCGCGCTTATCACCGACGGCCGTTTTTCAGGCGGCAGTCACGGGTTTGTGGTCGGGCATATCACGCCCGAGGCTTATGTCGGCGGGCCGCTGGCGATCGTTCGCGACGGCGACAAGATCACCATTGATGCCAGCGAACGACGGCTTGATCTGGAAATTCCGCCGGATGAGATCGCGCAAAGGCTTAAGGTGTGGGAAAAACCCCAGGCCCGTTACACGCGCGGGATCTTAAGTAAATACATGAAAAATGTCACCTCAGCCTCACTGGGAGCAGTCACAGATCTATGAGCAATTCATTTGGGACATTGTTTAAAATAACAACCTTCGGCGAAAGCCATGGGCCGGCCATCGGTGTGGTCATTGATGGCATTCCGCCGGGTGTTTCGCTGTCCGAAGACGATATTCAAAAGGATCTCGACCGCCGCCGTCCAGGGCAATCGAAGATCACAACCCAACGCAAAGAATCCGATAAGGCTGAGATCCTTTCCGGTGTCTTTGAGGGAAAGACAATGGGCACGCCGGTTGCGATTTTAATCCGAAACGAAGATCAGCGTTCCAAAGATTATTCGAATTTAAAAGATGTATTCCGCCCCGGCCATGCCGATTATACCTATCAGATGAAATACGGTATGCGCGATTACCGAGGCGGGGGACGTTCCTCAGGCCGTGAAACTGCCTGCCGCGTAGCCGCCGGTGCAGTTGCCAAAAAGATCCTTGCGTCACATAAGATCGAAATCATCGTTTATACGCTTTCGGTCGGAAATATTACGGCAAAAAAGAAGGATTTTTCCGTCATCGAGAAAAATTTAGTCCGCACCTGTGATCTGGATGCCGCGGAAAAGATGATCAAGCTGATCGAAGATGCCCGCAAGGATTGCGATTCGGTCGGCGGGGTCATCGAAGCCGTCATTAAAGGTTGTCCTGCAGGATTAGGGAATCCGATCTACGACAAACTCAACGCCCGTTTGGCCTACGCGCTGATGTCCATCGGCACGATGCGCGGGGTGGAGTTTGGGGATGGATTCGCCGCGACACAGCTTAAGGGATCAGAGCATAACGATATATTTTTTACCAAAGGCAAAGAAGTCCATACCAAAACCAATCACGCCGGCGGGATTTTAGGCGGGATTTCCGATGGGGAAGATATTATCCTGCGTGTCGGCGTCAAACCGCCGTCATCCATCGCCAAAAATCAGCAAACCGTTGATATCTCCGGTGAAGACACGGAAGTCCAGGTCAAGGGCCGCCATGATCCATGCATTTGCCCGCGCGTTGTTCCGGTGGTTGAAGCCATGATCGCGGTTGTCTTGGTCGATGCTTTATTAATCCAAAAAACGATTAAATGAGCCAATCAAAAATTATTCTCATCACGGGCTGTTCCAGCGGTTTTGGGATGCTGACCGCGGCCCGGCTCGCCTCAAAAGGCCATAAGGTCTTGGCCACCATGCGCAGTTTAAACCGTAACGGCGCTCTCATCGATGAACTCAAACGGCGTAATGCCGAAGCAGAAATCCTTCATTTA
>MHFY01000117.1:0-15625 GCA_001805375.1 Omnitrophica WOR_2 bacterium GWA2_47_8 | reverse complement strand
CTTTCCATCAAACAAACGATCACCGAAGTCGCGTCAAAGCATGGCTACATCGATGTGCTGGTGAATAACGCCGGGTTCGGGATCGGCGGGGCCTTTGAGGATCTAACGGAAGAAGAGATCCGCGAGCAGATGGAGACGAATTTTTTTGGCGTGCAGAATGTGACCCGCGAAGTTATTCCTCTGATGCGTCAACGACGGCGGGGGAGGATCATCAACATCTCCAGTGTGGCCGGGTTTTCCACCTCACCGTGTTTCAGCGCTTACAATGCGAGTAAGTGGGCCTTGGAGGCCTTTTCCGAAAGCCTGCATTATGAACTGAAATTTTTCGGTATCGATGTCCTTTTGGTCGAACCGGGGACCTACAATACAAAGATCTTTCACGATAACGCCCGCTACGCCAAAAATTTTGATAATCCGAGCAGCCCTTATTATCCGATATCGCAATTTTTAAAGAAAAGGGTCATGGAATATGTCAAGGATTGCCACAAAGACCCGGAAGAGATCCCTATCCTGATCGAGAAATTGATCAACGCGCGGTATCCGTCCTTCCGCAATATCCCGGATATTGAGAGCAAATTTCTCTATACCATGCGCAAATGCCTGCCCTTTTGGATGTATCGCGGCCTCGTCAGGAGTGTTTTTACCTCCGGGCTTAAATTAAATCCCGCCAGTGGATATAAAGTTTAATTCTTTATTTTGGGGTTAATTGGTAGATCTTTTGGATCGGTCCGGAGCCGGAGTCGAATGTTATTATTTCATGATACGGGGATCTTCCCGACAGCAGGTCTTCATAAAAAGCTTTCTGCTGACGGAATAGCTTCATGACAGCCTCAGTTTTGATATAATTCGCTGATCCCGCCTTAAAATACCGATCATAATCGACATTGGATGTAATGAAATACGGCGCATTGATTTCTAAGATTTTATTCCAATCAGGCTTTTTATACTTTCTTCGGAATATCTCGTATTCGATCTTCTTTTCTAAGGTCGCGATGCAGATATCAAATAATTCCTTTGATTTGAATTTAAAATTTTCCGTGTCGCTCAGAACTTGCCACCCTGACAGCCTGGGCTCATACCCCCGGGTATCAACAATAATTTTACTATGCGGAGGGATGTTTTTATAGATCCATTCCGCCGCTAAGATGCGATTGTCAATCTTGAATTCTATTTGCGCGCGCTGATACATTTTGGTTGCCCAGAATCCAATGATCGTTAGGAGCAGTACGATATAACAGCCTTTGGCCCACGCGTTTTTCAGCCTGTCCCACATCACGGCAAGCACGCGGCTTGCTTCAGCAGATAATAATGGATAAAGAAATAGCAGGTAATGGATGGATTTTTTTTCAAGATTTCCAATGACGGCGATCGATGGAAGCAGTAATGAGAGGAAGATTTTCTTCCGGTAGTCTAATTTTTGAAAAAGGGAAAAGATCGTAAAAATAAAGATTACGGCCAGGGCTGGGTCCCTTTCCCAGAGATTTTCAAGGATCCATGTCCATTTTTTTTGATGGGCGCCGATGTCGCCGCTATAAAATAGGAGATCCGCTTCCTCTTGAAACCCCTCCAGGTAAATGCCCGGTTTTATTAGGAAGGCCGGGGATCCGATGAGAAGTCCGCCCAAAATGCTCAGTAAGGCCCAGGGCAAACTTATTTTTTTTAAAAAAGCCGGCATGTTCAAGTTTTTTCGAAGGATGAACAGGACAATGATCGGCAGGATCATAAAAACGGCATTGAATTTGGTGCTTGTGGCAAGGCCCGTAAAAAAACAGGCCCAGTAAAAGTGTGCTGTGTTTTGCTTTTCGATCGAGTTGAATATTAAAAGCATGGCGATCGTTATGAGGAAGGCGACTAAAATATCGGGTAAGGCAAATCGGCTGTGCTGAAAATATATGGTCAGGGGATCAAGGGTTAATATGGTGGCCGCCAGCAATGCGCATAATCGTCCATAGTTTTTGTAGCAATAATAGAAAATGATGATCAATATTGTGATCGCTATCATGACAGTAAGCAGCCGTGCAGTTTTGGTCAACGTGACGTAATTTTCCTGTAAGACGAATTCGATAAAAAGCGGGTCCGAAAGTCCCGAAAGAGGATATTTGTTAATGAAATAAATGATCAAAGCAACGATGCTTATCGGCAGGGTAATTAAATAGCTGTAAAATGTAGGGTAATTCGTATAGTAGGGCAGGATCGTGGCTTTTGTTAAAAAACGAAAAGGGTTGCATATCAAGTTCAACTCATCTGCGAATACGTATACGTGCAGAGCTGCGCCTCCCAAAATAAGGAGATTGATAAGGCAAAAAAGAGGGAGGACTACTTTGATGAAGTTGGGGTGATGGAGCAAGTTCTCGGTATGTTTTCCCTTCAAAATGAAATACCCATTCTTTCCTGAAGGAACTCTTCTAAACTGCTGCATTGCAGATAGGGGTTTGTTTCTTTTTGCTCTTTTACGGTGGCAAAAGGAGTGGGTCCGTAATCATGACCCGGATAAATGACGGTCGGATCCGGCAGTTGCATGATCACGTTATAGAGCGAGTTGTACATGTCCTTGGGGCTGCTGCCCGGTAAGTCACAGCGGCCGCAGCCGTCGATAAACAGCGTATCCCCGGAGATCAAAGTGTTGCCATGGAGAAAAACCTGGCACCCGGGGCTGTGTCCGGGGGTAAAGAGGCATTGGAATTCAATGCCGCCGATCTTTAATTTGGTATGGTTTTCGATCTGGGTAAGGTTTTTACACTTCGGCATATAAAGAGGATGTTCGTTCTTGGAAATATAGACCGGAACATCGTGCGTGGATAATAAATTATCCAGGCCATTGGTATGGTCGTGGTGGCCATGGGTCAGAAATATCGCGGAAATTTTATAACCCTTTTTTTTCGCTTGAGAACGTAGGTAATCAATATCCCAGGCCGGGTCGGTCACCGCTATTTCATTTGTCCTGTGATCACCGAGGAAGTATTGAAAGTTGTCCATGGGGCCGTTCCCCATTTGCTCCAGGATCAGATTTTTGCCTTTTGTCATCGCTATCCTTTTGTTGCGCTTTATTATAAAAAGTTCTGATATTTTAAGCAAATGAAAATTCGAAACAGATTTTGTCTTGACAGGGGAAGCAGTCTATTTATAATGGAATCGGTTTTTAAAAAAGGAGATAGTGTGGCGTTATTGGAATCAGTTATTATCCCGCTTGGCACCAAGATGCCGGAGTTCACCCTGAAAGACCCATCGGGTAACGAATATAAGGGAAGCGCGCTTTATGGGGAACGCGGGCTTCTCGTGGTCTTTACCTGCAATCATTGCCCCTATGCCATTGCGGTATGGCCGCGATTGGTAAGACTGACCAAATATTTTAAAGGTATGCGCGTTAACGCGGTGGCTGTCAATCCGAACATCAATCCGAGCTTTCCGGATGACTCACCTGAGAACATGAAAAAGAAGATCAAGGAATTGGGCATTGATTTCCCGTACCTGGCCGATGAGACACAGCAGGTGGCGAAAACCTTCAAGGCGCAATGTACGCCGGACATCTATTTTTTTGGAAAAGATAAAGAACTTGTCTACCATGGCCGCATTGACGATAATTGGCAGGATGAAAATAAGGTCACCCACGAAGAATTGAAAGAAGCGGTCAATAATTACGCCGCTGGTGTGCCGGTCTCCAAAAAGCAATATCCGTCCATGGGGTGTTCGATCAAATGGCGGGCTGATACGTTTAACGGATAAATAAGGATGTCTAATAAAAAGGGCAAAAAGCCCTTGTTTTTTTGTTTCTTAAATGATACAGTGTCTCATTATGCGAAACGCACTCATCGACCCTAAAATCGAGATCGAGCAGGAGAAGTTCGGGGATTATCTAAAGAAGACCGGGCTTAAGTTCAGTTCCGGCCGGGCAAAAGTTTTTAAGATGGTCATGAATTCGCATGGCCATTTTGCGGCCGAAGAGATCGTAAAATTTTGTAAACAGCATAATATGAAAGTGTCCCGCGCAACCATTTACCGCAGCCTGCATGAAATGTTGGAGGCGGGTATTATCCGCGAAACAGCCTTCGGGGAAAAGCACCATCATTTTGAGCACATGTACGATGAGAAGCCGCATCACCACGCGCGCTGCATCAGGTGTTCCAGGATCATTGAATTCCCAGACATGAAAGAAGACCGTGTGTATGTCCCGTTTCTGGAAAAACAAGGTTTCCAGATATTAGGCCACGAAATGCATTTTTATGGCATTTGCCAGAAATGCCGAGGATAAGGTATGAAAGGAGTTCAAAATGAAAACTCTAAAAATGTTGCTGATATATATCATTTTAAATTTTTGTTTGGTGTTGAATCCCGAGGCTCGAGAGCCAATTCACGCCGTAGCGACCATCGGCCAGATCGCGGATATCGTGAAAAATATCGGCAGTGAAAATATCAATGTCCAAAGGCTCATCGGGCCGGGCGTTGATCCTCATCTGTACAGTGCCAGTGAAAGCGATATGGATAAACTTTCTTCAGCGGACATTATTTTTTATAACGGACTTTCATTGGAATCAAAGATGGAAGTAGCTTTGCAAAAGATGGGGGCAACGATCAAGACCGTCCCCGTCAGCGAAACCCTTCCCGTAAGCATGCGGCTGGAGGATCAAACCTTGCAGGGCCAGCATGACCCGCATATTTGGTTCGATGTCACATTGTGGATCTTAGCCGCGGAAAAGATACGCGATGAGTTAATCGCGTTTGCGCCGGAATTAAAAGACCAATTCAGTGCCAATGCCGATGCCTATATCGCAAAATTAAAAGAACTGCATGAGTATGTGCACAATAGGGCTTTTGAATTGACCGGTGAAGAAAGAGTGTTAGTCACCACACATGACGCCTTTCGGTATTTGGGGAGGGCCTATGATTTTGAGGCAGTGGGGTTGCACGGCATCACCACACAATCCTCGGTGGGAGCCGAAGAAGTGGCGCGTTTAGCGGATTTTATTGTTGAAAGAAAAGTTAAAATGATCTTTGTCGAATCCTCGATCCCGGCAAAAAATTTGCGAGATGTACAGGAAGCCGTTAAATCGAGAGGCTGGGATGTTGCGGTGGGTGGAGAATTGTTTTCCGATAACACGGGCTCAGAAGAGGGACCCGAAGGGGCCTACATCGGCATGATGACTTATAATATCGATACAATTGTTAACTCGGTACGTGAAAAAACGACAGCGCAATAGAAAAGGATAAGCAGCTATGAGCGAAGAAAAAATCAATCTGGGGCAATCGGGATGGCGGCGGAATTTAACATCGCCGAGCTTGCCTGAAGTTTACTCTTCCATTCGAGTGCCGACAAATGCGGGGTTCTGGCGAAAGATCTTGGCCTTTGTCGGCCCGGGCTTGATGGTCTCGGTCGGATATATGGACCCGGGGAATTGGGCTACGGATCTGGCCGGAGGGGCAAAATTCGGATATACCCTGATATCGGTCATTCTTATCTCTAATTTTATGGCGATCCTTTTGCAGCATCTTTCGTTAAAATTGGGGATCGCCACCGGACGCGATCTGGCCCAGGCCTGCCGTGACCATTATTCGAAGCCCGCAAGTTTCTTCCTGTGGATATTATGCGAATTGGCGATCGCGGCATGTGACTTGGCCGAGGTCATCGGTTCCGCCATTGCCTTGAATTTGCTTTTTCATATCCCGCTGGTTGTCGGCGTCATCCTCACGGCGAGCGATGTCATGATCATTTTATTCCTGCAAAACAAAGGGTTCCGCATTTTGGAATGCCTGGTTGCGGCCCTAATTTTTATTATCGGCGGCTGTTTTGCCTATGAAATGCTTATTTCGCATCCGAATATTTCCGGGATCATCGCGAATTTGATCCCCAAGGCGGAAATTGTAACCAACCCGCAGATGCTTTACATCGCGATCGGAATTTTAGGCGCAACGGTCATGCCGCACAATCTTTACCTGCATTCCAGCATCGTCCAGACTCGCGCGTTTGAACGCAATGATGAAGGAAAGAGCATGGCGGTCCGTTTTGCGACCATCGATTCGACCGCCGCACTGCTTTGCGCCTTTTTTATCAATGCCGCCATTTTAATCCTCAGTGCCGCCACTTTTCACGGGACCGAGAATGAAAGTGTCGCGGATATAGGGGATGCCTATAAATTGCTTTCCCCCACCCTGGGAAATCCGTTCGCCAGTGTCCTTTTTGCTGTGGCTTTATTGTGTTCCGGGCAGAATTCAACCCTGACCGGGACCCTCGCCGGCCAAATCGTCATGGAAGGGTTTCTCAATATCCGGTTACGGCCTTGGATGCGGCGTTTATTGACACGGTTAGTCGCGATTGTCCCGGCGGTCATTGTGGCCGCGTTGTATGGCGAAAAGGGTGTGGGGCAGTTATTGATCCTCAGCCAAGTCATTCTTTCGCTTCAATTAAGCTTTGCCGTTATTCCACTCGTGGTGTTCACAAGCGACAGAAAAAAGATGGGGAAGTTCTCAAATTCCCTTCTCATCCAGATCATCGCCTGGCTGGTAACAACGGTCATTGTTTGTCTGAATGTTTATTTGCTTGCCCAAACATTTATGATGTGGTTTAATCGTTAAGGCAAAAAGGAATTTACTCCTGAAAGGAAAGGTCATGTACCGAAAAATCTTGATCCCCTTGGATATCTCCCCGATCGATCTGCCGATCTTGCGGCATATCCGTTCCCTTGCCCGCCTAACGAACGCCGAGCTTGTGTTCGTGCATGTCGCCGATGGTTACGCGGCTCGCCTGCAGCAAGAACTGGATTTGGCGGACTCCGAAGAGATCAAGGATGATAGGGCGTATTTGGCCGAGAAGGCAAAGGAATTTACCCAGGAAGGATTTCAGGTTAAGAATTTTCTTCTGGCCGGTGATCCGGCGACCGAGATCCTTAAAGTTGCGGAAAAAGAACAGTGTGATCTGATCGCGATGTCGACCCACGGGCACCGGTTCTTTAAAGATATTCTCCTGGGGAGCGTGGCTGAAAACTTGCGCCATCGCACCGATACCCCGATCTTGATGATCCGTGCGTCAAAATAATGCCATCCCAACCCGTGTAAGCCCCATTCTGCACTTTTGTATCGCAAAAAATAAAAAGTTTCTCGAATGAAGGATTGAAATAGCGCAGAAAGTTCTCTATAATCTACCTTATGTTCTTACCACGCATAATAAATCGGGTTCGTTAAAAGGAAAATTGGGATGGAATTTAAAAGTTTAATAACGCAAGCCAAGGACCTCGAGCAGATCAAAAAAGATTTGACTGGCGGAATTTCGGACTCCTATGACCTGGGATTTTTATTCTTTTCGGAGCACTCGCGAAGCCAGGCTAGCGAGATCGTCAATATGCTGCGGGCCCAGACCAAGGTCAAACATCTGCTGGGCTGTACCTGCGCGGGGATCATCGGGACATCCAGCGAGATCGAACGGCAGTCCGCGGTCACTTTGATATTGGCCAAGCTTCCCAATGTCCGCATCCACCCGTTTTTTATCAACCAATTCCAGCTCGAACAATTGAAATCAAAAGATGATTGGTATAATTTCTTTGAGGTTTACCCGAATGAAAATCCGAAATTTTTGACGCTGCCCGACCCGTTCATGCTGGACATGAATTTATTCCTTCAGGGCTTGAATGCGACCTACCCGGGGTGTCCGGTCATCGGCGGGTTGGCCTCCGGCGCATCCGATGCCGGAGATAATCTGCTTTTTATCAATCAGGAAGAATATTCCGACGGGGCGATCGGCGTTGTGCTGTTAGGGGATTTTGATGTGCAGACGATCGTTTCGCAAGGGTGCCGGCCGCTGGGAGAGACTTATATCGTCACCAAAGCGGAAGATAATGTCATCCATGAATTAGCGGGCCGGCCGTTTCTTTCCATCCTTAAGGAGGTTTTGGATAAGGCCTCGATCCGCGATAAACTGCTCATGCAGGAGGCGATCTTTGTCGGTATTGCCATGGATGAATATAAACATCCCCTTAAAAGAGGCGATTTTCTTATCCGGGCCGTCATCGGGTTAGATCAAAATACGGGATCCGGCGCGATCGCTGATTACGTCAAGCCCGGGCAAACCGTGCAATTTCACGTGCGGGATGCGGTCTCGGCGACCGAGGACCTGAACGAGCTTTTGACCCTACAGCAGAAAAACGTGACCGAAAAGAAGCCCAAAGGCGCGCTGGTCTTTTCCTGCAACGGTCGGGGAGAGTATTTGTTCCGTACCAAGAACCACGATATCCAGATCATCCAGCGCCATTTAGGGCAGGTCCCGGCCGCCGGGTTCTTTTGCGCCGGGGAGATCGGCCCCGTCGGGCGCAGTAATTTTTTGCACGGTTTTACCAGCAGCATCGCGCTTTTTTATCCAAAAAAATAAGAGTATTTGACTTAACCGCAATAAGATTTTATAGTTGTAGTGGAGGAAATGAGATGGAAATCAATAAAGAACATAGTGCCAACAAAGAAAACCCGACCGTGCTCACGTTGACCCCGTCGGCCATTGAAAAGATCAAGTCCATGATGGCCAAGGAAGGCAAGGAGGGGCAGGCCCTTCGTGTGGGCGTAAAAACAGGCGGCTGCGCCGGGCTTTCCTATGAACTTCGTTTCCAAAAAAGCCCTTATGAAAATGATATTGTCCTTAAACAGGGCGATCTAGAGATTTTTGTCAATCCGGAAAGCTTATCTTTCCTGCAAGGGATCCAGATCGACTACGTCGATACCTTAAAAGAGAGCGGCTTTAAATACCGAAACCCCAACGCAAAAAGCAGCTGCGGCTGCGGAACCTCCTTCAGTTGATCTCGTCACGCCGTTTGTTCCTTCACAAGGGCAGTTAATTCCATAATTACATTTGCGTTAATTTTTTCACTATACTATAATACGTCAGCAAATTGATTTTTTATTAACACTAAACGTAAGGAACGTGAATGATCACTCAATCTTCCGAGACCCCGTTGTCTAATTCTTCGGTTAATCAAACAGCGCCGGATCAAAAGGATTTGACCATTAAGCCCTTTCCTGGATCAACCAAGATCTATCAAGATGGAAAAATTTTCCAGGATATCCGCGTTCCGTTCCGCGAAATCAAATTGGCCGACACTGTCGGCATGAACAATAAAAAGACCGCCAACCCGCCGGTGCGTTTATACGATACCGCCGGTTCGTATACGGACCCGGCGATCGAGATCAATATTGAAAAAGGCCTCAAACCTTTACGCCTTCCCTGGGTCCTTTCCCACGGTGATGTCGAGCAATTGAACCAATCGACCTCGCATTACCGGCAGCTTCGTGAAAGCGACGATCAGCTGGCATCGATCCGTTTTCCTAAAGCAATCAAACCGTTACGAGCCAAGGCCGGGAAGAATGTGACCCAGATGCATTACGCGCGTCAGGGCATCATCACCCCGGAGATGGAATTTATCGCGATACGCGAAGGCTGTGCAGCCGAATTTGTTCGTAATGAGGTGGCGATCGGCCGGGCCATTATCCCGTCGAACATCAATCACCCCGAGACTGAACCGATGATCATCGGCCGGAGATTTTTAGTCAAGATCAATGCCAATATCGGCAACTCTGCGGTTTCCTCCAGCATCTCCGAAGAAGTGGAAAAGATGATCTGGGCCATCCGCTGGGGCGGCGATACGGTCATGGACCTTTCCACAGGAAAAAATATTCATGAAACGCGGGAATGGATCTTGCGTAATTCACCCGTTCCCATCGGGACCGTCCCGATCTATCAGGCATTGGAAAAAGTCGGCGGCAAGGCAGAAGAATTGACCTGGGAAATTTATCGCGATACCTTAATAGAACAAGCAGAACAAGGGGTGGATTATTTTACCGTGCATGCCGGGGTCTTGCTACGCTACATTCCCTTAACGGCCAAACGCCTGACAGGGATCGTTTCCCGCGGCGGTTCGATCATGGCCAAATGGTGCTTGTCGCATCACAAAGAAAGTTTTCTTTACACGCATTTTGAAGATATCTGCGAGATCATGAAACAATATGACGTGAGTTTTTCATTAGGTGACGGCCTAAGGCCGGGAAGTATAGCCGATGCCAACGACGCGGCCCAATTCGCGGAATTGGAAACGTTAGGCGATCTGACCAAGATCGCCTGGAAACACGATGTCCAAACCATGATCGAAGGCCCGGGCCACGTCCCCATGCATTTGATCAAGGAAAATATGGACAAGCAGTTGTCGATCTGCCACGAAGCGCCGTTTTATACCTTAGGGCCTTTGACCACGGATGTGGCCCCGGGTTACGACCATATTACCTCGGCCATCGGCGCGGCCATGATCGGCTGGTTTGGAACCGCAATGCTTTGTTACGTTACGCCAAAAGAACATTTAGGGCTTCCGAATAAAAAAGACGTCAAAGAAGGGATCATTGCTTATAAAATCGCCGCGCACGCCGCGGATCTCGCCAAGGGCCATGCCCAAGCCCGGCAATGGGACGATGCCTTATCCAAAGCGCGTTTTGAATTTCGCTGGAACGATCAATTTTCCTTAGGCCTGGACCCGGAAACCGCGCAGGAATATCACGATGAAACCTTGCCGGCCGATGGCGCTAAGGTCGCGCATTTTTGTTCGATGTGCGGGCCGCAATTCTGTTCCATGAAGATCACCCAGGATGTCCGGGAATACGCGTCGCAATTAGGGATTTCCGATGAGGATGCCCTGAAAAAAGGGATGGACCAGAAGGCAGAAGAGTTTAAAAATAAGGGCAGCGAACTTTATTCGCCGTTATAAAAATTTATCGGCAGTTTTTAGGCTTCGATGGCTTGTAGATTGTGGGCAGGGACATACGAGAAAACAGTAGGGTTGTTGGTAACAAATTCTTCAAATTGACTTCTGAAATTATGTAACTCTTCCAAAGATCTCTTCCGCAGTTCCACTGTTTCATTCATCATTTGCGGAAATAAACCGATGTAATGATCCATTCCCTTGCGCAGGTTCATTTTAAACTCATAAAAGTATCTCAAATTGTTTTCGCTGAGGCCAGGCAGGGCATCTGTGACTTCCTTTTTGAGATAGTCGATGTTCAACATCAATTCCTTGATGAACATATGCGGACGGTACGTATTATTCAAAAGGTTCAAGCGCCCGTAAATGTGGTCCACCATTTCTTTTAAGGTCGATATCTTGGTAAAATACGCGATATTAGGCCCGGGGCAAACCGCGGGGAAGAGCTGGCGCTGGGCATCCGTGATGTTATTTTTCAAAAGGGCGCCGTCGCCTAATTCATTGCAGATACAGGCCTTTTTAATGACATTCTGGACCGCTTTTTGATATACCGGTTCGGGAAGGTTCGCAGCCTGCAACTGCTCGATCTTGAGTTTTTGATACTGACGGGACGCCGTGCAGATGGGTTTTTCCGTGAATTCCGTATTTGTGACTAAATGGCCTTTGGGGCAGGCGCTTCCCGGACGGCCTTTTTGGAATTTTCGGTCCTTTTCCTCATCGCTTAAACTTCCCTTGAGGTTATTGAACGATACGCCTAACGGCGAAACATCGCTGATGTAAAGATCATCTTCGGTTGCGTCGGAAAGTCTTTTGAGCGTGGTCGCGTCAACATTCGTTACTTCGGGGACGAGAAGAAAAGGTGTCGCCCAGCCCGTACCGTCCACGCCGTAATGTTCGTGCAAAAACCGGTCTTCGCTGGCCGTCCCGATGCCGCCCTGTGCCGTGACTTTGATGTCTAACGGCTTCCAAAATGCAAATTTTGCTTTTAATTGGAGCGCCTGGTTATAAACACCGTGCAGCGTCGCGATAAAATCCGCGCGCTTTGTCTTGAATTCTTCCAAGATGGGGCCCATCAATTCTCCGGCGGCAGGGAAGACGTGGCCGCCGCAATTTAATCCGGACTCAATGCGGTATTCCGAGACCCAGATGCCTTTCTTGGCAAAAAATTTACCCTGCGTGAACGCGGAACGGTAATCACTGACCTTGATGATGATCTTTTTCTTGATATTGCCGCTGGTATCGGCGTAAAAATCTTTGAAATTTTCAACATAACTGTAAAGCCGTCGGTTGATCCCAGCGGAAAAAACGATCGCTGACGCCAGCGTGCTTTGGGCAAATCCGCGCAAAGCAGCCAGGGCATCCGAATATTCCTGCGGTAATTCCTTGCCGTCCTGCGCAAAATTGGGGCGGTCCAGTTTGGTCATGATATTGACGCTGATGTCGCCGGGCTCGATCGAGTCGCGCAATTGCTTTTGAACTGCGAGCCTTTCCTTCGGGTCGGTCATGGACAGCATGCGGGCATATAATTTTTTCAGAGGGCTGTGGTCGGGTAAAAGTTCAAAATATTTAGTGATCTCCGTGCCGACCTCAAAGGCGGAATTTTTTAACTCTGTAAACTGCTTCTGTACGATCTTATCGACTAAGTTCAGATATTCGGTAATGCGCCGGGCGCGGAAATCTTCTTCATATTTGGTGATCGGGGTGTAGGGGAGGCTGAACTTTTCGCAATAAAACTTGCGGATCCGTTCGATCAGGGTATCATCCACCAGGGAGATGACAGACGAAATCCCGTAGTGGGCCACCTTGATCGGTGTATCGATCGAAAAGCCGGTTCCCATGACTGGAATGTGAAAAGTATGTAATTGGGATGCCTTTTTGTCCATTATTTTTTACCTTACGTATTATGTTATAGCGCTTTGCGGAATAAGCAAGAATTTTTCTAACTTTAAAGCAGACAAGGATTTTGGAAAAATTTGATTTATTGATTGCTTTATATTAGAATACTTTCTAATATTGAGTATCTAACTATACCACATTTTCGCAAAATTGGCTAAAATATTATGGATCGAGCCTTTTATACGCAGTTAGCAATCGACAGTATCGCGGGTCAAACCATTCCCCTGGAAACCGTCCAGCGCCTTTTAAGTTCAGAAACTGAATTTTTAGCCTTGCTGGATGCCGCCTTTGAGGTCCGGAAGAAGTTCTTCGGACGAAAGGTCCATGTCCACATCATCAATAACGCGCAAAACGGCTATTGCCCCGAAGATTGCCACTACTGCGCCCAAGCCAAGTCATCCTCATCCGAGATCAAAGAATACCCGATCAAATCTGACACCGAGATCCTGGCAGAAGCAAAACAGGCCTATGAGTCCGGCGCTTTCCGCTACTGCATGGTCTTTGCCGGGCGGGGGCCGTCCCAGAAACGCGTCGAGCATTTGTCGCAGCTCATCAGGAAGATCAAATCCAATTATCCTATCCAGGTCTGTGTTTCCGCCGGGCTTTTGGATGAGGAAAAGGCCCAAATATTAAAAGTGGCGGGCCTAGACCGGCTCAATCACAATTTGAATACCTCGCGGGCGCATTATCCCGAGATTTGCACGACACATACGTATGATGAACGGTTAAACACCCTGCAGGCCGCAAAAAAGGCAGGGTTAGAAGTTTGTTCCGGAATGATCATCGGGATGGGGGAGACCAGCGACGATGTTCTGGAAGTGGCGTATACTCTGCGAAAATTGCAGGCGCCGTCGATCCCGGTCAATTTTTATATCCCGATCCCCGGAACAAAGGTCAAAGAGCCGTCACCGTTGGCCCCGGAATACTGCCTGCGCATTTTATGCGTGTTCCGCCTTCTCAATCCGAGGGCGGAGATCCGTGTCGCCGCCGGACGGGAACTGCATCTGCGCGACATGGAAGTCATGGCGTTGTATCCGGCCAATTCGCTTTTTCTGGATGGGTATCTCAACGCCAAAGGTTCCACCCGGCTTAAGACCCTGCAGATGATCAAGGACGCCGGCTTTACGCTCGATTCCGAATTTGGGGTGGATGAATTGCTGAAAAACGAAACGCCCGCGCCCCAAACCGCGGTCTCGGATTTTTCAAAGATCGCGTTGAAAGGTTTGGAGGAACTGCGTCCGCAATTGTTGGGCGTTGCGCCAACAGTAAAGAATTCAGAAAACAACGCGAAATATTGACTTCCTCAGCGTCATTTGTCCAGAAAAAGTCAATAAAGTCTTAAAATGGCCAGAAATTTGTGTTTTTCTATTGCGAATTTAACGGAAAGTGCTATAGTTCTATCATTCATCTAAAATTTAAAAATCAAGAAAGAAGTTCATATGCCTACCGAAACAACACCGCAAAAAACAACAAACCGAAAACCTGAAATGCGTCATGTCACGCGTTTCGAACTTCTCATGGACGCCGGCTTCGGCGCGCAAAAGGCCGGGGATATCCTGATCACCGCCTTTGCTAAGATGGGAAAATATGTCTACATCGAACCGATGATCCCGGCGGAGATCAGCCCGCCGCCGCGCACCCGTCCCGCTTTGTCTGGCGTTGTCATCCGTTTGGCGGATTTTGATATCACCAATATCGGCAACGACACCGACCTCATTTTAGCCTCACAGGAAATTGTCTTAAGCCGCCGTTTGGCCGACGAAGAAACCAATCCGAATTGTAAAGTCCTTTTGGATATGTGCGACAAGGCCGTGAACCCCGAATCCTACGAGCAGGTCTGCAAACAGGTCGCGAAAGAGGGCTACACGCTTTATCCTTTTGAGGTCGATGCCGATGCCCAGGCGGTCATTAAAAAGATCGGCGGGAAGGGAAAGAATATTTACTACTTGGGGATGCTCAGCTGTATTTACAACATGCCCAACGAATTTCTGGTGGAAGAGATCAAGCGCACCTTCGGCAAAAAATTCAGCGAAGAGAGCATGGCGGCAAACTTGAGATTATTTATGGACGGATACAATTACGCCAAGGCCAATATCCCGTTATCGTTCGACGTGGAATCCCGGCCGCAGCAGGGCAAGGAAAAGATCCTCATCGATGGCAACACCTCCTTGAGCATGGGGGTCATCGATGCCGGCATAAAATTATTCAGCGGTTATCCCATCACGCCGGCGTCGTCGATCATGCATAACTTGGCCAAGATTTTTCCATCGTACGGAGGGATCGTGCATCAGGCCGAGGATGAGATCGCCGCGATCGGTGTCGCGATCGGTTCCTATTACGGCGGCGTTCCGGCGATCACCTGCACCTCAGGCCCGGGGCTTTCCTTGAAACAGGAATTTATCGGCTATGCCGCGGCTGCGGAGATCCCGGTGATCATTATTGATGCCCAGCGTTCCGGCCCGTCGACCGGCATGCCCACGAAGACGGAACAATCCGACCTGCCGGCCATGATCTTCGGCAATCACGGCGACAACACCAAGGTCGTGATCAGCGTTTCCAATGTCATTGATTGTTTTTACGCGCCGCAGATGGCCCGGTATATCGCGGAAAAATTGCACGTCCCGGTCTTCATCGCCAGCGATTTCCAAACCGCCAACAGCTACAAGGTCATCGATATGCTGAAAGCGAACCAGATCAACAACGTTGACGAAGTACCGGATTTTGTCTTTGAACGTTTCCACATGACCCGGCTGCCGGACAATATCGAAATGGTCCGCAGTTCCCAGGCGACTCCCGGGACACCGGGAGGAATGCGACGGGTCACGGGGTTGAACACCGATGCCACCGGCTCGGTCAATTATTTTTCCAAAAGCAACCAGCGCTCGCACCAGATCCGCAATGCCAAGATCCACGCGGTCAAAAAAGCCCTGACCAAACCCGAGATGTTCGGGCCGAAAAAGGCCGAGCTGTTGGTTGTCGGCTGGGGCAGTACCCGCGGCGCCATCGAAGAG
>MHFY01000116.1:1612-5411 GCA_001805375.1 Omnitrophica WOR_2 bacterium GWA2_47_8 | reverse complement strand
TTCATCACATCTTTATTTACTTTGTCGCGATGCGCTCGGGATTTGTAAACGATAAATGAGAACCACACCGTCTCCCCGCGCTTGCACTTGGCCATCTTGGGGAACGTCTGCGCGGTCATGCCGCCCATGCTGGGCACCATGTCGTCGCCCATGCACTCTTTGTAGTCCAAAGCGCCGTGTTTGCGCCATATTTTGCCCGCCGCCGCCGCCATCTTTTTGTATACGGCGAAATTTTTCTTCGGTACCACCAGTACGAAACCATCTACGTATGCCATAGGTGCATCTATTTATCGCGCACGCCTGATAACCAACCAGATACACGCTCATTATAACAAAACGTGCATTTTTTCTTTTCCTCTTTAGCGTCTGCCCTGCGACCACACGAGCGCATAGGCAAGAACCGCAGCCGCGGTGGCCGAGGAGAGGAGCTGTTGGTTGAGATTAAACGGCACTTCGAAATACCAATAGGCAAGAGAGCCAATGACAAAAATGATCACGAATTCAAGAACAAAGAATTTCAAGAATTGCCTCATACCTGCATTGTAACGTATCTTGCGGGGCTGACTTCATTTCTCCATTTGCAGAACTTTAACTTTTCCTCAAAATGTCCAGCATTTCTTGTGGATTACTCAACTTTTGAGACAATAGAGTTTCTGCCGTGGTCAATTTCTGCTCATCCAATGCCCACGATGGGTGTTGCGTTAATCTGCCAAGTTCCGGCGCTGAACCAAAGAGACTTCTATATTTGCGATGGTTTGCAAGAATCTCTGCAAGCAAGTACAGGTTGGTCGTGCCGTATTGAATCTCAACGTCGCCCTTGTCGAATCGCATCCCTCCGACCAATTTCATGCTGGCGTTAGCAAAATTGAGTTTGGATTCTCTATGCCCGATTGCATCGCGTATAGTTTTGATGCGGTCTGCTACATCTATTTCCTTTGCCGTGAGGGTACCGATTTGCGATTTGAGTGGTGATGAGTTTTCTGTAAAGAAATACCCCATCTGCTGAAGCACCAAGAACAAACTCTGGAGATAGTAACTGGTTCCCTTTTTGGGCAGTTCCTGACCGGCGAGCTCAACGAGATCTATTGCCTCTCCAAGTAGTTGGACAATCATTACTTCACTCTCAGCGTCAAGTTTTAAGTTTGCATTCATATTTATCAAAATGGGCCATCTGTAGCGACGACGGAACCTTTTAACTGCCAATTGCGAATACCAAGCTACCTTCGAACACTCCATAGCATCTGGAAATAGCTCTAAAAAGTGCGGAGAACATCAGGGAAATTTTTCAATCGCTATTGCAGTCTTTTGCAAAACACTAGAATAGACTCGCATCCGTTTGGCGATTGAAACAAAGGGGCGGCCTTGGACGTTAAAGACTATGATGCGCACGTGCACTTCGCTTCGGCTTCATTGCAGGCCGCGCACTTGGGCATGCAATGTTCTCCTCCGCATTTGTGCGTCTCCACATGCGCGCTCGATTCCTCACCGCACGCATCGCATTTAAACCCACTTGTCGCCCCTCCGCATTTTTTACAGTTCATACGTATGTATTTTAGGTTGATATGTCATCAATATAGCACTCTGCTCAAATCGCAAACAAGCCCGCTGAGGCGGCAGATTTTCTCATTCTCTATTGCAGTCTTTTGCCTGTCCCCGGATGGGGCAAAACACTAGAATAGAATCTCGGCACAACATCACCGCGAAAAACGGCGACAGAATCTTTTCTCTTGCGCTTCCCTATTTTAGATTTCCACCAAGACGCTCGTTGTAATGCTGCCGTCTTTTGCGGATTCATCGTAGCGTTCTACATGGAACCGGCGATTTTCAGAAAACGCCGCGAATTTTGTGCCGGAGAGCGCGAAGTAACAATCCACACGGCCGAAGAAGCGCTTGCGGTCCGTTATTTCATTCTTCGTCTCGCCTTTGCATCCGTATGCTGTGCCGAGCTCGTACCGCTTCGTGGTGCCATCCTTGAGCGTGACATCTGCGGCGATTTTCTGCTCATAGAAGCGGAAATCATCCTCGCTGGTGATAGCGGGATTCGCCTTCTCGATGCTCCAGCTGATTTTCTCTACTTCTACAGCATCGCGGTTCCACAGCGGATTGAGCGAGGCGCCCGTCACGAGCCAGGCAAGCTTCCCTGCGAGCACAAACGGCGGAGGGCAATCGTCCCCACCGGCGACGTTGTCGAGCGGTACGCTGGCGCAGCCGTAGCGGATAGCACTTCCGACGTAGCGTAGTCCGACAAAGAGACCGGCCACGATGATGAGTATTCCGACAGTTTTTAGAATGTGATTCATGATTATATTGTGCCGATGATGAATGCGGTGAGCATCACGAGGACCGTCGCGACTGCGAACAACCCGACTGTCTGAAGGAACAGCTTTACGCCCTCTTCCCGCTTTCCCTCGATGATCATGATGACCGGTTGATAGAAAAAGAGATAGCCCATGAGCGCGACGGAGAGCACAAGCGTGGCGAGAGCGCTCATCGGCAAGAATATGCTTTCACCCACCACTCCCTCCAAGTGCGTGAATGCGAGATTGACCGTCGTTACCAAGACTACGATGTATGAGATCGCAAAGAGAGCGTTGTAAAAAGGATTTTTTGTCATATGCATTATTTTTTAAATTCTAAAATCTCTCCCGGCTGACAATCGAGTGCTTTGCAAATCGCCTCGAGGGTCGAGAACCGGATGGCGCGCGCCTTTCCGTTTTTCAAAATGGAAACATTGGCCATCGTGATGCCGACTTTCCCGGTGAGTTCGGTGACGCTCATTTTCCGCTTGGCGAGCATCACGTCTATGTTGACAATAATTCCCATGGTGCTCATCAGACTGTTAGATCGTTCTCGGATTTAATGTCGAGCGCGTTTTGCAACAGCTTCTCGAGGACCGCAGCAAACACGGCCGTTATCAGCGCCACAAAAATAAAGACGAGCGCTATAAATACGGCACCGGGAGCATCGTCTTTATCCGCCACATACACGATGTACGGCATCCCCGCGGCATAGAGTACGCTGATGCTAAACGCGCAGTATTTAATATTTTTTATCGCCTTGACGGAGAGGTCGGAGAACGCCGTGTTCTGGTCAATATACCTGAGGAGCAGCAGGCCCTGATAGAGCGCGTAGAAAAAAGGTATGGCCGCTACAACCATAATGACGATGACGGGAAGATACATTCCTGCATTTCCTGAGATGCTCACTCCAGCGATGATCACGCACAGCCCGAGCACTGCGAGCCCGATAAGATAAATGACTATCCTCAAGAAAAGCGTTGAGCCATGCTTCATGCGTCTAAGCCTATCCCTGATTTATCGTTTGTCAATATATGTTTATCGTTGCCTGTGGATTGCAGCGACGCCTTCTCTTTTTTTTTGCGGCACCCGACCACATGTATCCAAACAAAATCGCCCGGCAGAACCGTGCGGTTTTGCCGGGCGTGAGGTCGCTATGCGGTGAAGCGATGTATGCTTAAGGTCCTTGCGAGATGCACTTTTGCCATCTCGCCGTGATTGAACAGCAGCGCTTTTTCCTCAAGGTACATAGTCACCGCAATCGAGACATAGAACGCAATGCCCGTGGACACGGCGAACAAGTCATGGGTAACCAAGAACCAGAGAGGTACATCCATGGTTACGTACATCACGTATGCGGGATGCGCTACGAACCGGTAGGGCCCTTGGGTAGCAAGCCGGCCATCACGCCCTGCTTTTCTGAGCAGAACGATGAGCCAGATTGTGAACGCCGCGATCAGTAGTCCCGCAGGTCGAATGACATTCGACCATTGGTGTATTTC
>MHFY01000116.1:420-1588 GCA_001805375.1 Omnitrophica WOR_2 bacterium GWA2_47_8 | reverse complement strand
CCAACGAACCGTCATCAGGGTCGTCATCACATAGAGCGAGACCCTCGCAGGAATATTCGGATGCAAGTTGAACATCGTGCTAGCCTCCGAAGTCGCCGTGGGGTTGCGTGAATTTCTGCCAATACGCTAGCACAAATACGCATAGTTGTCAATATTGCTCCCCTTCCCAGCCGTAAGCATTGTGTAGGCTTTCACAGCAGCGTAGTTAACGGTGAGTACACCCCGCCCAGCAACAGGGGCGGCGCATGCCGCTTTTGAGCTTCGAGATTCCCTTCTTGATGCGGATATCGCGCGTCTGCGCTTTCTTGCCTGATATAACCCAACAAATCCACTCATTGCGCGCGAGTGGCGTAATATCGTCCCATATCGCCCGCGCCGCAGGCGTGGCGATAATGGCCCCTCGCAAATCCTCCGGCATTTTGTGTGCCGTCCCACCGGCGAGCCTGCTTTTGTTCATGCTGAACGCATGCCTTTCAACAAGGGCACGCCAAAGAGTACCGCAATACCGACATCGACTCCGACGTTCAAAAACACTCCGTAGTACAAAGAGAATGCCGCTTCGATGCTGAGCCAGATCAGAATGCCGTACAACAATGCTTTCATCAGCCCGGTGTCCCCTTTTTCGAATGCGTGACGTCCGGCGAAAAAGAGCGTCGCGCAGAGGCCAATGAGCGTCGCTCCGTATACGCCGTTGCCCCACGGGACCAATACTGCCGGGTCAACCACGGGTATGACCGCAAGGCCGAAAAAAGCGAACGCAACGCCCCACAAAACGCCTATTATCGAAACAACGCTAAACCATAATTTCAGAGTCCCCGTTTTCATCGCTTTAGTATAGCAAAACGCCCTACCCGGATGTTTGGCTACCCGGTCACGGCACGTTGGAAACCGTCATGTTTAAAGAAAGTGCCGCCTACTGAAAGGCGGCGTGTCGTAATGCGGTGTTCAGAGCCGCTATTTCAGCTCGCAGTCGCTTTGACCGGATTGTCGGGCACAGGAATTTTTTCCTCCTTGCCCGGGCTGCCGGACGTAGGCTGCGGATTATCTACCGGTTCGGGGCCCGGGTGTGGCCTCCGCGGCTCGCCCGGTTCATCCCAGAAGAATACCGTTGTGATATCCGCCAGCATCGTGGGGACGCCATGATGGTCGTCTTTGTTGCGGCCGAAGA
>MHFY01000116.1:0-396 GCA_001805375.1 Omnitrophica WOR_2 bacterium GWA2_47_8 | reverse complement strand
TTACATAGCCGGCGTCTTCGTATTCGTTGTCGAAAACGCGAAATTTGATCTTGACCTGGACACCCGAGGACAATGCTTCCTTGAGCGCCGTGCGGACATCCGTCCGTGGCTTGCCAAACGGCATTTCACTTTCCTTTTTTCTTTTCGATGAGCGAATGCACCGACGTGGCCGTCAGCCCGATACCGGACCTGCGCGCTCGCTTCGCCGCGTCGGCGGACTCTTTGTTTGCCCTCAACTGAGCTTGGTGTTTCTTCCGTGGCGAGTGACCGCCGCTCGACTTGTAGCCCTGTTGTCTTGCCATGGCAAAACCTCCGTTGACCGGTCTACACAGTACAATTCAAATATGAAATCGTCAACTCGTTGATTGACACGACGACCGCGGGGAACGGCATATC
>MHFY01000115.1:6060-6518 GCA_001805375.1 Omnitrophica WOR_2 bacterium GWA2_47_8 | reverse complement strand
GCGTGAAGCTCTCTTCGCCCTTGGTTGTCGCGCACATAGCCGGAAACGATGGAAACGATATCCCCTGCATTCAATTTCAGCATGACATCGGTCTGATCCCCCCATAAGACAACTCGAATCGATCCTGTCTCATCCCCTATCATGAACGAGCCCACTTTTCCGGAGCGTGCTCCGGTATTAAACGAGCGCACCTCATAGACCGCCATTACTTTTCCCGTGGTTTCCACATCGCGCATCCCCGCCATGATGTTCTTGATCTGCAGTTTACCCGTGAAAGGCTCCATCAATTTGACGCCGAGCTCGTTTGCGACGATGTGCGCGGCGCCTTCTTTTGATATCAGGCCGGATAATTGGGATAGCTTCTTCTTTATCCTCTCCTCGATCTCCTCCTTGGAGAGATTCGCCTTCTTCTCGAGAATGGAGACGACTTCCTCATAGGGCAATTTGAACATAAAGAG
>MHFY01000115.1:4418-6047 GCA_001805375.1 Omnitrophica WOR_2 bacterium GWA2_47_8 | reverse complement strand
TTGTTTATATATTTTATGGGCTCTAGGGGGATTGAGGAATGGTGAGGAGCTGCGGCTTTGTCCCGAGCTCCTTTGGCGTGAATGAGGAGGGTAATGGGTTTTTGGAGGTATCCTGCGCGACAATCACAAGATAATAGGAATCACCGGGTGAAGGATTGGTTGATGCAAGGGAAATGACTAGTGTGGTGCCGCGCTGTTCTTGGACAATGGTGGAAAAGGTGCTCAGAAGATCCATTTCGGTGGGGATTATAGGGGAATTTTTCCTGTAGTAGGCCACATATCCACTGTCTTCGCTGAAGTCGGTGATCGGGCTGTTGTCTATGTTGCGTACTGGAGGAAGAAGAGAGGGCAGTGTCAATGATTTTTCATCAGCATTATACTGCGAAGAGAGAGACTCCAAAATGCCCACCACCCCTTCCGCGCTTGGAGGAAGATCATCAAGAGAGACCGCAAGGGTTATCGGCATCTTCTGCTTTACGTTATCAATCTCTTTTCCTGCTTTATCGATTGCTGTAACGGAGAGCGCATATCCCTTATCTTCCTCAACAAAAAGGGGCAAGGCGAACATCGCCTCTCCGTTGCTTTGGATCCAGGTATAGAGAGGCGTCTTCTCAGAACTGTCTTTTGGAGAGGGTATGGAAACCTCTTTTCCTGCCTTAAACATGCATGCTTTCCTGTAGTCAAATCTGCATGAGGAGGTTTCAAGAGGTGTATCAAGCAGTATCGCCTCATCTGCCCTCACTGCCCGCATTGCCACTTGGGATGATGTTGAGAGCTGCGCCGTTGATTGGGATGATAGCAATTCAGAGGTTGGGGCGATATACACCTTATAGGAGACCACATCCTTGGCGGGGCTTGCCTGGAAGGCCACAAAGACCGAATGGGAGGCCTTTGGGAAATCCTGCGCCTTGATGCCTGTGGGTGCTGGAGGAGCGGAATCCGGCAGGTGCGCTGCGAACCTTATCACGATAGGTCTCTCCTTGACATCACCCTCAAGCTCGTCGTAGATAAGGTATTTTTTGGTAGGATCATGAACGCAGAAGCGCACGATGTTCTTGGGAGCAGGGGAGCAGGGGCGCGCATCGGATTTAGAAAGCGCCTTTCCTTGCGCGTCTAGGGCAGGAGCATTTGTCGGATAGAGCAGTTTTCCGTTCTCTTCCTTGATAAGATCTATGGATAGTGCCGTCTTCCCATCAGTGATTTTTGATCCCTTATAGAATATGAGAGAGGAGGAAAGCAAGGCTGGTGTGGCGTCTGAAAGCGGCATGCTTGAGACCTGCGCTTCCATTGGCGCAAGGTCAGATTGTCCATACAGGAATCTGAGGCGCTGCGCAAAATGGGTTGAGCTATAGTCCCTAAGGGATGAGCCATGCGTCAATTTCCCGTCCTTATCAGAGAACGTGAGCATTTCATCTTTTTTCAGGATGGAGATCGTATGATCCTTGCCAGAGAGCTCGTTGCGCAAGATGTACGCAGAGCCTCCCATTGGTTTTTCGCAGTAGCAGTTGGAGTCGGAGGAATTAAGGCAGTCCTCAAAAGATTCCACCACATCATAGAACACGCGAGAGATCCCCTTGTCGCAGTCGAGGTTCCAGGTGAGTTTTGTCGCATCCACGGCGTCTGCAATGC
>MHFY01000115.1:4134-4400 GCA_001805375.1 Omnitrophica WOR_2 bacterium GWA2_47_8 | reverse complement strand
TTTTCCCGTTGGCTCCTTGATGATCATTCCCGTGATCGGGGCATCATCCAAAAAGAAAAATATTCCAAAGAGGATGATGAGGAATCCAAGGCACATGAGTGCTATTTTTTGTGGGGTGTGGGAGGGAGTCATGTGAGTGCGGTTGATGGGAGAGTGGTTATCTCAGCAAAGCGCTTCTGGACATTTTCCACATAGGATGTGTCCGCGCCTCGATTGGAATCGCACCCAAGGCCGTTGTATGCCCTCATCGCGGCTTCCCAGCCCCG
>MHFY01000115.1:3622-4104 GCA_001805375.1 Omnitrophica WOR_2 bacterium GWA2_47_8 | reverse complement strand
ATCCTTGCAGTATTTTCTGAGCAAGGATTCCGGTATGCCGTTTTGGTAGCGAAGGTGGCTATCGCGTAAAAGTTTTGCGCCGATGTTGATGTTGCATTCCAGATCATAGACCGTCTCATCGGATCTGCAGACCTTGTCTGCGAGAGCTGAATTCACCTTGACGTTGATCTGCATGAGGCCGACGCTTCCGGAAGGGCTTGTGAGGATGAGGTTCTTGCCGCATGATGGCGCTGCTATGGGCTGGCAGGTTGTGCCGGAGGTCTTGGTGGTGGAATAGCAGCAATGTCTCAGGCCACTTTCGGTTGAGGAGATGGCAAGAAGCACAGAAGAGGGCACTTGGGTGCGCTGCTCGGTGGCAGAAAAGAGCTGGCCAATTCCCGTCAGTGGTGATTTTCTTTTTAGGAATAGTGCATCCACCTGTTCTGCAGAGAGTGTTGGAAATCCAGAGGATGGCTGTGGAGAGGGAAGCAGGGGCGAAGAGG
>MHFY01000115.1:3157-3548 GCA_001805375.1 Omnitrophica WOR_2 bacterium GWA2_47_8 | reverse complement strand
TTTCCTATGGGGATCAGTATGGGATTTTTTTGCCGGATTGTGGCAATGCCTTGTGCCTCGCTTGAGATCTCAAAATTATTTGAGGGGATGATGGCAGAGGTATAGGATTGGTAAAGGAGAAGAAATTCGTCTAGTCTAAAGAGATAATCCGAAGAGAATGCAAGCGCTGCGCGCTGTAAGGTAGGGGCGCAGGAAGCGGCTCCTTCCGATGTCCAAAGCGCATAGCCAAGATAGTCTCCGCACTCTGCTCCCCCTCCCCTCTTTCCCAGCGTATAGGATGCGTCGTAGGCGGAGATGCCTGAGGAGACATCGAGGAAATGGATGATATCATAGGACTGGCTGCGCGCATCCTGGAGGTGGATGGCGGATTCGCCGACATATCCCGGAAAGA
>MHFY01000115.1:1464-3141 GCA_001805375.1 Omnitrophica WOR_2 bacterium GWA2_47_8 | reverse complement strand
GACGTAAAAGGTGCCAAGTCCAAGCAGGAAGGCTATGATGAGGAAATAATATTGCAGCGCCAGACCTTTTTTCTTTTTCATCATAGGATGCTCACCGCAGGATCGTCTTCAAAGACAAAGAGCTTGATGATGAGAACTCCAGACCTGTCTGGGAGGGGGATGATGGCAGAGGCGAATTCCTCGGTAGGTACCATCCTCATCAGGATAGGATAGGGGGCAATCTCAACTGCATCTGCGGAGAAGAGGAGATGTCCTTGCGAATCCTCGACCGTCATCATCCATCCATAGGGAAATGAGGAAGAGAATGCCTTGCTGAGATAGGGATGGAGTATTTGAATGTCTTTGCCCTTGGAATAATAAGCCTCTGCTATGTGGAGCGAGAGTGATCTTCCATTGATTTGTTGTCCAAGGGCAAGGGTGAGTGTGGTCTCAGCGGTGGTGCCAAGGATGCTTGTGGAGACGGATTTCGCTTCTTCTTCCTGGTTTGTGGAGTTGATATGGAGGAATATGATGATTGTGACAAAAGAGAAAGCGACGAAGATGATAAGAGGCAAAAGCTCATCTAGGACAATCCCTCTTTTTCCCATCCATCTATTGCCGCTCAAGGAATACCTCTGCGGTGATGAATGTGCCTTCGCTTAGAACGGAAATGGGGCCAAAAGACTCGCGTGAGATTACCGGCTTTGCCTCATTCCAGCTGCTTGTCGTGATGATCTTGCGAAAACTCTGGTCAGCAGAGAAAAAGCTGAGTCGATAGGGAGCAGGAGAGTTTGAATTCCCCTGAAGGCAGGAATTAAAGTTTGGTGTGGTGAGACGGGAAGCATCAATGGCAAGGGGCCCGGTGCTTTGCGTGGAGAAGCACGCGCCGGAGAAAAGCAGCCTGTCTGCGATAAGATAAGGTGGAAGTTCCCCCGGCACTTTGGTGTATTCGACAAACTGCGACTTGACGATGATCATGACTACTGTCGTCGTGATGGTGAGGATGATCCCAAAGAGAAGCCAGAAGAGATGGGTGTCCATCGCCCAAAGCTCGGTCTCAGCGCGTTTGGATCGGTGCATTTGTTCCCTCGTTTTTGATGGTGATTGAGTTTCCTGTCTTTACGATCAGAAGATTCGTTGGGTTCGCTACAACTGCCTCGAAAGAAGGGCCAAGGAATGATGATTTTCCCTGCGTGAAGTCCTGCGCTCCTGCGACTGATGCGTAGACAAAGATCGTGTTTCTGGATATCCTTATGGTATATCTCTTGGTGTCTTCAGGATAGAATAGGGTGACATCGCCAGGCACTGAGTTCAATTGCGTGAGGAGCAGGCCAAGGTCGTTTGCGATCGCCTGCTTGTGGGACGCTTCCCCTGTGCCGTATTGGTTGCCCACGCGCACGAACGCAATGAGGAGGAATAAGCTAAGGATGGCGATGACGAGTCCTTTTACGACGAGTTGCCCCCTTTTTTGCATGGGGATTCCCGTGGTTGCTGATTTATATTAGTTTTGCTGGGAAGGGATGCAGGGGTATTTCGGGCAGGCAGAGGCGTAGGATATGGAGCCGATCCTTTTGCGTTCTAAAGAGACGGCAACCCTGCTCTTGGAAGGGACTTCAGGGAGTCCGTTCCTGACACCATCCCCTTTTCCAAAGAGGAACCCTCCTTCCCAGCTCATCTGCTTGTTCTCTGCGGAAGAAG
>MHFY01000115.1:1083-1388 GCA_001805375.1 Omnitrophica WOR_2 bacterium GWA2_47_8 | reverse complement strand
CTCAGGGCTGTCAAGCGAGGCTGAGGAGATATCCTTGCAGAGGCAGACGCAGGAGGAGTCGGCGCAGGCTCGCGTCTGCGGCTTTTTGAGAAAGCTTGAGACGTAAGGCGTCTGCAGCCCCATCTCAAGGCCGATGGTTATTGTCTTGAAGCAGTTGACGCAGGTGAATTGCACTGCGTCTGGGGAAAATCCAACGAGCGCCATGTCCTCATCAAGGGGCAGGAGGAGAGGTCCATACCCATCCCCTTTCTGGTCTAGCTCCTTGGCAAGGGTGTTGAGCGATTCCGTGTTCTCGTCATTGAAGA
>MHFY01000115.1:440-975 GCA_001805375.1 Omnitrophica WOR_2 bacterium GWA2_47_8 | reverse complement strand
CCTTCATGTGGTTCTCGTGCTCTGCGGAGGAGTGGTAAGGCATCTCCTGTCCTTCTTGTCCGCATCGGTAAAGCGCAGGGGGCATCCCTTCTCACTGCTCTCGAAATCGCCTTCCACACAGGGGCACTTGTCCTGAAGGGTTGCGATCTTATCGAAATCAGGATCATCAAGGCTTTTTTCCGCGCTTCTAAGGGGAGCAAGGACACCAGGTATTCCATTGATGGTAAGGGATGCTCCGATGTAGACCACAATGAAAACGAGTACAAAGCCACCGAGGATTCCAAACATGCCTATGTCTCCTTTCTTGTTTTTTTCCATGGTCAGGTGCAGAGAGGAAATTTATTTCTTAGATCATCAAGGCAGGCGCTGCGGATCCCTTTCTCATCTTCCCGGCATCCGGGCAGGCGGAAAAATGGGTCACTTTTTGGTATGGTGCACACCTTGTTTTTAGAGGTCTTGAAAAGATATGGCTGGACTGCCGAAGGGGATATCTTCTGAAGCGAGGGAGTTGATGAGATGCCTTGGGTGCAGGAAG
>MHFY01000115.1:142-284 GCA_001805375.1 Omnitrophica WOR_2 bacterium GWA2_47_8 | reverse complement strand
TGACTTCCATCTCAAATCCTTCAAGGCCTGATAGGGAAGCAAGGGGAATGAGGCAATTCGAGGACTCTGTTTTCGCAAAAGAGGACATCTTCGAGAAGAGTTCATTTTGGGAATCTGCCGCTTTTTGGGGGATGGGTGTCTG
>MHFY01000114.1:5060-6357 GCA_001805375.1 Omnitrophica WOR_2 bacterium GWA2_47_8 | reverse complement strand
CCGGTTTGTTTCATCGAGCTTGGTGAGCCGCTCCGTGACGGAAACGAGCGAGGCGTGCACCGTCTGCACCACTCGGTTCGATTCCCCGAACTGGCTCTGGAGCGCCTTTGTCGATTCGCCGAGCTTCGCATCGAGCGTTCGAGAAAGCTCCTGCAGCTGGTTCTGAAGAAGGACGAGCGATTGGTTGTCCCCCGCCCCGGTTTGCTTTCGCCGCACCTCGCGCCACAGGAGCGCGAACCCGGCGAGGAAGACCACTGCAACGATGATGAGTATGGTGTCGGACATGGAATGTTTGTTTGTCTGTTGTTTGTCTGTTGTTTGTTTATTTATTTTAGTTTACGGAGATTATCGTTCCGACGGCGATGAGGAGCAATAACCCAACCACCGGGGCGGCGCTAGCAAGCATGTAGCTCAAAACCCGGTCGCGATGGAACAGGAAGCTGGCGAGCGCAACATCAATGGCGATTCCTGCCACGACCATGCCCCATGCCCACCAGAGGTAGCTGGGAGTTCCGAAACTCGTGATACCCTGGTCGCCATCAAAGTGCATGATGATCTTTTCCGGCAGACCGGGGGTGCTGACGGCGATGTAGACCGCGCTTGCCGCCACAAGGATCGTGGTAGCACCGATGAGCGCGAGAAAGGCCCTGTTTCTAAGCGTGCCTGTCTTCCCTTGCCAGCCGTGGTCGGTTGTCCCTCGCTTTTGCTCGGGATGAACTATTTGTTGTTGGTCGTAGGTCACCTGTAGACATGGTAGCACGGCAGATGGGAGGTAAAAAGATTAGCGTATGAGATTTAGGTCTCACTAGTCGTGTGGTTGAAATGTCAAACAGGCATTGAAAAGCCCCGACATTGTCGGGGCTTCCTTTTTACAAACAGACGAGCACTCACCGGCACATGGGCTGAGACGCTTGGCACCACGGCTTCACTGGTGATAGCCACCCACACCCCCCTCTCACTGATCTGCAAGATACAAGAAAGGAGCGGTTTATTTCATCAACATCATTCGCTGCGTCGCGACGTTGCCGCCGCCTTGCAGGCGGTAGATGTACACGCCGCTCGCGAGTCCCTGCCCGTCAAACTGGACGGTATACTCGCCAGCTTGCTGAACTTCATCCACGAGCGTCGCCACCTCCTGCCCAAGCATGTTGTATACCTTGAGCGAGGCGTAACCGCTAACCGCCAACTGAAAACTGATGACCGTTGACGGATTGAACGGGTTCGGATAGTTCTGCTCGAGTTTGAATTCAAGCGGCTTCTCCGAGATATTCACCGACATTGTTCCCATCACGACCGT
>MHFY01000114.1:1882-5028 GCA_001805375.1 Omnitrophica WOR_2 bacterium GWA2_47_8 | reverse complement strand
GGTCAATCTGAACAAGACGGTACTGCCACGATCCACTCATTACGGTATTGTCCGTATACGAGTAGTCATGCCGCTGGAGCGTCGTGCCGTTGCCGGGAACGAAACCTAACAACGTCCATTCAGTTGCACCAACAGACCTGTGCTGAACGTCAAACCCGTAGTTGTTCGTTTCGCTCAGCGTGGTCCAGTCGAGCTGAACGCTCGCGCTGTTTACAACGCGGCCAGTGAATGATGCCAGTTGGATCGGTAGGCCACCACTTATGTAGAGTGACGTTTTTGGATCCCCCACCACCACGTCCATCCATGAGACCAGCAGCGACCCCATGAAAAAGGACTCAGCGAGGTTATACCCATTGGTATACCTATCGAGCACTATGTAAGGAAACGACATAGCATTCGAGTAAGGTTCGTACACGGTGGTTTTACCCCCAGTACAGCCCTCGGCAAGGAGATCAACAAACAACGACTGGCCGTAGCTTGGTGGATAATTAAATGACCTCCCGGAAGTACTTACATACTCCTCGGCCACGGAACCTGGTACGAATGTAAATCTCGGATCACCAATTGCGCCGGGTGGGTTGGTATACCAATGGGAAAAGTTATCGTTACTGCCGAAGCTCCGATAACTTATGACATTCGTTAGGTCCGTGACGTATACGGTATCTGCATTATTCACCACGTTCATGCCCCTGGCATGGAGATTTGTCGCGGCCGTATGCATGTACCTGTTCAGGGGAGTATTACGCGAAGGATCTTGGTCGAACACCCACTTAGACGTAGGTTGCAGAACGATATTCGGTCCCGAACGGTCAATCATGTTCATGACTTTCGCGAAGCTGTATGCGTCCAGCCTTGAAACTAGGTATATCCTGTACGTTGCACGTGAGAAATGTGCAGCATTTTGATAGAAATAGAAGTAGGGGTTCATCTGCGGCCCAGACCCACCAATGTAGTGTGCCAATGTATCCCGAATCAACATGAGTTCACTTTCCACAGACGATGAGGGTGACGTTTGAGAAAACGTGTTCCCCCGATTTACCTTCAAGGGTAAACCCTTGCACGTGACCAGATAGTTTATTGTCGTTGTGGCCTCAAGCGTATCCAACGCCGATTCAATCTGCGAACGTAAGCTGTTAAATGTTGTAGAGTCCACCTCCTCATTCGAACTGATATCAATGCCGATCACATTAGCTGCGGGTATATTTCGCGCCGCCTTAAAGTAGTTGGCAAGAATACCCGATGAATCGACGTTGCGGTTGTACAGCAGGGCAACGTCATTGTAATTCACTGTTGGTTGCGCCACTACCATAGTAGTCAGCAGAGTAAGGGCAACCACGAGAACAGCAAAAAACAACATGCCTTTCATGGTGTAATTCCTTATATTTGTGAAAGAACTTGGCTCCAGTCTGGAGCCAGATAGAATATACTCTATATTACTGACTTTTGCAAGAAACGGAAAACGGTGTCAGGTACCGTTTTCTGTTTTCTGATTTGTTTGTGCCCAGGGCGGGATTTGAACCCGCAAGCCTTGCGGCATGCGCCCCTCGAACGCACGCGTATACCAGTTCCGCCACCTGGGCTTATAGCTTTTCGCCTACCGCCGCGAGCGCCCGTTCGACCTTCACGCGCTTCCGAGACAGACAGACGACTCGGTTATTGTAGTACAGCTTCCGCAACAATTTCAATGAATCCGCCTTCGCGTACTTCAGCTGGTACACGGATGCGTTCCGGGACTTCGTGATGTGGCCGCGTATGCCAAGAGAGTCCGATATCATCGTTCGTAGCCAGTCGATGTGTGTCTTGCTCGCCGAAACGAACGTCGTGTAGAACATGAAACTGGACTTCCACCGGGGGTCCCAGTACGAATGGAACGACCCGTCGCCGTCGAAGTGCCCGCGGAGAAAGTCGAAGAGGTATCGCGGCGGAATATCGAGCGCACCGATAACCTTCGACTTCGCCGGCATGAAGCCGATGTTGAGCAGGAACCGGTAGAGAAGCACGTCACCGAATTGTATGCGAAATTGCCATCGGTCACCGCGACCCGACCGTTTGCTGGCGATTTTCACGTTCAATTCCAGACACTGCTTGAAATTACGGAGCTGTTCCAATTCTTTTGATGTAAAATCTACGTGCCGCCCGTCCTTCGACAGGCACCCGTCCGTAGCGAGCAACCCGATGGCGTAGGCGAAGTTCGCCGACCAACGGATCTTTACGGCGCCTTTCGGTTTCGGTCCCCGCTTCCCCATGTCATACAGTATATCTCAAAGTAGTAGCTCATACCAATTAATTACTAACAAGAACCGCCCCATAAGGGGGCGGTCAGTTACTACCGAAAAGGAACCAACTTGCGGCGAGGACAACTAATCCTGCAATCATGAATACAATCTCCCACCGATCATATCCTTTTGTTGGGACTGGTGGGTTCCGCCACCAGCGGACGCTGTTGAATATAGCCATAGCCACAAAGACAACAACTGCGGCGCTGAGGGATGGATTCTTCGTCTCAATCGCGCTCCAGCCGATAAAGAAGTTCGCAATGATGCTCAAAAGAAAACCCCACCAGACCTTTCTACCGATGAAGTAGCTGCCGATGAAGGCAATTGCCCACCCTATGAATCCCACGGTGTCCTCCGTTTAAACGCGTGCCGGAGGAAGAGCCAACTCATAAGAATTCCTCCGGTTATTTTTATTACAATCAGGTTGAATTCCATCATTCCCTCCGGGCGTTTTTTCGAAGATTGAATTTGTAGCCCCACCCGCCGCCCATTTTATCTTTCGATTTCTTGAGAAGATACCCAATCCCCAAAGTAACGACGAATATCGCACAAGCGATTTCAATTCCCATATCTACTCCCTACTTTAGTTAAAATTTGTGAATGATCTGCCTAGGCACGTTACCAGCACGGCCGGTGTGGTGTCAACTGCTGGAAAATAGTTTGGGCCACCGATAAATAGTGGCCCTACTACTTTACCTACTTATATGCATCCAGGTTTTGCGGAATATTCGCAAATCCGAAATCGATAAAAAGGTGTGCGACACGGTTGAATGTGTCTTTTGACTCCGCAACCAGTTTTGTCTTACATTCCAGCCTCATCTTGTGCCAGATAATTGCCTCCATCTTCTCGTTGGCAATTTCTAGATCTGT
>MHFY01000114.1:1196-1844 GCA_001805375.1 Omnitrophica WOR_2 bacterium GWA2_47_8 | reverse complement strand
GGAGGCACTGGAACCCGGTCAGCTCCTTAAACAATCTTTCCTTTTCCCTTTGCTCCCGAGCTGGCTTCCACTTCTCATTCCTGAAAACTTGAAGCACAACCAAAAAACAGCAGAAACCGGTACACGCCACGAGCGTCCCCATGACTCGCCGCAGAGTAGTATCTGCATCCCACAGCATGGCGGTACTACCAACACCCGCCATGATACCCAGAAGACAGAGGCCGATAAACATGTATCGTTCTCGTCCTCTCTGAATAAAACTCAACATAGCAACATCTCCTTTTAGGACACTTCCGTGCCCCAAGTTTATAGGCGGTTCATGCCGCCCGGAGTGTTTATATCCAGCGCTCGCTCATCCGCACGTTTCCTTTCGGCGCACTTCTGTGCCCCTACTTTTCAGGCGGTTCATGCCGCCCGGAAATCATACGTACCAGCGTACCTCGCACTGCATCCTTTGGTTTTCAAAGAACGCTGGAATTATACACCACAATGACTAATTATGTCAAGCACTCAATTTTCCATCTTCCTTACTCCGCGCACTTCTCGATGATGATGGGGGCGGGCTTCTTTTGCGTGCCAAACAGATAGCCAAGACCGAAGGAAAGGGTAGAAAGTAATAGAAAAAAGGAAATAAGTAAAAAGATGAGT
>MHFY01000114.1:0-1081 GCA_001805375.1 Omnitrophica WOR_2 bacterium GWA2_47_8 | reverse complement strand
TATTAAATAGTCGAACTATACAGCAACAAAGTTTATTTTTGGAGCATTGCTAATAACAATTCTCCAAGGGTGAGGGATGGCACATACCAAAGCGAAAGGCGCAACAAAATTAGGCCGAGAGTCCGAATCGAAGCGGCTGGGCGTGAAGCTCTTTGCCGGCGAGAAGGCAAAGGCGGGGCAAATCATCATCCGCCAGCGTGGCACCAAGTTCTTCTCCGGCACGAACGTCGCGCAGGGATCGGACGACACCCTCTATGCGGTGAAGCCCGGCGTCGTAAAGTTCTCCACGAAGAACCGGACGCGTTTCGACGGCACGCGTCGATCCGTGAAGGTTGTCTCGGTCGTTCCAGTTGTCTCCGCCGCCTAGTCGACTGCGTCCCGGCACGACAAACCCCCGCCTCCATTAACAACTGACGGAGGCGGGGGTTGTGTTTTATCACGTATCATCATATCTCGACGATCGTCGAGATATGATGGTTCCGGGAATTCCGAACATATCATTACTCCTCTGGTTCGATAGTGATGGTCACCGTGCCGATGGTGCCTTCGATGAACCGAACCGGAACCGAGTGCGCACCGAGACGTTTCAAGGAATGGTCGAGCATCGCTTCGCCGTGCTTGATGCCTGCCGCATGGAGCGCGACGGTCACGTCCGCCCCCGAGACCGAACCGAACGTTTCTCCTTGCTCGTTTGCGCGGCGGGTGAACCGCAAGGTCAGTTCCTTGAGCCATGTCGCTTCCGCATTCGCCGCCACGAGTGCGGCGGCATGCTCACACTCGCGCCGCGCAGCATCCGATGCCACGCTCGCCTGCGCCGCCTGCGTCGCGATGACGGCCAATCCACGCGGAACGAGAAAGTTCCGGGCGTAGCCGTCGTGGACATCCTTCAATTGTCCTTTTTGTCCCACGCCCCGAATGGTTGATAAAAGAACCACCTTCATATTTGTCTTAAAAATCTTAAATCCTAATATCTAAACTCTAAATGCCGATTTTATCGTGCATCCTCGACAAAGTCGGGACAATATCAAAATTCTAAATTTTAAACTGATTCGTTTCGAATTTGAATCATTGGAATTTCGGA
>MHFY01000113.1:2739-7197 GCA_001805375.1 Omnitrophica WOR_2 bacterium GWA2_47_8 | reverse complement strand
TCGGCAAGGTCATGAAAGAGGCTTTAAAAAGATGCGTGTAAGGGCGGTCATTTTTGATATGGACGGTGTTATTACCAACACGATGCCGGACCATTTTAAGGCCTGGCATCAGGTCTTGGCGAAAGAAGGGATCCATGCCACGCACCATGATATCTACAGCCGCGAAGGCCAGCGCGGGCTTCAAAGCGTCTATGAAATATTTAATGAATACAAAAAGCCGTATGATCTAAAGAAGGCCAAGGCGCTTTTGCACGAGAAGGAAGAGCTTTTTAAAAAGATCACCCAGACCCGTTTTATTACGGGTTCGCGTTCCATTTTAAGGGATCTGCACAAGCGTAAATTTAAACTTGCGCTGGTAACCGGCACATCACGCCATGAACTTCATCGCATTTTACCGGATTCTGTGTATAATTATTTCGACGTGAGCGTGACGGGAAGCGATGTCAAAAAAGGAAAACCGCATCCCGAACCGTATTTGAAGGCGCTTAAGAAAATGGGCCTGAAAGCCAGCCAAGCCGTCGCCATCGAGAACGCGCCGTTCGGCATTTTATCCGCGAAAAAAGCCGGTCTCAAGTGTTTGGCGCTGGAAACCTCGCTTCCGAGAAAGTATCTTAAAGAAGCGGATGCGGTTTTTGCCTCAATAAAAGAATTGAGAAAAAAAGTTAAATTCATTTTAATCTAACGATATGAAGATCAAAAAAGCCCTGGTCCTATATAAGAGAAGCGCGTATTCGAGTTATTTCTTGGATGCTCAGAGTTCTTTAAAGCTCGCGGAAAAGTTGATCCCCAAGTCGAATATGCGTTCGCTTAAGCTCGTTCATACCGAGCATTATACGGCGCTCGCGATGGTTGAACAGGCCTTAAAAAAAGAGGGCATCAGCTACATCAAAAGCAACCGCGGCCAGAATATCAATTACGCGCAATTCGATCTGGTGATCACGGTCGGGGGCGACGGGACGTTTTTAGAGGCCGCGCGCAACGCTACAAAGCAATTGGTGCTGGGTGTCAACTCTTCCCCGAAGTGGAGCGTGGGAAAGTTTTGCGTGGCGACAGCCAAGGAATTCCCGATCCTTATTAAGAAGGTCAAGGCGGGAAAATTCAAGGTCAGAAAGATCAATCGTCTGCAGGTAAAGGGTTTAAAAAAAATCGAAGGGGTTAATGTCTTAAATGATGTATTGATCGCTCATCACAATCCGGCAGCGATGAGCCGTTATTGTTTGAGCATAAACGGGATCACGGAAGAGCAGAAAAGTTCCGGGATCTGGATCTCGACCGCCGCCGGCACAACGGGTGCCATCCATTCCGCGGGCGGTAAGGTTTTGCCCGACACGAGTTTAAAATTTCAGTATTTCTGCCGTGAACCGTATTACGGAAAGAGGAACAGTTACAGGCTTATAAAAGGGATCTTGGCTCCCAACCAAGTCATAAAGGTCACGTCTTTGATGCGTGAGGGGATGGTCTTTCTTGACGGGTCACGGCTGCAAAGCCTGTTCCATTTCGGCCAGACCATTACGATAAAACGTTCTCCTCATCCGCTTAAAATAATTTATTTTTAATCTTATGTACTTATTGTCTCTATATGTTTAGATGTAATAAGTACTTATCCCAATTTCATCTGAACTAATTGGGTAAAAAGTAAGGAAAATTGGGATGAAGCATTTTCTTGTCGTTTCTCACGGAAGCCGCTCGCCGAAAACCAAACAGGAAATGACCGCCTTGGTGGCCAAACTCAAGGAAAAAGTAAGGTCTGGTCAGGTGTCCTATGCATTCCTGGAAATTGAATCTCCCAGCATTCCGCAGGCCGTCGACAATTCCGTTAAGGAGGGGGCCGCGGAGATTGTTTTGGTCTTGAATTTTTTAAATCCCGGCAGGCATGTGGATGAAGATGTCCCAAGGATCGTTCAGGAAGCCCAGAAAAAATATCCGAAGGTTTCCTTTCGGATAACCCAACCGGTCGGCCAGCATTCAAAAATCGTGGATTTATTTTTAGACATGATGTAACTATGTCAGAATTCTCTTCAAAACTTAACAGGTGGTATCTTAAAAATGCCCGCGACCTTCCCTGGCGGCAAACCAAAGACCCTTACAAAATTTGGATCTCCGAGATCATGCTGCAGCAAACTACCGTGGCTGCGGTCATTCCTTTCTATGAGCGTTGGGTCAAGGTTTTTCCCGTTGTCCAGCATGTCGCCAAGGCGCCGTTGCAGAAGATTTTGAAGGCATGGCAGGGATTAGGTTATTATTCCCGGGCGCGCAATATCCAAAAAGCCGCGAAATTGATCGTTAAAAATTTTAAAGGGAAAATTCCGTCTGATCAGGAAGCTTTAAAGACGTTGCCCGGCTTTGGGCCTTACACTATCGGCGCGGTTTCCAGCATTGCCTTTGATAAGCGCGTGCCTATCATCGATGCGAATGTTCGGCGGGTTGTGATGCGTTATTTGGCGTTGGAAGGTTTTGCCGATACGTCATATGATACGGAGATTCTAAAATTTCTTGATAAGGTCATGCCGCAGAAAGGGAATAATGTTTTCAATCAGGCGATGATGGAGTTAGGGGCGCTGGTTTGCTTGAGCCGTTCGCCGGCGTGTATGTTTTGCCCGGTTAATGTTGGTTGTGAGGCGTATAAGCAGGGAAGGCAGGAGGTCATTCCGCAGTCGAAGAAAAAAGAGATCAAAGAGATCAATGTCGCGATCGCGTTGATCGAAAAAGATAAAAAATATTTTATCCAGCGCAGGCCCAAAGGCGGTTTGTTCGCGGACCTGTGGGAATTCCCCGGTGGCAAGATCGAAAAGGGGGAGACTCCAAAGCAGGCGCTGTTTAGGGAGATCAAAGAGGAGCTCGGGATTGAATTAGGATCCGCAGAGCCGTTGATGAACGTTACGCAATTTTATACGGAATTTAAAGCCAATCTGCATGTCTTTCGCTGTGAATCCGCGCAAGTCTTATCTGAAAATAGCACCCGCAAATGGGTGCCCCGTCAGAAGTTTTCCGATTACCCCATGCCTTCCGGTAGCGTCAAGATCGTAAAAAAGCTCTTTCTCTAAAATATTTCTTGACAGAAGGATTTTGGTATTGTATATTTTACTTACATGATTGACTTAGTAATGTTAAATGGAAAGCTCTTATGAAAGTCTCAGCAAAAGCGAATTATGCCTGTAAAGCCCTTTTGGAGCTGGCACTGCATTGGCCGAATACCGAGCCGGTACAGATCAGCACGATCGCCAGCAAGCACAGGATCCCAATGAAATTTCTGCCGCACATTTTGATCCAATTAAAGCAATTGGGTTATGTTGACAGTATCCGCGGACAAAAGGGAGGCTATGGTTTGATAAAAGCCCCCAAGGATATCAAGCTGATAGATGTCGTAAATCATTTTGACGATCTAAAATTGAGGTCGAATCCCGGGAAGCGGGAAGACGTCTTGGAGAGTATCTGGCAAGGGGCGGATGAAACGCTTTTGAATTATTTTACAGCACTTGATTTTGAGGAGATCGTCAAGCGGCAACGAAAACTTATCAAAGTGCCCATGTACACCATATAAAATGGAAATATTTATCATATTTATTATTGCTGCATTTTTTGCGATTAATATGGGGGCCCCGAGTTTTGCCGGCTCTTTTTCAACTGCGGCGGGAAGCGCTGCTGTCACAAGGCGTGCGGCCCAGGTCTTGTTCCTTGTTTTTGCTTTGATCGGTGCGATGGCTTTAGGGAAAGAAGTGGCGAATACGCTGAGCAAGGGGATCATCCCCGGCCATTTGTTGGACAAGCAGGCGGTCTTGATCATTTTGATAGCGGCGACATTGAGCCTTTTTACGGCCAATATGATGCACGTTCCGCAGTCAACTTCTCTTTCAACGATCGCTTCCATCTGCGGCGTTGGGATACATTATAACGCCGTTGCCTGGGGAAAAATCCAGTTCTTGGCCATCACCTGGGTCATTTCAACGACAGTGTGTTATTGTTCGATTTATGCAATAACCAGATATATTTATCCGCCCCGCAAAAGAAATTTTTGGGTTTATGAGCGGATCGTAAATCACCGGGAACGGCTTAAAAATTTTGTAATATTGACGAGTTGTTATAAAGGTTTTGCGCAAGGGACCAATAATGTAGCCAATGCGGTCGGCCCTTTATCCGCGGCCGGATTGATAGGGACTGTCCCGGGTTTATTGATCATGGGGATTTTTTTCGGCATCGGTGCGTTTGTTTTTACCGGCCCTCTTAAGACATCCAGCGAGAAGATCGTCCCGCTGGGGCTTTTAACGGCAACGATCATCAATTTGATAAGCGGAACGATCACGATCATCGCGTCAAAGCTTGGGATCCCTTTCCCGACCGTGATCGCGTATACAGCCGCGATCTTTGCGATAGGGAATATCAAGGACGGATTGGATGCAATGATAGGGAATCCGGTGACAAAAAAAACACTTTTCACTTGGTGTATCAACCCGGTGGTCA
>MHFY01000113.1:0-2706 GCA_001805375.1 Omnitrophica WOR_2 bacterium GWA2_47_8 | reverse complement strand
GAAATCTTGGGGAAGCTGGAGTCTTTTAACCCCGGCGGAAGTGTCAAGGACAGGCCATGCCTTTCGATGATTGTAAAAGCGGAAAAGGAAGGTCTATTGAAAAAGGGCTCCACTATTATTGAGCCGACCAGCGGCAATACCGGGATCGGCCTTGCCATGATCTGCGCCGTGAAAGGGTACCGCTGCATCTTGACCATGCCGGAGGCCATGAGCTTAGAGAGGATATATTTGCTTAAACTTTACGGCGCGGAGGTCGTCTTGACCCCGGCCAAGGACGGGATCGTGGGCGCCATTAAAAAAAGCGAGGAACTTGCTAAGAAAATAAATCACAGTTTTATTCCGCGCCAGTTTGAAAACAGGGCCAATCCGGAAATCCATCGAACGACCACGGCGGAAGAGATCCTGGATGCCTGCGAGGGAAAATTGGATTGTTTTGTGGCAGGTGTGGGGACCGGTGGTACAATAACCGGGACGGGAGAACGGTTAAAGGAAGAAATCCCGCAGATTAAGATTATCGCCGTTGAACCCAAAACAAGCGCTGTCTTGTCGGGTGGGCAATCGGGGCGCCATAATATCCAGGGGATCGGCGCCGGGTTTGTTCCAAAAATATTAAACCGGCAAATAATCGATGAAATCATTTCCATCGCGGATAAGGACGCGTTCTTGATGACGAGGCGTCTGGGAAAAGAAGAAGGTTTAAGCGTAGGGATCTCGGCCGGCGCGGCGGTTGTTGCGGCCTTACAAGTCGCCCAAAAATTGGAAAAGGGAAAGCGTATTGTCGTAATTTTACCGGATACGGGAGAACGATATTTTTCGATGGAGCAATATTTCGAGGCCTAATCATGAACCCACAGGAAAGAATAAAACAATTAAACGAAAAAGCCAAAGATCTGAAAGCCCAAGAGATCATCAAGCTTGCCTGGGATCAGTTTGGCCAGCGGGTGAATTTTGCCTCCAGTTTGGGCGAAGAGGACCAGGTGATCACGGATATTATTTCGAAGATCGCGCCGAAGATAGAGATCTTTACGTTGGATACCGGCCGGTTGTTTCCGGAGACTTATGATTTGATCGCAAAAACACAAAAACGATATCCCATGCTGTTTAAGATCTATTATCCGGATACAAAAGCGGTTGAGGAGATGGTGAAGGCTAAAGGCATAAACTTTTTTTATGAAAGTGTGGAGAACCGCAAGCTCTGCTGCGGCATCCGTAAGGTTGAACCGTTACGCCGGGCTTTAACGAATGTCGATGCTTGGATGACGGGATTGCGCAGAGAGCAGGCGGTCACGCGGACCAATTTAGAGATATTCGAATGGGATGAGGTGAATCAAAAGATCAAGATCAATCCTCTGATCAACTGGACGCTTGACCAGGTGCGTCAATATATAAAGGAGAACAAAGTGGATGTCAACCCGTTACACGCTAAAGGATTTGTCAGTATCGGCTGCAGCCCTTGCACCCGCGCGATAAAACCGGGTGAGGATATCCGCGCCGGGCGATGGTGGTGGGAACAGCCTGATCAGAAAGAATGCGGGTTGCACAATAATCCGAAGTGGAAGAAAAAATCGTGAAGCGTCATCCGTGAAGAGTCGTTCGAAATACGCTTCACGAGAGACGAACGACGGGGTAATTATGGCGAAAACTATAGATAAATTGGAAAGTCTGGAAGCGCAGAGCGTTTTTATCCTGCGCGAGGCCTACCGTGAGTTTAAGAGTTTGGTTATGCTCTGGTCGATCGGCAAGGACAGCACTGTGCTTTTATGGCTGGCCAGAAAGGCCTTTTTCGGCCATGTGCCGTTTCCTTTAGTACATATTGATACCAGTTTTAAAATTCCGGAGATGATCAAATACCGGGATGATCTGGCCATGAAATGGAAGCTGAACATGATCGTCGGCCAAAATAAACAAGCGTTAGATGAAGGCCGTACGTTCCCTGCTGGGAAGTTGGACCGCGTCAGCTGCTGTAAGACGTTAAAGACGGAAGCGCTCAAGCATACATTAGCCGGCGATTGGCCGCGTTATCGGTTGAACCATAAGACCGGGAAATACGAATCGGATATAAATATTGAACCGTATAGCGGCGTTATTGTCGGCGCCCGGGCGGATGAAGAGGGAAGCCGTTCCAAGGAGCGCTATTTTTCTCCGCGCGATCGCAATAATGATTGGGATGTGGGCGACCAGCCGCCGGAACTGTGGAATCAATTTAAGACCGATTTCGCGCCTGGCACGCACGTGCGTATCCATCCGTTATTGGATTGGACCGAGCTCAATGTTTGGGAGTATATAGAGAAGGAAAAAATTCCAATTACAAAATTATATTTTGATCAAGGTGATGGCAAACGTTATCGTTCTTTAGGATGCTATCCCTGCACCTCATCCGTTGATTCCACGGCCAAGAATGTGCATGACATTGTGGAAGAATTACGGTCCGGCAAATTCAAAAATATCGCCGAACGCTCCGGTCGGGCGCAGGATAAAGAAGACGGCGGCGGGTTGGAGACATTGCGCAGAGAAGGATATATGTAATGGGACAGCAACGAGAACAGATGAATGTGGTTATCGTCGGGCATGTTGATCATGGAAAGAGTACGCTCGTTGGCCGCTTGTTGGCAGATACCGGTTCTTTGCCGGAAGGAAAACTGGAAGCGGTGAAGGCAAACTGCGCCCGTAACGCGAAACCTTTCGAATATGCTTTTCTTTTGGATG
>MHFY01000112.1 GCA_001805375.1 Omnitrophica WOR_2 bacterium GWA2_47_8 | reverse complement strand
TGACCTTTTGCGTTCACGTAGCTCACGAGCGCGAGGAGGTTCCGCTGCTCGGCAGTCAGGTTCACTGCGGGGAAAGAGCTTGCGGGGAGCTCGCCCCCGTACCACATGATGAGTCCTGCGATTGCGAGCGAGAAGAGGGTGAGCGAGACGGCGACCTTCGGCTTTGAGAGCGTCTGCATCATGCCATTATTATAGCATAACAAACTCTCCCTAGAGATGTTCACAAGTGCCGGAGTGGGAGTGTACCGGAACGGTATGAGGCAAGGAAACGACGATGGCGAGCGGAAATTCGATCAACACTCCTTTTCTGTGCTTCTCCCCTCCCCTTCACCCACCACCGCTCCTTGAATTGCTCGTCGAGCCACGCAACCTCGTCATTCGCTCCAATGTTTTTCAGGAAACGGCGCTGTGCATGGTACGCCTCTTCCTCCATTCGGGTGCTGTGCCGGCGGATCCCTCGTCGCCATTGGGCAACGTGCACTGCCTCGTGGACGAGGAGCCCCGCGAAGTACGCGGGAGACGATTCGAGCGCCGTCCCCGACTCGCACACCCAGACGTACGGGTCGTCGTGCATGTAGATTGCGTTATCGTAGCTGCGTTTCGGATACACGAGCACCGCATCGAGAAACCTGAAACACCGGAAAAGTTTCGGTGCGCGCCGACGAATCAGCCGGAGTGCCTTCACGAGTGCATCAATTTCGCGCCGAGTTTTTGCGACAAGTTGAATACCTACAACAGTTTTCGTGTAAAATCGCTCCGGTGGCATGGTTTCATTATACAAACAAAAAGGAAGGGCGTTGCCCTTCCCGAAATGAATTGCCGAACCGCTACTTCGGTTTTCTTCCGCCTTTCGGCGGCTTTGGCCGAGGATTTGGATTCGGCTTACCTGGGCCGCGCCAGGGATTGCCTCCGCCCTTTGCCATGATCGCTCACCTCCTCCAGGTTCTGGGTGGAATTGTAGTGCTTACGTTCCGCCTCGTCAATGCACTACTTTATCTACCCTCCACACCGTATCCACAGCGGGTTGCTGAGGGGGCGAGCGTATGGTATAATCAGCACAGATAATAACAATTCACAAACTTTATAAGGGATGCGGAAATGAAAACTTTCCGAGTTCTTGTTGTATTAATTGCGACGACATTGTTCGCCGCGGCTGGGTTCGCCCAGCAGCCCGATTCCGTGTGGGAGAATTCATTTGGGTTCGGGAGTGAGGGAGTCCCAACGGGACTTCAAGCGATTTCAAATGATGGGCTGTTCGCAAACGGATGGTCATCAGGCTTAACCGCTCAGCGTGCAACACTCGCTGGTTTTACCAGCGATGGTGTTCAGCAGTGGCTCCGTCAAGACACCACTCTCTCCGGACACGCGATTTCATTCTCTGGCCACCTCGCTACCATCCCCGCAGACAACGCTGTGGTGTGGTTTGAGGGGGAACGAGGCTCATACGACCCGAGCTGGATCGTGAAACTCGGCGCAGACGGCACCGAACGGTGGCGCTTGCCAGTGAATCGCCTCATGTTTCTTGGGAACCATACGGACACCTCGTTCGTGTCGGTGCTCCCCGGGAACAACCCAATCGCGTTTTTTTACCGGTCTAACGGAACGGTGTGGCGGCAATTCCCGCTTGGCGGGACACTGCTCGCCGGAAACCACCCAATTGCTTTTTTCCGTCAGGCGAACGGGACAACCTCAGTGGAGTTCCCATTCAGTGAAACCATTGAGGCCATCGTGACCCCGGTTGCCATTGGGAATACCCTATGGATCGGGGCGCAGTATCCGGGAGGTGGAGCAACCTCGCTCTCGTATCTTGTCGCGAAGTACGATATTACGACCGGAATGCAATTGTGGCGGCGGGATTTCGTTGATGTCGCTCGCGGATTCATCACCATTGACCCCGAAACGGGCGATGCCTATGTCTGGGGAACCAAGGTAGTGAATGAGCCGCAGGGACTCCTGAAATACCTGCGCGCCCGGGTGGGTGCGGGGAACGGCCTCGTCTGGCAGCGTGAAGAGTTCCCTCGAGATTCTCTCGAGACGAACTACAACAACTTTGCTGGAGGAGTTTCGGTGGTCGGTTCCGGAGCGTCGAAACAGGTGGTATTCACGGGAACGGTCCAACGAGGGGACATCCACACCTCGGCAACCGATGGGTATGCGCTGGGTGTGAGACCCTCAAACGGCGACTCGCTCTGGCTCGTGAGCCGAAGCGACGGCTCCTTCTGTGATTTCAGAGGAGTGGTGCGGTCCGGCAATGACGGGTTCGTTTTGCTCGAGGCCATCTGGCAACTCGGGCAACCGACCACAGGGTACGGAAAACTGCTGAAGTTCACCGTCCCGACCCTCGACGTTCAGGAGATCGCGGGCACACCGGAGTCGTTCTGGCTCCACCAGAACTATCCGAACCCGTTCAATCCTTCGACCACCATCCGGTTCGAGCTTTCGGCTCGAACCCCTGTACGTCTTGCAGTGTACGACCTGCTGGGACGTGAGGTCGCGGTCCTCGTGAACGAGACCCTCGAATCCGGCATCTTCGAGGCAACATGGAACGCGGCTGGTGCGGCAAGCGGCACCTACTTCTACCGCCTCCAAACCGACCGATCTGTCGCGACGAAGAGGATGGTCCTACTCCGCTAACGCGGACGGACACGTCCTCCTCCGCTAGCACCTGCTAGCTATGGATTGACACGTTCTGCTCAAGTAATCTCTGTGGCTTCGGCTACAGAAAAGCCCCAACGGCAACGTTGGGGCTTTGTGTGTACCAAACACTAATCAACCCTGGTTCGATGTTTTTTCTTTAGTCCTTTTTGCTCGACGAGGAGGTTTTTGTATGAGCCATGTATTTTTTCAAATGATCTCTCTGGTGCCTGATCAGTAAAAGTTTTGAAAATGCTAATCCAATCGGCAAACATAACCCTCTTGACCTCTGCACTCTCTGAAAGGTTCAAGTTCGCCAGGATAATCTTCACCTGTAAATTACTCATTACGGTTTTTAGAGCTATTTTTATGGTGCGCTTATTACAACCAAAAACATGAGTGAGAAAATCTTTGAATTGCATCAATTCCAACCCAGCCAGAATTGGCTTAGCCCTTCTCTCTATAGAGATGAGCGCGGTATCATACCGCGGACGGGGCGTGTAATTCTCCTTTGAAATATCAATAAGTTTTTTTATTGTGTAGTGTATGTTGAGTAAATGGGAAAAAAGCGGAGAGTGGGCGTGCGGGGCGCCTAAAAATTTTATCGCGGCCTCCTTCTGCACAATAAGGTATGCCACTTGGAGCATGGAATCTTCACTAGTGATCTTTCGTATGATGTCTGCCGTGATGTTGAAAGGTATATTCGAGACAACGATAAATGGCTCGCTCGGCAGTGGATACCGGAGGAAATCTCCATGAATTACCATCATCTTTTTTCGATCTATGCCCCGATACTTCCCCTTCAAATATTCATGCAAATCATCGTCCGCTTCAATGGCGATGATTCTTTTTGACCGTGGGAGCAATCCATCGGTGATACTCCCCTTCCCTGGTCCAATTTCTAAAACCAGGTTCGCCCGTCCGAAATCAACAAACCGTATCAGATTAGCGACAACCTCCCTCCTGTTAATATAATTTTGGGTGTGGGACAACATTTAAGATTTCTGTGTTATTTTTTCGATCATTCTAACGCCTTCAAAAACAACCTGCTCGACAGTTATTGATTTTTTTATTTCATCAATATTAGGACATGTTGTGTGAAAATGAGAACAGTTCCCTGTTCCTTGCTTTCTACCAAAACAGGCAAGCGGGCTGGAAATATATTTATATTCATTGAGATAGCTACCCCAAATAACTGGGTCGGTAGAAAAATAGATGCCAAGCACTGGTATCGACAGTAGCGATGCGAGGTGAATAGGATAGGTATCGTGGGATATCACAAACTTCGATTTTCCGATTCTTTCAAAACTTTCATCGAGAGTTTCCGGTCCTACCACTGAAACATTGGGCAGATTGGCAATACCATCATGGATATGGTTGATTTCTTCCCTTTCCTGTCGTGAAACACCAGATAAAACAAGAAATTTTTCATTTCTATATTTGGACGATAATTGCCTAATTACTCGAATCCATTGTTTCACACCCCATCGCTTGTTCGCCTCATTGCTACCGACAAAGAAAATAACGTTCCCGCGTCTCATTTCCTGAAAGGTCCTTCGCGGGGGATACCACCATTGGACATTGCGAACCTCAAACATTTTCTTCGTGCTTTCAAGAAGATGAATTTTTCGAGCACCGTGATAAATTTGATAAGAATCTAATTCCCAAAAATTGAACTGGCCCGCGTACACTTCTTTAAATCGATAGTAGTCCTTATCATACAGCGGACCCTCGTTTTGGAGGTTTACCACGGTCATGATTCTCTCCATTCGCATGAAATCAGTTATCTTGCCCCAATTTTCCTCACTGAAAGCATACCAATTGGGGTCAAACTCTTTATACTGCTGCGGAAAGGGGAAATGATGAATAAAATAGCTACTCTTTGATACCGGCGTGGCAGGATACGCGACGATCAACCCTGCAAATTGTGAATCTAGAGAAAGCGACCGGATTGCCGAATATGACATTATTGCATCACCGAGACGGGGGTAGTTTATTACCAAACAGCCTCTGCCCCCTTGATTATTTTTTACAGCAACTTTTGTAATATCCATAATATACTTCCGCTGATTTTTTGAGTGATAGATTTTCTTCGGCAAATTTTCGCGGTTCATATATATCTAATGTACTGTAAAACTCGCTAAATCGGGAATTGAATTCGTATACCTTCTTGAATTTCGCGCCACATTGATCAGAAAATTGCGGAACCGATGTCGAGGGAACCGGATTTTCTGAAAAAATCTCCCACAAGGGATCGACCCAGTACCCGGGGTCCCAGGCCAATACCGGAACGTTGGAGGCAAGCGCTTCTTGATACGCCATCCCCTGCGTTTCGTGCTCACAGAGAAAAATCATCGACCGAGACCGGGAAAGGAGGTCTTTATACTGGTCACGGGATATATTTCCGTACTTCAGGACATACGAATTTAATCTCCTGTTTCCTATATCTTCCAGAATGGGCTGTAAAATAAACTTTTCTTTTATATCTCTTGTCCAGCGCATTTTATCGTAAATCAAGACATCAATATCCTTATGACACTTCTTAACGTCAGGCCATTTCTCGATATCTACACCCGCATGCCATAAAACACACTTATCCCCATAGAAGGGCTGAAAAAGATTCCGTAGCCACTCGCAAGTGAAAAGATAGTACCTGTATCGTCTATCCCCCATGAGACCGGGATTCAATCTTGGGTGATCATACATACTGGGGCCAAGAATAGCTGGGTTTGGTAAGTCCCAATTCTTTAACGAGAGAGGGGTACCCACAAGACCGATTGGATAGTCAGGATTTGCGGCAGCTAAATCAAAATCATTCTCGTGCACCGTAAATCCAGATTTCGTGAGAGCTTGAACTAATAGCTGATACCACGCCATGAAACCCGACACGGTTCTATTGAAATCCCTATTCGGAAAATCATGTTCGTGCTTTCTATAGAAAAGCAATATATCTTTATTGATGTCCAGCATACTCATTTCTTATCACGAGGATGTATTGATGCCTCACGTGATGTAAGAGTTGTTCTTGTGGATTTATAACTTGCGTAGTAGCTTGTTTCCATTCGAGAAATCGAACTCCAATCAACCATGTCTATGCACCGCCTGACGTCGGCTGGAATTGGAAATGAAAGGTTACGAAGATAGGGCTTCACCTGTTTTGGGGTGGGGTATTCTGGTAAAAAACCCAATGAGTAATTTGGATAAGGGCTCTTGTGGTAATACTTCAGATGGTAGTGATATGGTCCATGAATACATCGTGTTAGGTCCGTCGTGCGAATGAATGGGTGGCTTCCATCTGGATACCCCATCTCATACCTCCTGCTTTTTCTGATAACTCTAATATGGGGGTCTATGAGATACGTTCCGTTCATGTGTGTCTCCCAAAAGTGAATATATTTCTTTTTGTTATACAAGTGCCAGATCGAAAAACAAAGCGAATCGATTTTCGGGTCAGAAAATGTCTGGAGGATTACTGTTTTTATGTTCCGACTCAACAACTCATCACTATCAACTAATACCAAGAGGTCACAATTAAGTTTTTTAAAGACTTGACACACTAAATGATTTCTTATTTCCATTTCCCCTCGTTCGAATACGGATTTTTTATTTCTGCCACTCTCCACGATTAGTGGCACACGCGTGCTGTCTTGAGCATTCTTAATGGTATGGTCATTAGAATTATCATCGTAGAGATAAATACCATCCGTCCACGATAAACAACGAATAACAGGCCCGATAAATAATTCGGCATTCTTAGCCATCATAGAAACTCCGATTCTCGGCCTTCTCCCATACTTATTCATGAGGCCTGTCCACCAAGATTTATAATGGCGTCCTCATCATCTAAATATCCACGAACGACGGTCATATTCATATACCCATCTGATTTGTGCTCATGCTCAAAATGGTCAAAATCCCATTCTCCCCAAACAGATCTATGAGATTCCGATTTCTTACCCCCAACATCGTACTGCACATATTTACTCGGATAAACCACTATCATTCTCTTACACCTGTATACATAAAAATGGACGAGATCTAATCCATCCGACTTCAAGAGATGTTCTAGGACGTCTCCCATGATAACAACATCATACATGATTTCCTGAGCCCCACTCACAATCGATAAAACATCTTTGTTCGCTATTTCATCATATAGATTTTCAAGGCCAAAACGTTCCACATACTCCTTCTCTATTTCAATTCCTGTGACATGATTTCCCCCACTTAGTGATTTGATTATTGCCCCATATTTTCCGGCACCAACGCCAATATCGAGATAGGTTTTATATTTCCAGCGGGCAAAAAGTTCCTTTATCGAATTATCAAATACTTCAGAGGAGTAGGGCATATTCTGATGTTTGGTGATATTTGTATCTAGGCACATCCATCTCTTCTAAAAACCTTGTGCCTCATAATTCTATGATTATACAAATCTAATACTATGTCAAATTCAGCGCAGGCACGCTCAACCTTGAGGCGCGGCGCCCGTTTGCCCTGCCGGAGATGTTCTCCCTCGCCCAGAACTACCCGGACCCCCGTACGCCTCACGGTGTACGACATGCTGGGGCAAGCGCTTGCGAGCGGCACCTACTTCTACCGCCTCCAAACCGACCGATCTGTCGCG
>MHFY01000111.1:4725-5680 GCA_001805375.1 Omnitrophica WOR_2 bacterium GWA2_47_8 | reverse complement strand
TTGACCGCGGAGGCGATATAGGAAATATCAGGTGTATATTTTCGTTTTAAAGGCGTCGGGACGCAGATAATGATCGCGTCCATGGATTTTAAGACCTCAAAATCCGTCGTGACATGGAACCGGCCGCTCTCGATGACATTTTTCACCTCATCCGATGAAATATCCAAGATATAACTTTCTTTTTTCTTTAACTTATTCACGCGGTCATTATCTTTATCCAGGCCGTGGACATCAAAACCCTTTTTGGCAAAATTGACCGCTAAGGGCAAACCCACGTAGCCCAAACCCACGACAGCGACCTTGGCTGCTTTATTTCTTATTTTATTTTCAAGGTTCTGATAAACCATAGATATCTCCCGTCCTTTTCCTCACATCCTTTAGATGAATGGACGAGGCTCGCCAAAGGCGGCCCTGTTATTTTCCAGATAAATTTCCCCGGCCGATCCCGAAATACTCAAATCCGAGATCCCGCAGGTTATGGTCCTTATATAAATTTCTCCCGTCGAAAACAATGGACTGCTTCATCAGCCGGGCGATCCTTTTGAAATCAAGGTCCTTGAATTCCGCCCACTCTGTTAAAAGGAGCAAACAATCACTTCCTTTGGCCACGCTGTAAGCATCGGCACAGAAGGTCACATTTTCAAAGACCTGTTTGGCGTTTTCCATCGCCTTGGGGTCATAGGCCTTGATCTTGGCCCCTTCATGCTGAAGCGCTTTAATGATATCGATCGATGGGGCGTTACGCATATCATCGGTATTCGCCTTAAAGGCCAGGCCCAAAACCCCGATCGTTTTATTCTTAATGATCCATAATTTATCTTCAATGATCTTTAGGAAGCTCGCTCTTTGATCTTCGTTGATGCGGCGCACCTCTCTGAGAAGGGCAAAATCGTAACCGCTTTTTTCGCTTAAGCGGATAAAGGCATCCACGTCCTTGGGGAAACAGCTTCCGCCG
>MHFY01000111.1:0-4582 GCA_001805375.1 Omnitrophica WOR_2 bacterium GWA2_47_8 | reverse complement strand
ACACCGATGACCTCCCGGTCCGAATTCATAAAATCTCCGCCCGCCGAACCTTCCCGTAAGAATTCCGGGTTGGACGCCACATCGAAATTTAATTTGACCTTGTTCCCTTGTTTAAATTTTCGCGGGAGGTTAAGCTGGATCGTTTTTTCGATCCTTTTGCCGGTCTCGGCGGGGACCGTGGATTTCTCCACGATCAATTTGTACGAATCCATGCTTAAAGCGATATCCCGGGCCACGTGTTCAACATAGGTCAGATCCGCTTCTCCGGTTTTCTTGGAGGGCGTTCCCACGCAGATAAAGATGACCGTTGATTTTTTCGTTGCCTCTTTGATGGAAGGGCTGAAAGAGATCTTTTTGCGTTTATAATAACGCTTTAATAAATCCGCTAATCCAGGCTCATAAAAAGGGACTTCGCCTCTCTGCAGCGTTTTGATCTTCTGTTTATTGTTATCCACACAGATAACCGTATGGCCTAGGTGGGCCATACAGACCCCGGTCACTAATCCGACATATCCTGAACCAATAATTGCGATATTCATAGAGACTCCCTGTCTGCCGTCAGGCAAGCTGCTTTTTATCCTTTAGGGTGACGATTCCGTCTGCGATCCTGCTTTACGTTTGTTAAAACTATTGCCGAAATCCAATTGGATCTCGGGGAAGGCCTTTAACCTGAAAATAAATAAAATTTCATCTCCTTCATTTCTTGTTTCATTGAAACTGACTTCCAGATCCCATTCGTGCAGGTCCCGCACGATACGGTAATTTTGCTCCTTTAAGACCCCCGAATCGGTGTCGTATCTCTGATAAACCACAAAACGCCATTTGGGATTAAGGATAATACCCCATTCGGTCGTGATCTGATCATCCACATTCACATGATACCGTTTGCCTAGATCGAAATACCATCTCTCGCCGTTGATATACATATCAAAGTTATAAGACCTAAGCTGGCCGATCTGGGTGTCATAGGCGGAATCCGCTGAAAAACTCAATTTGTCATTGGGGCCGAATTCTAATTTTGTTGTCACGTCCCCAAGCCCGCCTTTTGCCGTGTCCTCTTTTAAAGCAAAATCCGTACCCACCAAAAACCTTACGAAATCACGGACCGATCCTTTTGCCTTGGTCTGCAGTTTATTTTCCAAAGAAAAAGTAATTTTATGCGAACGAGTCAAGGCATCGACCGAGTCGTATTGGTCCAATTTTGAAGCAAGGATCGTCGGATCCGGGGCATACTTATAGGCAATCGTTGGCGTAATAAGATGCCTTAAACGGTTGATCTCCATCCCCCAGAGCTTCCTTTTGACATCGAATATCTTGAAAAATTTGGTGCTCAAGTCCGATCCGGTTCGAAAAGCCCCCCGGACCACATCATTATCAGTCGGGTCGATGGTCCGGCTGTAAAACGTTTGCCGCCCGCCAACAAACGGCCTTAGCTCAATAAAGGAGAACTTGAACGGATACGACAGTTCATTGTCGCTGTCCAACCGATAGGTCTTCCTTCTCTCATCGCTCGGCGCCGGGTTGTTCGTCGCTAAATTTGCGAAAGAATTGGCGTTCTTAAAATAGAATTGGGTCGACCCTATCCTTTGGCTGGATAAGTCATACCGGATCTCGGGAAGCTTTTCCGTTGTGCTGGTATAACGATTCACCCGCCCTTCCGTCAAGAAGCTAAAGGTCCCTTTCGGCAGATTTTTGGTCAAAAGGAAAAACGTCCTGGGTTCGGCATCCACATCATGTTCCCGTTCAAAATAATCTTTGAGGATCATATCATCGCTCAAGCGATAGAATTGCAGGATCGTATTCGTGGTCGGATCAATGTCCCATTTATGCCGCCATTCCACCTTGAAACGCTGCCGCTCGGTTGTTGGTCTTATCCTAGGGCTATAAAAATGCTTAACTGCGAGATTACGCTCTTTCATGTAATACGTCCGGATAAGCCCGGCCCCAAACCTCTTATTCGGCGTATCATAATTAAGGTCCACGCCGTAGGCGAGATCTTTCCTTTCTCTGGCATCAACGTGCACAACCCCGCGCATATATTTATTCAACTCATAGCGGTATTGGGTGAGCATGAACAAGCCCCACTCTTTACTTTTCCCGGGGATAAACGTAAAACGCGGTTTTCTGTCCAATTTTTTCGAGTACTTAGGAAGATAAATAAGGGGAACATCACCCAAGAAGAACTTTATCTTACTCGCGGTGATCTTGTCCTTGGGAAAAACATTGACCTCTTTGGCGAACATGCGGTAATGCGGGTGATCCAGATCGCAGGTGGTAATATACCCATCGTGCATCTGCATCTGGTTCTCCCCGACCTTAGAAAGACTTTTTCCCGCGCCGTAGAACATATCAGATTTGATAAGGGCGCTTAAGATATCTCCTCTCATGGTTTCGAAATTGAAGACCATTTTGTCCCCCAGGATCGTGCCCTGATCCGAAACCAGGATCACATGCCCTTCCGCCACCGCCACATTGGTGTTTTTGGAAAACTCGACCTTATCGGCATAGAGTTTCATCCCTTTACGATCGATCACCACATTACCCCGGGCTACCATTTTATTTTCTTCGACTAAAAATTCGACCTCATCGCCGTTGATCTCAACGGCCTGCATGGCTTTAGGGATATCCCCCTCTGTTTCAGCCGTCGCCTGCTTTGGCTCTTCCGCAGCTTCAAGGGCCGGCAAAGATACAATGCTCAAAAAAATGAGGAATGATAAAACCCTAAAAGGAAATCTTTTCAATTCTTTACAGGACAAGATCAACACGTCTCCATTATTCTTCCTAAGCATTATGAATAAGTACCCGGGCGCCGATGATCCCTGCATCATCGCCTAATTGGGCCTTAACGATCTTGACGATCTTTCCCTGGACGCTCATGCAGCGCCTTCTTACGATCGTGCGGATAGTCCCGGCTAAAAACCGGTGATTATGTGTAAAAACCCCTCCGCCTATGACAACCAAACTCGGGTTTAAAAGATTAATAACACCGACCAGGCCATTGCCGATATGCTCGGCCACTTTTTTCCAGAGCGCCAGGGCTTTTTTGTTGCCTTCCCTGGCCAATTTGCGGATCTGCGGGATCGTAATGTTCTTGATCCCCAGTACCCTTGCCGCTTCTTTGATGATCTCTTTATTCCCGACATACCGTTCCAAACACCCAAACCCGCCGCAAGGACAATTGTGGCCTGCTTCATTTAAAGGCATGTGCCCTATTTCGCCGGCAACATAACTTACGCCGCGGTAAAGATTATTATTAAAAATAAGCCCGCCTCCCACACCTGTCCCCAGGGTAATGCAGACTAGATCTCTCACGCCCCGGCCGGCCCCAAAGTGCCATTCAGCGAGAGTAATCAAGTTAACGTCGTTTTCAAGAAAGGTCGGAATGGCTAATCTCCTTTCAAGGATCCTTTTAAGAGGGACTTCTCTCCAATGAGGGATGTTAGGCAGGAACTTGACCACTCCATTAACCGGATCGATCAGGCCGGGTAAACCGATGCCGATGCCTGAGATCTGACTTTTTTTTAGCCTGGTCTGGGCCATGAGCCCTGTGATAGCCTCAACCAGAGCATTAATGAGTTTATTGCGGTTATGCACAAAACTTCCTGTAATTAAACTACTTCGGGCAATGACCTGTCCGCGTTTATTGACCACACCAAGCTTGATGTTGGTGCCACCCACATCGATCCCAATGACAAATTTAGACATCCCGATTTTCCTCAAACATAACCTGATTTCCCATCAAGAGGAAATCGGGATAAGTACCCTTGTTTCTTCAAAAATCCTTTTAGGAAAACAAGGACGTCCCAACTACTTCTAAATAATTTCAAGGGAAGTTGGGGCTTATTACATCTGATAATATTTAGCGAAAATAAGTACATGAATATAGATAATTATATTAATTCTAATAGGTATAAACGCATAATTCTACATGAAAAGTCTGTGAGAATCAACTTAGATTTTTAAGAAAATACGGGGTAGGAGAAAATTCAACAGAAGCAAAAGTTCTTGAAACTTATAGAAATACGCTCATCCTTTAGCTGCACAGACCTTGTTGCGGCCTGAGGCTTTGGCCTGGTAAAGGGCGAAGTCAGCATTCTCCAGTAAGGTATCAATGCTTCGGCCGTCTTTGGGGGACGTCGCCACCCCGATACTGATCGTGGCGTTGACACTGGCATCGTAAGCCTTAATGATGGTTTTTTCCGTGGTGGAACGGATACGCTCCGCCACATAGACGGCCCCTTCTTTATTTGTGTCAGGTAGTACGATGCAAAACTCCTCACCGCCGAAACGCCCCGCAATATCGATCTCCCGGATATTCTCCTTAATGATCTTCGCGATCTGCCTTAAGATCTGGTCCCCGGTGAGATGCCCGTATTGGTCATTGAACCTTTTAAAATTGTCCACATCGATCATCAGAAACGATAAACTCATTTCCCGCATTTTGGAGCGGTTCAATTCTTCGTCGAACCGTTCCATTAGATACCGACGGGTATATAACTCCGTCAGACTGTCCGTGATGGCGGTCTTTTCTAACTCTTGATAAAGCTGGATCCTTAACAGCCCAAAGGCAAACTGGTTCCCC
>MHFY01000110.1:47615-68564 GCA_001805375.1 Omnitrophica WOR_2 bacterium GWA2_47_8 | reverse complement strand
AATATTCACTTTGTTATTTATTTTGTTAGTATTTGCTCCTCTCGCCCAGGCGAAGGAGAGGGGGGCGGCAGCGTCGATCAATTGCCGGCAGGAACTGTCTGACCAGGATATTGAACGCGTTAAAGCCAGCCGGGATTTGCTTCAAGGGACTGATCCCCGCTCTTTGCCCAAGACACTACGTGAACTCAACCGCACCAACTGCCCGCAAATTCATGCAATCATTATGGAGGCGATCGCCCGGACTTATGTGGATATTGTCCGCGAGCAAAAGGTTGTGGAGCAAAAGAAGAAGGATTGGCTCTACAGTATGGTAAAACTCAACATGGCCTATCTGCAGTTGACCGGCGGGACCTATAAGGGCGACAATAATTCTCTGAATCGCAGTATCCGTTTCCGGTTGAAAGAATATCTGCCGGCTGGTATTCTTACTCATCCGGGATTCTTTCAGAAGGTCGATGAATTATTAGAATAGCTTTCAGCTATCAGCCGTCAGCTTTCAGAGGGCTTAAAGCTTCCCAGCAGCTGATGGCTTGACATTGCTTATTTAAATTCTTGCATTTCCAAACACTTTTCGATAAAATAAACGACCAAATTTGAATTATTCGGTGAGGGTAAGGGCAACGCTACCTGTATCGTCATTTGGTAACGGTTACATAGACCAACAACGAAACGAGTAACGTAATCCTAACCCCGTGACTAGAATTTTTAGGAGTTGTACTGTTTTGATGCAGACATCTGTCGACATGGAAAAAATCACCGCGCTGTGCAAACGGCGCGGTTTCATCTTTCAATCTTCCGAAATATACGGTGGTCTCGCCAGTGCCTGGGATTACGGCCCACTCGGCGTGGAATTGAAGCGCAACGTCAAGAACGCATGGTGGAGATCCGTCGTGCATGAACGCGACGACGTGGTCGGGTTGGACACCAGTATTCTCATGCATCCGATGGTTTGGAAAGCTTCGGGGCACGCAGACAATTTTTCTGATCCTTTCTTAAAATGCCCTGCCTGCGGGAAACACTTTCGACAAGATAAAGTATGGGATGAAATCTGGGAAAGCCCCTGGTTTCAGTCTTTAACGAAGGTGATGAAGGGAGCGAAAGACACTACTTATTTAATTCGATGGGCACAAAATGAAGGAAAAAAGTTAGCACCCAATTTAGCTCTAGTCAAAGATCATGTCGTAACTCTTTCATGGCTTGTAGATTTGCATACAACATTCGGTGGAGTTAATTTAGATTTTAAGAATTTTGCTGGACGAATGGCGGCAGATGCGGATGGAAGAGCAATGACGCCATGCCCAGTGTGTGGTCACGCTTTACCTGAGAAGGGTATATCTGCCAATTTAATGATGAAAACCACCCTAGGCCCGGTTGAAGAAACAGGGGAAAAAGTCTATCTCCGCCCCGAAACCGCGCAAGGGATCTTCGTTAATTTCCCCAATGTTTTAGATGCCACGCACCGCCGACTGCCCTTCGGTATCGCGCAGATCGGAAAATCGTTCCGCAATGAGATCACCCCCGGGAATTTTACCTTCCGCACCCGCGAATTCGAGCAGATGGAGATCGAATATTTCACTCACCCTAAGGATGCGGATAAATTTTATAAAAAATGGATCGAGCAGCGGCACCAATGGTATCTAGATCTGGGGATGCAGAAAGAAAATCTGCGCCTGCGTGAGCACGGGGCAGAGGAACTCGCCCATTACGCCAAAGGATGCACGGATATCGAATATCAGTTCCCCTTCGGCTGGTCGGAATTGGAGGGCATTGCCAACCGCGCGGATTTTGACCTGAAACAGCACGAACAATTTTCCGGCAAGAATTTAAAATATAAGGACAATCTGACCCAGGAAGAATTTTTCCCCTACATTATCGAGCCCTCCGGCGGGTGTGACCGCGCCACCCTGGCTTTTTTAGTGGACGCGTACCGCGAAGAAGAGGTGGCCGGCTCTCTCGATAAAGATTCCAAGACACGGGTGGTCTTGAAATTAAGCAAGGAATTGGCTCCGATCAAGGTCGCGGTCCTGCCGTTACTTAAGAAGAACGATAAAATCGTGGAACTGGCCAAAAAAATTAAAGAAAATTTACAAAAATCTTTTGTTTCTGTGTATGATGATACGGCCGCGATCGGAAAACTTTATCGGCGCCAGGATGAGGGGGGTACATTTTTTTGCGTGACGGTTGACGTGCAGTCGCTGGAAGATCATCAGGTGACGGTCAGGGAGCGGGACACCATGAAGCAGGAAAGGATCTCTGTTCCCCAGTTGGAAAAGTATTTAAAAGAGAAATTTAATTAAAGTTACGATTGGTTACTAACCGGTTACTAATGGTTACGAAATGTTGATTAAACCACTCGTAACTTTTCGTAACTGTTAGTAACAATTTTTAGTAACTTAATAGAAAGGTATCCAAAATGTCTAAGAAACACGTTTATTCCTACGGCGCCGGCAAGGCGGAAGCGAAAGGTGAAGAATTAAGCAAGAACGTCCTCGGCGGCAAAGGTATCGGTTTGATGGAAATGACCTCCATCGGGATCCCGGTGCCGGCGGGTTTCACTATCACGATCCAAACCTGTGAAGAATATTACAGGCTCGGCCGCAAGCTTCCTTCCACCCTGGAAAAAGAGGTCCGCGACGCTGTATTAAAACTTGAAAAAGTCACGGGTAAAAAATTGGGCGACCCTAAAGATCCGTTACTCGTATCTGTGCGCTCCGGTGCCGCGCGTTCCATGCCCGGCATGCTCGAGACGATCTTGAATCTTGGCCTGAATGATGAAAGTGTGGAAGGCTTGGCCAGAAAAACCGGCAATCCGCGTTTTGCCTATGACGCCTACCGTCGTTTTATCCAGATGTTCTCCTCGACGGCGATGGGGCTTTCCAAACAGCCGATGGAGGATATGCTGCATGAAATAAAGCATCACATCGGCGTTAAGACCGACCCGGAGATCCCTGCCGAAAACCTCAAGGACCTCTGCAGACAATTTAAGAAATTTTATAAGAAAAATAGGGGCGAAGATTTCCCGCAGGACCCTTGGGAGCAATTGTGGGGGGCGATCATGGCGGTCTTTAATAGCTGGGAAGCGGAAAAAGCCCAGACCTACCGCCGGGTCGAGAAGATCACGGACCTCAAAGGGACCGCGGTCAACGTCGTGCAGATGGTTTTCGGCAACAAGGGCGACAAGAGCGGGACGGGTGTCTGTTTCACCCGCGACCCCAACACCGGTGAGAACGAATTTTACGGTGATTATCTGATCAATGCCCAAGGGGAAGACGTCGTCGCCGGTATCCGCACGCCGCTGAAGTTATCCTCCTTAAATGACACGATGCCCAAGGCGTATGACCAGTTGTGCGCGGTCCGCGCCATTCTGGAATCCTATTATAAAGAAATGCAGGACCTGGAATTTACCGTCGAAGACGAAAAACTTTATATGCTGCAGTGCCGCACCGGAAAACGTTCGCCGGCGGCCGCCTTCCGCATTGCCCTTGATCACGCGACCAAACCGTTGTTAACTAAAGGACAGGCCGGCAATTTAGTCAAAAAAGGTTATCTTCCTAAAAAATGGGCTGCCGCGGCCGTGAAACCCGTCATCACAAAAGAACAGGCCGTCAACCGTATCCATTCCGATGATATCGAGAGGTTATTTTATCCGGTCATTGATACGAAAAAAATCAATAAAGAACAATTAAGATCTGCCCGTATCGCCAGCGGTATCAATGCCGTCCCGGGTGCTGCCGCAGGGCAGGCGGTGTTCACGGCGGCTGAAGCGGAAGAGATCGCCAAGGCCGGGCATAAGGTCATTTTAGTCAGAAAAGAAACCAGCCCCGAGGACGTGGGCGGGATGCACGCGGCCAAAGGGATCTTGACCGCCACCGGCGGTAAAACATCTCACGCCGCGGTCGTTGCCCGCGGTTGGGGAAAATGCTGTATCGTCGGCTGCGAGGTCTTGAATATTAATTACGATGCCAAGACGATGTCCGTTAACGGGACAACGATCAAGCAGGGGGAGTACATTACCCTGGACGGGTCTTCCGGTGAGATTTATCGAGGCAACCTCCCCTTGATGTCCCCGGAACTTCCGGACGCTTACTATACGATCCTTAAATGGGCGGATGGGTTCCGTACCATCAATGTCCGTACCAATGCCGATACCCCGTATGACGCGGCCAATGCGATCCGAATGGGCGCGGAGGGGATCGGATTGTGCCGAACCGAACATATGTTCTTCGATACGGAAGAACGCCGTTTGGCCATCCAAGAAATGATCGTCGCTGAAACCGTGGAAACACGTAAATCGGCGCTGGCGAGATTGCTCCCGTTCCAGACGGATGATTTTTATGGGATCTTTAAAGCGATGAACGGATTTCCGGTCACGATCCGTTTGATCGATCCGCCGCTGCATGAATTTACGCCCAAGGATGATGTCGGTGTTGAAAAATTGAGCAAGATCACCGGCCTTTCACCGGAAAAAATTCGTCACCGCTGCGAACAACTTCATGAAGCGAACCCGATGCTGGGCCATCGCGGGTGCCGTCTTTCGATCACCTATCCGGAGATCCTTGACATGCAGGTGACCGCGATCATCCAGGCGGCCATCAAATGCCGCAGAGAAGGCATCAAGGTTTTACCGGAGATCATGCATCCTCTGACCATGGATAAAAAGGAACTTAAAATTTTAGAAGAGCAGACCCGCGCGGTCGCGGATGAACTGATCAAGGATTCGGGTACGAAATTACCCTATCTCGTCGGAACGATGATCGAAATTCCGCGCGCGGCGCTTTTAGCAAATGAGCTGGCTGAGGTGGCGGAATTCTTCAGTTTCGGGACCAATGATCTGACCCAGATGGCCTTGGGCCTTTCCCGTGACGACGCCGGACGTTTTCTGCCGGTTTATGTGGCCACGGAAAAAGACGGCGGTAAAGGTATCTTTAAAGACGATCCGTTCCAAAGTTTAGACCAGAACGGTGTCGGCATGCTTGTTAAAATGGGTATTGAACGCGGCCGATCCACAAAACCGAACCTTAAAATAGGGATCTGCGGTGAGCATGGCGGGGAGGCGGAAAGCGTGAAGTTTTGCCACCGCGTCGGGATGAATTACGTGAGCTGTTCTCCGTACCGTGTTCCGATCGCGCGTTTGGCAGCGGCCCAAGCGGCACTGAGTGAAAAAGCGAACGGCAAGAAAAAGGGAAAATAACCAGTCGTGATGGATCCCATAAAAGCATATTTAAAGGAGATCCGGCCGATCCCGCTTTTGACCGCCGAGGATGAGATCAGGCTCTCCCGCCGTATCAGAAAAGGCGACAAAAAGGCGCGCGAAACCATGATCCGTTCCAACCTGCGCCTGGTTATCAGTATTGCCAAGCGTTACACCGGCTTAGGCGTTCCTTTAAGCGACTTGATCGAAGAGGGGAATATCGGCCTGATGAAGAGCGTTGAAAAATTCGATCCCGATAAGGGTTTCCGTTTTTCAACGTACGCGGCCTGGTGGATCAAACAGGGTATTTCCCGCGCCATCATTGACCAGGGCAAGATGATCCGTGTCCCGGTCTACATGAACGAAGAGATCTTAAAATACAAAAAAGCGACGGAGGCTTTGACCCATCGCTTAAAACGAAAACCCACCCACGCGGAAGTGGCGAAGAAATTGCAGGTCGGCGTGGATAAGGTACGTGATCTGGAACGGTCCATTGCCAAGATGTCGAGTTTGGATGCGCCGATCGGTGAAGAGGGCGAAGGCCAGGTCATTGATATCGTTGAGGATGAAAGCCTGATCAGCCCGGATGAACAGCTGGAGGTTTTTTTCAACAAGGAACGGGCTATGGAATTCCTGCAGCTGCTGAGCGAACGGGAGCGGAAGATCCTGGATATGCGCTATGGCTTGACCGACGGAGAAACCCGGACATTAGCGGAGATCGCGAAGGTGTTGGGCGTTTCGCGGGAGAGGGTCCGCCAGATCGAGGCCGCCGCGATCAAGCGTATCCGTCAGATCATCCGCCAGAAGGAAAAAGGCATCGACATCACCAAGACCGAAAATTTTAAGAAAGATAAAAATAATCTTTTAGACGACGTTGCAGACGAAGACCTATCCGCAACATAAAATCCCGTGACAGATTATAAAAAAAGAAAAAAGACGTTTGTCCTGATCATTCCCCGCTTCGAGGACCTCTTAAGCTCCTTTTATGCCGGAGAAATTATCCGCGGCGCGTGCTTAGGCGCCAGCCGGCTTAAGACCGACATCCTGGTGCACATCACCGACCGGGAAAATCACCGCGGATGGCTGGACTCATCCCTTTTAGACCGCCGTTATGTCGACGGGATCATCTTCGGCGACATCGACAATGACGTTGCCGTTGTCACCAAGGCCATCTTGGCCGGCATGCCCTGCATGGTCCTGAATAATATTTTGAATTTACCGATGAATTATGTGGCGATCAATAATTTTGCCGCCACGCTCGAGGTCATGGATTATTTGATCAAGGCGGGCCATAAAAAGATCGCCACCATCTCCGGGGACCTAACGACCCAGGCCGGGCAGATGCGGCTGGAGGGGTATAAGCAGGCCTTGAAAAAAAATGACCTTTCCGACGCGAGTGAATACATCGGCTACGGGGAATTTTTAAGGACACCGGCGAGAGACGCGGCGAAAAAGATCTTAAAACTGAAGGACCGCCCGACCGCGATCTTTGCCGCGTCGGATGTCATGGCCCTGGAGGTCATCGACGTTGCCAAATCCTTGAATTTAAAGGTCCCGCAGGACGTCAGCGTGATCGGATTTGATGATAACCCGATCAACTCGGCCAGTTCGGTCAAGTTAACCACGGTGGCGCAGCCTTTGGCGGAGATGGGAAGGGTCGGTGTTGAAACCCTTCACCAGATCAGTTTAGGCAAGGCCAAGCTTCCGGCGAAAACGATCTTGGAAACACGGTTCATTAAACGCGATTCCGTTAAAGAAATAAAGTGAGCAAAGCGAGTAAGGATTTTAATTAAAAGCGAGGATTAATATGGAAAAAACTCTGAAAAAAGGCCTTAAAAAAAGCGATCTAAAAGGATTTATCCGTGACATCCCCAACTTCCCGAAGGACGGGATCATCTTTAAGGATATCTCGACGCTATTGTTGGACAAGGGCGCGTTCAAAAAAGCGATCGACCTGCTCGCTAAAAATTTTAAAAAAGCGAAGATCGACAAAGTGGTGGCGGTTGAGGCGCGCGGGTTTATTTTCGGTTCCGCTATTGCGTACAAGATCGGCGCGGGTTTTGTGCCGGTCAGAAAAAAGGGGAAGCTCCCGTACCGTACCAAAAGCATCACCTATCAATTAGAGTACGGGACCGACACCCTGGAGATGCACGAAGATGCGATCAAGCCCAAGGAGCGGGTCTTGGTGGTAGATGACCTATTGGCTACCGGCGGGACCGTGTCGGCGGTCTGTGACCTGGTGAAGCAGCAGAATGCGGTCATTGAAGGGATCGTTTTCCTGATTGAACTTAAATTCTTAAAAGGCAAGAGCCGTTTACAAAGCTATCCTATCTATTCAATAATAAAGTATTAAGTATATATATTTATATATAATGAGCTCCCATGGTTTTAGACCATCTGACCAATCCCAAAGTAAAATCTGCTGGTTTTATCTTCTTGATCCTGGCCGTTATCTTTGCGGCATATGTTCCCTCGTTAAGTAATAATTTTGTTAATTGGGACGATGATGTTCATGTATATGATAACCCCTTTATCCAATCGTTAGATTTTGATCATCTGCGCCAGATCTTTACCTCCCGGGTCAACGGCGTTTATATCCCCCTGACAGAATTGAGTTTTGCCGTCGAGCACCATTTCTTCAGAGACAATCCTTTTGTGTACCATCTGACCAATCTTTTTTTACACATCTTGGCGACTTATTTGGTCTTTCTCCTCAGCGGGGCGCTGGGGCTTTCGGTTTTAGCGGCCGGTATGACCGCGCTTTTGTTCGGCCTGCACCCGATCCATGTGGAATCGGTGGCCTGGATAACCGAGCGGAAGGATGTTTTATACGCGGTTTTTTATTTGCTTTCGCTAATTTGCTACACCCGGTATTTAACGCGTTTAATAGGGAAAGACAGTGGGGCATGGGTTTCTTTAGCCTGGGCTTCAGGGTTGGGTATTTTAAGCATGCTGGCAAAACCTATGGCCATCAGCCTTCCTTTGATATGGCTACTTTTGGATTGGTGGAAGGAAAGAGACTTTACCCTGAAACTGATCCTGGAAAAGGCGCCGTTGGCGGCTGCCTTGGGGCTTTTGGCCTGGGTGACCTATATGACGCAGGCGCGCCTGCCGGGGCAGGATATCAAAGAGGCGCTGCTCATTTGGCCATGGACGTTTTCATTTTATCTCCGGCAATTTGCTGTACCGTTTGTTTCGGTGCCGATCTATCGTTTGCCGAAGCCCATTACCTTGGCCAATAGCGAGTATGGGTTGGGGGTTTTGATCTTTGCGGCCGTGGTGTTCTTAGTTGTCAGGTTTCGGAAAAACCGTTTGTTCTTATTTGCCGTTCTCTATTATTTTCTCTCGATATTTTTTCTTTTGCGTTTCGATGCGGCGGCGGACGTGAATATCGTGGCGGACCGGTTTATGTATTTGCCGTGCTTAGGCCTTTGCCTGTTATTCGGCTCTTACGGCGGCCGTTTGCTATCCTCGACGGAGAAAAGCACCGAATACCTACGAAAAATATTAAAGGCGGCTTTGGTCGTCCTGGGGATCGTTTTGTTTGTCCAAACGTTCCGGCAGTCCATGCTTTGGAGGGACAGCGTTACGTTATGGCGGCATCAGCTTAAGATCTTTCCGCAGGAACCGATCGCCTTGAACAATTTGGCCACGGTCTTAAGGGACGTTGATGAATTTCGCGCCGCAGAAGAGCAATATAAACTGATCGCGAAACTAAGCCAGGATGGTTTAGACAAAAATTCTCTTAACCAGGCGTTGGCTGATTTGCGCCCGGTGCAGTACGTGATGTCCCTGTATTTTAAGGCGGTCGAGTACGACCCCAATTATACGGATGCTTATTATAACTTGGGCAAGATCCATCAGGATCTGGGAGAAATACAGAAGGGTATTTTCTTTTATCAAAAGGCGTTAAACTTAGACCCGCTTTATAAGGATGCGCTTCTGAATTTGGGAAAATCTTATCTTCAATTAGGGTTGGTGGCGGAGGCGGTGGACAATTTAAATACCATCACGGCGCTTAACCCTAAGAACGAAGATTATTATTTAGATATCCTGTTGGCCTACCACGCTGCGTTGAAGGAAAAAGGGCCCCATCCGGTTATCGAAGCGCAATTTAAGGACCTTTTTGAGAGGTACGCCAAGCTCATTAGTCGAAATTCCGCAAAGGCAGGGTCGTTTTTAAATCTGGGCAGCCTTTACCAGGGATTAGGCGATAAATCCCGGGCCGTTGAGGCCTATGAAATGGCTTTAAAATTGAGCCCCCGCAATACCAAGGCCCTGTATAACTTGGCGAATCTTTACGATGAAAAGGGGGAGCTCAATAAGGCTATTTCGACCTATCAGCGGGTCCTGGAGCTTGATCCGCGGCACGATCTGGCGTATTTGAACCTAGGAGTCGCCTACGGGAAAATAGGCCGGGATATTGAGGCTAAGGCTGCTTTTGAGAAGGCGGTGGACCTAAATCCTAAGAACGCCGATGCCCACTTTAATTTAGGATATATTTATGAAAAGACAAAACAGAGTTTTGCCGCCCTTGATGCCTATAAGGAAGCGGTCAGGATCAACCCACGGCACGTGGAATCCTACTATAATATGGGAAATGTCTATTTTTCTTTAGATAAGAACAGAGAAGCCCTGGAATCCTACAAAAAGGCCCTGGAAATCGATCCAAACCATCTTAATGCCGCTATCAACCTTTCTATTGCTTATTACAGGCAAAAGGACTTTGCCAATGCCCTTAAGTTCTTGGATGATGCCAGGGTGCTGGGTTATGATGCCCCGCAGGAGTATTTGGAGGCTTTAGAGCCGTATCGTAAGTGATCGAAATCAGAAGCCAGAGGCAAGAAGTCAGAAAAGGCCTGTTTTTCTGACTTCTGACCTCTAACTTCCGGCTTCTTAATCTTTTTTTATGCGCCTGTCCCTCGACCCTGCTCGGGACGGCCGGCGCAGATATTTCTACATAAATTATAAGGTAATCTGCGCCTGTAGCTCAATTGGATAGAGCGAGGCTCTCCTAAGGCCTAGGTTGACCGTTCGATTCGGTCCAGGCGCACTCTTCTTCGCCAAAGTGCTTTCGCCTTTGGCTTCGAAGGAGTTAGTCCTGCGAAGCTAAATGTGAATACATTTTAGCGAAGCAGGATTCTTCTACGCGCCAAAGTTTGCACGCCTGCCTGTCGGCAGACAGGTTGGCGCTTCGAAGGAATAGGCGGTAAGGCCATTCCGGATGGTCCTACGAAGCTCAAACACGCCTGCCTGCCGGCAGGCAGGAAAGTATTTGAGCGTAGAAGGACCAGGCGCATGTTAAATTTTGGCACATGTTCATATTTTTAGTCAAAAAAGACCCCAATTTTCATAAAACCATGCTGCAGCACAACATCCAAAAATATTTTTAAAATTTCTTGACACTCCTGTACACCTATGTGAGAATGAACATACTTTAAATTCCCCTGTGATGATTTCAATCTGACTGGAAAGGAGGGATGCAAATTAGTCGTCGGAAATCGTCAAAGAAACAGGTCTATAACGTGAACTATCTAGGAAAATAGATAGACCTAGATCTATATAAATTCAACAAATTGATTATTCATAATTCTCATGAAGGAGAAAAAAATGACAAAAAAGATACTCTTAGCATTGGTTGTAATAGCCCTAGCGGCTGTTCCAGCTTTTGCGAGCGTACAGAACATCAAGGTTGGTGGATCGATCGATTCTACTTACCTTGTACGTGATCAGTTCAGCCTTATCACCGAAGGTGATAATCAGAACCTTTTCCTTACTCAAACCACATTAAGAGTTGATGCCGACCTTTCGGAAAACGTTTCCGCGACCGTCGCTCTTCTTAATGAAAGAGTTTGGGGAGAGGAAGCACAGACTGCAGAAGATAATGATATTGATCTTAATTTGGCTTTTGTCACGTTAAGAGAAATGTTATATTCTCCGCTGACTGTTGTTGTCGGCCGTCAAAGTTTCGCTTACGGCAACAGTTTCATCGTTGATTCGGGTGGGACCAATAATAATATTTCAGGCGCCAGTGGTCTTTCTGGCGTTGCTGAGGACCTTACCCTAAGAACAGCTCAAGATGCAGTCCGCTTGATCTTTGACTACAATCCATTAACCGTGGAATTGTTAGCTTCAAAGATCGATTCCAACATTAATGTGACGACTGGCGCCCAGAACGATGATGTCAATCTTTTGGGTACCAATCTCAATTATAAGTTGGGTGATTCTTGGGACTCTGTTGTTGAATCATACTTCTTTGCCAGGATCGATAGAAGCACCGGCATTGATGGTTCAACAGATGGACTCAAAGCAGATACGCTTTATGTCCCCGGTCTTCGTGCCAGCACTAATCCTATCAAAGGGTTAAATGTGCAGGGCGAGGTTGCCGGTCAATTCGGTAACAAAGCCACCACCCATACAGCCGGAACAGCTCGTGTCGACAACCAGGATAGAGGCGCCTTGGGTGCTCAGCTCATTACCAATTATATGTTACCGTTTGAGCAATTGGCAAAGTGGAGTCCCGTTGTTACCGGTGTTTACACCTATACAACAGGCGACAAAAATCCCGATTATACCGGAGCTCAAAGCGATGATTATCATGGATGGGATCCGCTGTTTGAAAATCAAGCAAGCGGAACAGTCTACAACACGCTGTTTGATCTGACGAATTCCCATATTGTCATGGCTTCAGCTCAAGTTAATCCGATCGAAGATCTGACCACCAAAGTTACTGGAACGTGGCTCTGGCTGGATAAATCGGTCACGGATGGAACGCCCGGCAATAACTGTTTTGGGACAAGCTGTCCTTTTAAAATGCGACAGCCCAACACCGCAGCCGGTATCAGCAACCCAGCAGTTACAACGAATAAGACGATCGGTTATGAAGTCGATGTCGACCTCGCCTATGATTATACCGAAGATGTCCAGATCGGTCTTAATATGGGCTGGTTTACACCCGGTGAGTTCTTTACAGCAGCTAACAATGAAGTTGCGAGTCAATACTTAGCTAACGTTGATGTGAAATTCTAATCGTTGGCGGTTTAAGTACTGTTTTAAAGCCCCTGCCCGCTTAAATGCGGGCAGGGGCTTTAAATTTTGTCCTCTAAATGCTTTTCCAATGTATTTTAGCCGCTGCGTATCTTCCTTCGGAGATTTTTGATCCGCATTTTATTTTCTCGACGGTAACCGGCAAGCTCAACAAATAAAAAAAATCAATTTATTCTTTGAATTGCAAGTTTATTTGTTAATATAACTATAAATAAAGTAATTTTATTAATAATAATATTTAGTAAGCAGTTGCTTGCTAATAATATAGATTGAGCCGTATGACACGAGACGAAATATATAATCACTTAGCCCAAGTTTATTTAGGCAAAAGAAATAAAACTGAAGAGAAGAAGAAAAAGCAGTTCAACGCCGCCTGGCTGGGGATCAATCTGGTTATTGCTGTCATCATCCTGGCGAGTTCTTTTTACGGTTTAACGGCCTTTTTAACGCATCGGGCTGAATCGCTGCACAGCCACGTTATCTTTGCCTTAAACAACGGCCCGATACGGGTTAGATACGACCTTAATGAACCTTACCCATCCGTTAAAACATTTTCGCTGACGATCCCTAAAATTGATCTGACCCGATATGAGCAACTGAATTTTTCAATACGCGGTTTAGAGGAAGGCCACCCGGGAGTTATTAAGATAGTCATTCGTAACGCAAAACAAGAAAGTGCTTTTTATTTTATCCATAATGTCGACCGTGAATGGAAAAAATTCAGTATCCCGGTCAAGGAATTCGGATCGATCAGCGATTGGTCAAATTTGATCGATGTTTCTTTTGTTTTTGAAGCCTGGAATACCGAGAAGAAAAAAGGCGCCGTCTTGATCGATGAAGTAAGTTTTTCCAGTTAATACCTTATTGCCTTAATTTTTGATCTGTTTATTTTAGAGGAATAAGGTATTGCACTGTGTCCCTCTAGATGCAGTTTAGGTAACATAGTGCTAATAGTTCTCCGGGCGAACATTAAAATTTTAAACGCTTTTCCAACCAGAGGGAGGCAAGGATCACATGAGGATTATCTCCATAGCCAATCAAAAAGGTGGATGCGGTAAAACAACGACCGCAATCAATTTGGCCTCAACGCTGGCGTTGAACGGCCGAAGGACGCTTCTGGTGGATCTGGATCCTCAAGCGCACGCGACCCTTGGTTTGAACATCGACGGACAAAATAGTTTGTACAATGTTATCTCCCGGTTAACCCCGCGAAAGCTGCGCATTGAAAATATCATTAAAAACGTGGAGGCCAACTTTGACATTGCCCCATCGAATATTTTAGTCGGGACCCTCGAGCAGGAATTGGCCGATGAGATCGGGCGCGAGCTCAAACTTACGGAGATCATAAAGCCCTTAAAAGACCAATATGACTATATCCTGATCGACTGCCCGCCGAGTTTAGGTTTTTTGACTGTCAATGCCCTCCGCGCCAGTGATGAGGTGATGATCCCGGTCGAGACCAGCCGTTTTTCTCTGCAAGGCGTGGACCATTTAATGGATATCGTTCATTTGATCCGCGACCGGCTGAATCATCCGATCCAAAGCAGTATCCTGATCACCATGTTCGATTCCCGGCTTCGGCATTCTTTTTCGATGCTTGAAAAGATCAAAGACCAGTTCAAGAATGTCCTGTTGGATACGATCATTCATGTCAATGTCAAACTTAAAGAATCCGCTGTCATGGGCCAGACCGTTATCAATTTTGATAAATATTGCCGCGGATCCAAGGATTATTACAGCCTTGCCAAAGAGCTCATCAAGGCCGAAAAGAGCGCCCCGGCTCCCGAGGACTTTTCTTCCGAAATGCAGACCTTGGTCAAACAAGAAGTGCAGAAATCTCCGCTGATCACGACATTCCGTTTGTTCGCCCCCGAAGCCCAATCGGTTTATATTACGGGCAGTTTCAATGACTGGTCCTTGGATGAATCCTGCCGGATGAGGACCGAAAACGGCGAATGGACCGTCCAGCTCCCGTTAAATCCCGGGGTTCATAAATATCAGTTCATTGTGGATGGTAAATGGCAGGAAGATCCGCAAAACCCACGCCAAGAGCGCAATTCTTTTGGCGATATCAATTCGTTGATCGAAGTCGATAAATGAGCCGGTTGCCGAAGGCCCACGAAAAAGAAATCCTCGAAGGTAAAGTTTTTGCTATCCTCTCGTATCTGTCCATTCTTTGCATCATTCCGCTTATCTTAAAAAAGGACAACGAATTTGTTCTCGCGCACGGAAAGCAGGGGTTGGTGCTTTTTTTAGGAGAAGTGGCGATGTTTGTCCTGCATATCCTGCCGCCGTTTTATTGGGTCTTAAATTTTGGGATGTTTGTTTTTGGGGTCATGTCCTTCTTAGGCATTATTCATGTCCTTAAAGGGCAGTACGTCAAGTTGCCCATTATTTCCTACTTTGCCGATAAGATCAGCTTATAACGCGAGGATCATCGGATATGTCACTCTTTAAGAGAATCATCTCGTCTTTAAAGCATATTATTCAAAGACGGCCTCGTCGAAAAAAGCAAAGCAGGCGAACGCATAAGGCATTACATAAAAGACGATCCGCTCCGCTGAAAAAGGTTCTCCGCCATAAAAAGTTCAAAGTCAGCAAGCCGTCCGTTTCTAAAGCAAAACCAAAGAAAAGAACTTTAATCAAAGCAGTCAAAACGCCGCCGCAAACCGTAAAAAAACCGCCGGAGCTGGAAATAGGGGAAGTTACGCATTTTTTCTCTAAGATCATGGTGTGTGTCGTTAGGATCAACCGGGGCTCTTTACGCGTCGGAGATACTATCCACATCGTGGGGGCAGGAACAAATTTAAAACAGAAGGTCAGATCGCTGCAGATCGAAAGCGTGGATGTGAGAGCCGCTTCCAAAGGGAAATTAGTGGGATTGAAGGTCGACAAGCGGGTCAGGGAGAATGACAAGGTTTATAAGGTGACTTAATTTGACGGGGCGAGTATTTCTCGACCCCGGCACCCTGAGGAGCCCTGCCGGCAGGCAGGGAAGCGACGAAAGGATTACCTTAGCTGAACTTTTGTGTTATATTTATTTGTAGAGGGCAAAGAAAAATAAGAAATGAAAAATTATCAAAATAGGCAGGGCCAGCAGCTCATCGAATACATGCTCGTTGTGACAGCCGTTGTTGTTATTATGCTCATCTTTCTAGGCCCCCTCGGGCCCATGAAGAGGGCGATCAACGATTCCTTGGACGCGTCGGTCAATTATTTGGAAAGGGTGTCCCGCAACGTTGTTTTTAACACGGATCAGTAATGAAAAAAGGCAACCACAAAATTTCCCCCGAAGAGAAAAAATTGATCCGCCGATATTTGATCTGGTGCTATAAAACGACCAAGGAAACAGTGGATAGGGTTGATCGTAAGATCACCCAGCTGATGATCGACCAGTCTTTGTTAAAGAATCTGCAGGCCGAAGCCTCGCAGATGAAGGGGCAGGACCATACGGCCTTTTTAAAAAAGATGGAAGAATTCAAAGAGTATATTCATAAGAAGGAAGAGGGCCTTTACGCTGATACCCATGCCGAGAAACGCCCCGAGTATATTTATCAGATCAAGCGTTTGCGGGCTGTTGAAGAATGCATAAATAAATTTTTAGGAAAGAAAGAACTGCAAGAAATCGAAGAGAGTTATCAGTCTGAGATGACCAGGCGTATCTGGGAGTCCCGAGAACATTGATCAGCGCCGCCTCAAATCCTGCATGCGCTGCCGGGATTCTTCCGCGCGCCGTCGGGAATCCTCCATCATCTGTCTTTGGTATTGCATGGTTTGTTCTTGTTGCGTCCGCGCATCGCTTGATGTTCCCTGGTCTGCGCGGTGTTTTAATTCATCCATTTTTTGGCGTTGAGATTCCATAAGCTGGGCATGCTGTTGTTTTGTGTCAGCGGCGAATTGGCGTTGTTCCTGCAGTATCTGGTCGGCATTTAATTTGCTTCGCTGGGCGGGTTTGATGGTTTTCTTAAGGGCCGTCACAAACCCGGAAAACAGGACGCAGGCCCAAACGGTCAAAACGATAAAGATTAAAAAGGCGGTGGATGGTTTCATCCCAATACTCCTTAGATATTCCCAATTCGTTATGATGAAATTGGGATAGTACTTATTACATCTAAGTATCATTTAGGAAAACAAGTACATACAAAAAGTATAGCCTGAAATCAATCGTCCGGCAACGCCAATTATGCAATGTCGACAAAACACCCGCCCCCTTAAAACTTTCTTTTGTAAAGCATTGACAAGTAACTTGTCCATGCATTAGAATAAAATCAATATGGAAGTCATTGATTATAAACAACTTTTACAAAAGGACGAAGTCCTCGAAGCAATAAACCGGCATAAATGGCTGGAAAGCGAAAAGGCCGGCCATGATATCGGGTTTGAAAAAGCAGCAGAAGATTGGCTCAACCGTTTTGCCGCGGCTTGGGTCAATGATTACTTACCTAAGCAGAATCCCTCGAAGGAATTTCCGCATCCTCCTAAAAATATAAAGCCTCAGCGCAGGCCCGCGAAGTCTTATTTCTAAATTTTAACCCCGTCATACAATTGTCCCCGTGAAAAACACTTTTATTCCTTTTTAAAATAAGGAATTTTGTGTACAATGGAAACAGTTTAAGGGCTTTATTTTGAAAAATTTTACAGCCTGCCAGCTCGCCTCGATGAGCCATCGGCGAAGCGGGCCGGCAGTCAGGGAGACTGATATGCAAACAACGAAACTTGTTTTGTTACGGCACGGTGAAAGCACGTGGAATAAAGAAAACCGTTTTACCGGCTGGACCGATGTTGACCTGTCGGAAAAAGGGATATCTGAAGCCACGGAAGCGGGGAAATTACTTAAAAAGGAAGGTTATGCCTTTGATGTTGCGTTTACATCTGTTTTAAAACGCGCGATTCGAACGCTCTGGCTGGTTTTGGATGAGATGGACCGGATGTGGATCTCGATCCATAATGCCTGGCAGCTCAATGAGCGTCACTACGGCGACCTGCAGGGTTTAAATAAAGCCGAGACAGCTAAAAAATACGGAGAAGAACAGGTTTTGATCTGGCGAAGAAGTTATAATATCTGCCCGCCGCCGCTTAAAAAAACCGATCCGCGTTACCCGGGCCATGACCCGAGATACAAGGGCCTTTCGGAAAAGGACCTTCCGTTAACGGAGAGCCTGGAATCCACAGTTAAAAGATTTTTGCCGTATTGGCAGCAAACGATCGTCCCGGTCATTAAGTCCGGCAAAAAGGTCGTTATCGCGGCGCACGGCAACAGTCTGCGCGCGTTAGTCAAACATTTAGATAATATCAGCGAAGAAGAGATCATCAGCCTTAATATTCCGACCGGTATCCCCTTGGTCTATGAGCTTGACAAAGATTTAAAGCCCCTTAAACACTATTATCTGGGCAATCAGGCGGAAATTGAAAAGGCTATGACCGCGGTAGCCAATCAAGGGAAAAGTAATCCCCGTTAGAAAGGACAAAACTTTCTAACGGGGTAAATAGGAATTTTGGAAATGACAATAAATTGGGGTTGGCTTACCTTTATAGTGGTGGTTTTTATTTTGGCCGTTGTCCTGCTTGTTATGTGTTTCTGCCTTTTTTTTGACCAGGCCCTTCTGACCCGACGAGGAACAGTGTATCGTGTCAAATCTTCCAAAAAACAGATCGCGTTAACGTTTGATGACGGCCCATCGCCTCTTTGGACGCCTAAGATCCTGGATGAATTAAAAAAAGCAAATATCAAGGCCACTTTTTTTATGATCGGGCATCACGTGAAAAAATATCCCGAGATCGCCAGGCGCGTTATTGAAGAGGGGCACACCATCGGCAACCACGGTTACGCGCATAGCGTGATGATCTACTACACGTTGCCTGAGATCGAAGAGGAAATAAAATATTCTGAAGTGGTCATCAAGGAAGCCACGGGGGTGACCACCAATATCTTTCGCCCGCCGAAGGCCTGGTTAAGTAAAGAGCTGAAAATAAAAATAAAATCCATGGGATACCAGATTGTCTTGTGGTCTTTAAATTCCAAAGATTGGGTTTCCTTTAATCATAAATATATCGTAAAGTATATAACCCGCCATGTGAAACCGGGTGATATCCTATTGTTCCATGACAGCGGCGATGTTTTTAAGGCAGAAGGGGGAGATCGATTGCAGACGGTCTTAGCGATCCCATTGCTGGCTGAAACATTAAAGGCGAAAGGTTATGAATTTGTTTCGATCAGGGAAATGCTTACATGAGATTTGAGTGGGTTTCCCAAAACAGCCACGGGCGATTGATCTGCATCCTGGCAGTCCTTTCCTATTTCTTTCTGATGTTCGGTAACGGGATCATCAGCCTGACGCATCCGGACGAAGTCTTTTATGCCCAGAGCGCCAAGGAAATGCTTCAGCATAATAACTGGCTGACGCCGATGATCTTCGATAAACCGCAATTCGAAAAGCCTGTCTTTTTTTATTGGCTGATGATGATCGCGTTTAAACTTTTCGGCACAGGGCCGTTTGTGGCCCGTTTCTGGCCGGCGTTCTTTGCGATGCTGGGTGTCGGGGCGACCTATTGGATGGCGTGGACCATTTTTAAAAGTAAACGGCTTGCGTTCTTGTCGGGGATCATTCTTTCCAGCAGTTTTATTTATCTTGCCTTGGCCCGAGCGGTCCTAACGGATATGGTCTTTTCGATCTGGGTCCTTATCGCCTTAGCCATTTTTTGCTACGGGTTTTACAATCGAAAACATAAAGATGCAAGCATAATCCTTTTCTTTGCCGTGATGGGAGTCTCCGTCTTAACCAAGGGGATCTTAGGCGTTTGTTTCAGCCTAAGTCCGGTTTTGGCCTTCCTGATCTATAAAAAGGAACGTACGTTCTTTAGAAATCGCGCCACGCTGTGGGGATTCTTTTTATTCATCGCCATTGCGGTCCCGTGGCATGCCGTGATGTTTCAACTGTATGGACAGACCTTTCTTGATGAGTACTGGCAGAATGTTCACGTCAGGCGTTTATTCGATGCGGAGCATCCCAAAAACAATTTATGGTATTTTTATCTTGGCCTTATGTTCGTCGGTGTCATGCCATGGAGTTTTCTGTTCCTTCCGACGGCAGCTTGTGTTTATAAAGTTGTGCGGGGGCTTCCCGGCTTACGGGACCCGCTTGTTTTCTTGCTCTTTTGGATCCTCGGCGTGTATGTTTTTGTCCAGCCGGCGTCTTCCAAATTAGCCAGTTATATTTTTCCGGTATTCCCGGCCGTCGCGATCCTGCTGGCCTTTTATTTAGACAGGGTTCTCGATGAGAAAAAGGGGCCTTTTAATGCCCTGTCGATTTCCGGTTATTTGATAGCGCTCGTGCTTCTTGGCGGGGCTGTCTATGCCGTGATCTACGCCAAGAAGTATCCCGGCATTGTTGTTAATATGACGCCGGTCTATGTCTTTTCCGTTTTAAGCGTGATCATGGCGGCCTTGCTGGTCATTTTTAATTTGAAAAACCAGCCGGAGAGGATTATTTTCGCGAAGACCTCCATAACCGCGGTCATCCTCATTTTTCTTTTTTTAGGCAAACCTTACGCTGAACCGTGGGTTTCCTGCAAGGATATCACCGATGTCTTTAAGGCTCTCGATACATCCGATAAGACCGTCCTGGCTAGTAAGTTTTATGTGCGCGGCGTTCGTTTTTATCTCGATCGTCCGATGGCGGTCATCGATGTCAACGGGAAGCCGTTTTTCAGCCCGCATCCGGTCCCCTTTTTGGATACACGGGAGAAGGTCATGGATTTTCTGGCGTCGCAGGGCACCACTTACGGTATCGTAAAAAAGACGGACCTCTATTCGTTAAACAATTGGGTCCTAACGGATGAATTTAAAGTGACGCAAATAGGCGAGCCTATCGGCGGGAAATTCATCGTTAAGATCGAAAAGGTGAAATAAAATGACCCCACAGATCGATCCTTCGGATCCATGTAAGATCATTTTTGATGAGCTTCCGGTCGCCATTATCGAAGAGGACTTGTCCGTCCTTTTAAAGCTCCGCCGGCATTTGCAGGACAAGACGGTCACCAACCCGCATAATTATCTGCTGGAACACCCTGACTTGGTCAAGGAAACCTTCAACGCGGTTAAGATCATCAGTGCCAATCAAGCTGCTTTGAGATTTTTTGATACCCCTTCCAGGGCAAATTTAACCGAGAACATCTATAAAAGCTGGTCGAAAGATTTGTTCAAGGTCTTGGTCGCGAAATTTTCGGTTCTGCTGGAAGGGAAGCTTTTTTTTGAAGCGGAGATCAAATATAAAACCCTAAAGGGTCGGTCCATCGATGTGCGTTTAAAATTGGTTGTTCCGGGACGTTATCATAAAACATTCCGCAGGGTTATTGTTCTTTTAGAGAACGTCACGGAACAAAGAAAAACCGAACAGTATTTAAAAAAATTGGCGCAATTGGACAGCCTCACAAGGCTTTACAACCATACAACGATCAAAGAGCATTTAGAATCTGAAGTTTTGAGGTCAAAACGGTACGGTTCGACCGTCTCCTGTATGATGATCGATGTGGACCATTTTAAAGTGATCAATGACCTTCACGGTCACCAGCAGGGAGATGTGGTCATTAAGCAGGTCGCTCAAACGTTGAAAAAAAATTTACGTCTGGTCGATGTCGTCGGACGCTATGGCGGGGATGAATTCTTGGTGATCCTGCCCGAAACCAGCCCCGGGAACGCAAAGATCGCGGCC
>MHFY01000110.1:46748-47556 GCA_001805375.1 Omnitrophica WOR_2 bacterium GWA2_47_8 | reverse complement strand
CTGACAAATAGAGGTTGACTTCTTTAAACTTGAAAGTTACACTTGAGTTGTCTTTCCCAATCCCCTCTTAAATTAACTTACATAAACGGTAAGAGAGGGGACAACTTCATGAAAAAATTTTCTCGCCATTTTATCATTCGATTCTTTCAATGTTCTTTAATTTTCGCTTTAATTGTTATTCCCCCTGTTCCGATCGAACCTCAAGCCCAAATTGCGATTCCCGTACCGCCGGCGCCCCTGGAACCTCTGCCGCCGATCCTTAATCCGATCGGAAATAAAACAGTAGCGTTGGGCAGAACACTGCGCATTGAGCTTTCAGCCCAAGATCCCAATAATGATCCTCTCTATTATTCCGCACAGCCTGTGCCGTTGCCGGCCAATGCCACGCTTGAGACCACAAATCCTCAGCGGGGAGAAGGAATTTTTAACTTTCATCCTGTTGCCAATCAGGTTGGGCAGGTCCAAATTAGATTTATTGTTAACGACGGTACCTTTACTGATGATGAGACGATTACGATTAATGTCACCGGCCCCGGTGCCGGATCGGTAACTGAATTATCAGGCCGCTTGCTTGACACAAACGATTTTGTACGTATCCCTCCCGTTATGACACCTATAGTCGGAGCCAGGATTTCATTGCTGGGGACCGCTTATTCCACATTGAGTGACAGCCAGGGTAATTTTCTGCTGACGGCACCGGCCGGGATCCCTTCTGGCCATCAAATTTTGGATATTGACGCGACTAATGCGCAACCCGGTCCTGGAGGAGCTTTGTATTCCAGTTTTCGTGAAGAATTCACTCTTATTG
>MHFY01000110.1:40630-46737 GCA_001805375.1 Omnitrophica WOR_2 bacterium GWA2_47_8 | reverse complement strand
TGACCATACCGCCGAATACGGCCAAGATCGGCAACCCGCCTGTCAATTATTCCGGCCCGATGTCGATTTCGATCGTTCCTAATAGTTTGGCGCCGGCTTCCATGCCCTCTCAGCTTAAGCCGGGATTAGTTATTACGATCCAGCCGGTCGGTGTAACTTTTGCCACACCCGTGCCTATCACCTTCCCTAACCCTGATAACTTGAGGCCCGGCTCGGAAACAGAATTATGGTCTCTGGAAGCCGGGACCGGTGCTTTTGTCGCGGTAGGAAAGGGAAGAGTCAATGCCGGCGGATCGGCCATCGACACGATCGTGGGAGGGATCCGCGCCACCGACTGGCATTTTATGATGCCGCCGTCCGCCAGGGCCAATGATAATGAAAATAATGATTTTAATAAGAGCTTCCCGCGCTGCCATAAGGAATGCACAGGCTCTCAAACAGCTGTCAGTTCAGGAGATTTGACGGTTGCGCATGACTTGGTTGGTTATCGTTCATTGGGCCAGGAAAGGAATTTACGCCTTTATTATCACAGTTTGCACGCGGATCCCCAACCGACGATCAGTATGGATACGACGATCCCTCGTATTTCAGCCGTTCCTCAAACCGTTTCCGCCAAGTTAGAGGTCGCTAATGTCAGTCAGGGACAGGAGATTTTTACCAATACAAGTACATTAAACGGCAATCAAGACGAAACCATCCGGCAGGTTGTACAATTTGACGGCAGCACATTCCCAACGGGGCGCTATCCATATAAATTATTTCTAACAAACAATTATTTGGCTTCGTCCATTTCAACTGTTCTAGCCGGTAATGTCATCGTCAATAATCAGCAGAATAGTCCTTTTGGTGCCGGCTGGACACTGGATGGTTTACAGAAATTAAGCATCCAGTATGACGGCAGCGCGTTAATAGAGGAAGGAGACGGTTCGACCGTCGTATTTATCAAAGGATTCGGCGGATTTTCGAATCCCATGGAATTCACTTCCAATTTAACTGTTCCGTACTATGTTCAAGCCGCGGATCTCAATAGGGATCAAAATGCCGATCTGACCTTTGTGGATTGGAACCCGTCGCCGTATGTGTTGAAATCTTTTCTGGGAAATGGGACGGGAAATTTTACTTTTCATGCGAGCGCGAACAGTATGCAGACCAGCACTTCAGGTCCGCAGGTCCTTGATGATTTCAACAATGACGGTATTTTGGATGCCGTTGTCCCTAACGGTCGAGTGGCCGGGAATACGATCGAAACCTTATTGGGAAACGGGCTGGGTGGGTTTATGAACAACGGCACGACTATTGTTGTCCCGGGTGTCAGCTTCGCGTCTTCCGGCGATTTTAACCGCGACGGCCGAAAAGATATCGCCGTGGCCAGTATCCTTTATCGAAGTGTTTTTCCCCGGATAAGCGAGGGCGTATCCGTGCTTCTGGGCAACGGTCAAGGCGGCTTTACACTATCGCAGACATTCGCGACAAACGGTTTCAATTCATCTTGGTCGGTCGATGAAGGGGATATGGATGGCGATAATATCCCGGACATCATTACGGGGCACGAACAGGTGGGCGGCACAAGCATTTGGAAAGGCAATGGAACGGGTAATTTTACTTATTTGTCGACAATCAATTATTTCCCCAGCGGCGAGGGTTTAAAATCGTATCTGGGAGATTTTAATAATGATTCCATTCTCGACATTGTTACCTATGCCGCACAAAATAATATAAGCGGATTCAGTGTTTGGCTGGGAAGCGGCAACGGCAATTTCCCCTCTCAGAATAGAAGGTTTACTTCGACAACCCGGCAGGGGAGTGACTTTATACTCGAAGATTTCAATCAGGACGGAAAATTAGACTTGGCTTATCCGGATGAGATCATTACCGGTTCGAACAGGTTTTTTGTTCTGTTAGGCCAAGGAGACGGCACATTTTTGGGGCCGTTTACATTTAGAAATTCCGCGGATATGCGAAAAATTCCCGGACACATGGCCTCGGGAGATTTTAATAATGACAACTATCCGGATTTGGCTTCAGTCAATAGTTCAGGTGTCAGTTTGAGCGCTTCGGTCATGCTCTGGCAGCCCAGCGGACAAAACGGATTTTTAACCCCGCCGGGTGATTTTTCCACGCTTGTGCAGAATCTGAACGGCACCTTTACCCGCGCTTTCAAGGACGGGACGCAGATCAATTTCGACGCGAACGGTTATCAAACTTCGATGGTCGATCGAAACGGCAATGCCACGGCTTACGCCTACGATGCCCAAAATCGGATCCGGACAATAACCGACCCGGTTGGTTTAGTTACAACGTTTAACTATGTCGGCGCGTATCTTGATAACATTGTTGACCCCAACGGACGAATGACACGCTTTACGCGTGATCTCAATACCGGGGATTTGATCCGTATCATTGATCCGGATGGAAGGTTCAGGGACTTCGGCTATGATGCCAATCACCGCCTCCGCTCGCAGAGGTCGAAGCGCAATTTCATTACCAGTTATGATTACAATTTTGCCGGGCGCAATACTCAAAGCCGGCGGCCGGACGGCTCGACGCGCTTGATCGCTCCCAGCGAAACAATAGGAGTCGCTGACATAGCCAGAGGCCAGGGGACAAGGACAAATCCCTTGCCGGTGATAAGGCCTGCCTCAGTTGAGGCAAGCTTCACGGACGGTAATAACAGAAGGAACCGGTATGTTACCGATAAATTCGGCGCCGATACAATAAAGATCGATCCCAGCGGCCGGCGGACAACGACGTCCCGCAACACGGATGGGGACCCCAGTGAGATCATTTATCCGAAAAACAACGGCGTTAAATTTGTTTATGATGCGGGCAACACCAACGCCCGCGCGAGGGGGAACGTTCTGGAGATCCGCCGCAAAACCAACATGACAAATCCGGATAATAATACCAACGATATTGCGATGACATTCACTTATGAATCACGTTTCAATCAAATAAAAATTATAACCGATGCCTTAGGCCGCGTCACAACCGCCACCTATGATTACGAACTGCCCACCACCGACCCGCGCTACGGGACGAAAGGAAATTTGGTGCGGATCGTTTATCCCGCGGTGACCGGTGGGAGTCCGACGGTATGGTTCCGTTACAATGCCAACGGTCAAATCACGGAAATCGATGACCCCAACCGGATTTTGACAAATTACACCTATTATCCGCTCATGGGAACCTTGGGTACGCAGGGGAATCTGCGGCAGATCATCCAGGACCAGACCGGTATTAACGCGGTCACATTATTCGGCTACGACCAGTACGGTAACCCGAACCAGATCACTGACGCGGAGAACAGGATCACGCGCTTAATCTTTGACAATATGAACCGCTTGACCGATGAGCGCAATCCCTTGAATTTTCTGACGAAATATTTTTACGACGCCGCCGGGAATCTAGAGCGGCTGGAGCGCCAGGCCGACCAGGCCGCGACGGTGTGGCAGGTCACGCGGTTCGGCTATAACAATATCGATAATTTAAGGACGATCACTGATCCGTTGAGCCGTGTCACAATTTTGGATTACGACTTAAATGAAAATTTGAAATCCGTTCTTGACGCGGAAAATCATCTGACCGAATACGAATACGATGAGCGTAATCTTTTATTCAGGATCAAAGACGCGAATTCTCCCGTCCGCGGCATTACGGAATACCTCTATGATAATAACGGTAATTTGCGCGCGATCCAAGACGGCAATACGAATGTTACCGCGTACGATTTTGATCTATTTGACCGGTTGTCAACGATGACCTACGCCGACACAAAGAATACACTCCATGAATATGACAAGAATTCGAATTTGATACGCTTGACGCACAGCCGGCCGGCAAGCCCACGGGTGATGGAGTACGATTATGACGCCCTTAATCGTCTTATCGCTAAACGCTTTCCGGCCACGTCAGCTTTGAATATCACCTACGGATATGATTTGGGTTCGCGGTTGACTTCGGCTCGGCATACAAACAATAACATCAGCAATAATGCTTTCACCTACGACAACTTAAGCCGGGTCCGCACTAATACTCAAATTCTCGGTTCCTTAAGTCCTTTTATCCTGACTTACGGCTACGACAAAGTCGGCAACCGAACTTCCTTACAGTATCCTTCCGGAAAGACCGTGGCCACTTTGCCCAACGCCAATGATCGATTACAGGATGTGTTCATCGGGACAACGCACCTTCTGCAATACATGTATGACCCGTTGGACCGACGGACGGCGAAAGGATTCATGACCAATCCTCTGCAGGGCGCGATGTACGGGTATGATATGGCAAATCAATTTGGTTCAGTGACGAATCTGGTTTTAGGCCAGCCGACCCCCTTTTCGCAGTTTAATTACACGCTCTATGACAATGTAGGCAACCGAAAGGCCTTGCAGGTCACCAGGCCGGCAGGGAATCAGAGTTTCAGTTACAACTATAATAATATTTATGAGCTCACGGGAGTCAGCGGATCACAAACTCATTCATATACGTATGACCTGGCGGCGAACCGTTTGAATGCCGATGGGACGCTGTACGTGCCGAATAATTTGAATCAATATACCCGCGTGGGCGCGCAGACGTATTCGTACGACAATAATGGGAATTTGACCAATGACGGCGTCAACACGTATGTGTATGATGAGGAGAATCGATTGTCAGGGGTCAGCAATCAGGCATCAGCATACAGCTATGACGGATTTAACAGGAGAATATCAAAAACCGTCAGCGCCAATACCACGTATTTCATCTACGACGGCGATGAGGAAATAGAAGAGAGGGACGCAATCGGCGCTTTGGCCGCCGATTATGTCTACGGCGATAATATTGATGAAGTGCTGACCATGACTCGTGGCGGCTCGACGTATTGCTATCATTATGACGGCCTCGGTAGCGTCACCGACATCACCAACGCGGCAGGCGCGGTTGTTGAGTCGTACGACTACGATGTCTACGGCCAGCCGTCGCGGACTTCCGCCATCGGCAATCCGTTTTTCTTTACCGGCCGGAGATTGGATCAGGAGAGTGGAATTTATCATTACAGGGCACGCCCGTACGATTGGAAGATCGGAAGGTTCACTCAACGAGATCCATTGGGGTATTTCGATTCGATGAATCTTTATGGCTACGTCTGGAATTCACCCGTGAATTGGGTGGATCCGTATGGATTAAGTCCAGTAATCAATAATAGTAATCTGTGGGAAATGCTATTAAAGGAGAGTTTTAAGAAAACTGAAATATTTATGCCCTCCTATTTAACTCATCCGGAGAAACTGCTGGAAGCAGGAGCAATAATCGTTCCTATAGGAGGTGCTGGAACATTTGCTAAAAAGGCAGCAGGATTTTGCTCTGTCGGTGAAAAAACCATCGTTATTGGTGAAGACATGACTAATCGAGTAATACCTTTTGCCAAGAGGATAGGTGCCGAATATTATAGTCCTACCCAGACGATCCAACAAATGGGAGGCTTAAGAAATGCTTTACGAGCAAACATTGATTGGCTTACAGGAAAGGTTAAAAGCGGGTACAGAGTTATTGATATCGGGCCTAAAGATAAAAAGGCTATTAGTATTTTTTATCGAGCTGAGGCTGGAATTCTAAAGAAATTAGGAGTTAAATGACAATGGAATTTAGGGATTTAGCACTTAATTATTTTTGTTATCTTAATAAAGAGTTTAATTTTAACCAGCCTCAGTATGAAAATGATGTCTTTACGGAAAGTCTTACATATATGAAAAAAACTGTTGCCATACGTATAAGTTATTCACTAAGAGAAGCTGGCGTCGAAGTTGAAATCATTAGATTGATCAAGAATAAGCTACCGCCCTATCCAATCTTAAAGAGTGATCCAAATCAGAAATACTATATGAATTTAGATACAATACTTCAGGATAAAAGTCCCAACTTGGTTTTTTCTAAGCCTTCCATAAACGAATATTTAAAAAATCCTTTCGTTCTAAAGGAAGTTTTAAGTAAGTATGCCCAAGCTTTAAAAGAATATTGTCCTGATTTTTTAAGTTTGGAATAGTTCATCAAAACTCCCGGGACGTGTAACGGGACCCGAATTATCAATTTAAATGTTTAAGAAATTATTTATTAGTTCTTTTTGCTTCCTT
>MHFY01000110.1:32767-40621 GCA_001805375.1 Omnitrophica WOR_2 bacterium GWA2_47_8 | reverse complement strand
CGCTTCGCTCCTGGGATGAATGATTTCACAAACTTACGTTCACTGCGTTCCGTAAGTTTAGAAATCATTTCAGAGATCGAAGAGCGTTCTTCAACCGGCGCCTTGCTGGCCGACTATGTCTACGGCGATAACATCGACGAAGTCCTCACGATGACGCGTGGCGGGAATACTTATTATTATCATTACGATGGGTTGGGAAGTGTGACCGATATTACAAATGCGTCAGGGGCGGTTGTGGAATCGTATAACTATGATGTCTTTGGGGCGCCTTCGGCGCCCAGTACCATCGGCAATCCGTTCTTTTTCACCGGCCGGCGTCTAGATTCCGAGAGCGGAATTTATTATTACAGAAGCCGCATGTATGACCAGCGCATTGGGAGATTTTTACAGCGGGAGGACCCAGTTAAATCTGTAAGAGCACTTGACAATTCATAGAGAAACTTTAGAATAACCACATGCCTTTTAAAATACCTGATACCCCAGAAGAATTATTCCGCCAAGGCCAAAGGAAATTTTCCAATTTCTCGCAGTATCTTCCGTTGTATATTCTTTTATTCGTTGTTTTAGGGTTTGCCTTAACGAGTTTTTATTCCATCGATCCTGATGAGGTGGGCATCATCCGCCGTTTTGGCCGTTATGACCGGACAACACAGCCCGGCCTACATTGGAAGCTCCCCTTTAATATTGAGCAATTGGATAAAGTGAAAGTCCAGCGGGTTTATAAACAGGAATTCGGTTTCCGCACCGACACCCCGGGTGTGCGCAATCAATATTCCACTCAGTCTTTTCATGACGAGTCTTTGATGCTCACCGGGGATCTGAATGTCTTGGACGTGACCTGGATCGTGCAATTTAAGATCAAAGACCCCGTGAAATTATTATTTCATATCCGTGACCCTCTGCAAACGGTCCGGGATATCTCGCAGGTGGTCATGCGTGAGGTGGTAGGGGACAGTTCTGTGTCAGAGGCCCTGACCATACGGCGTATGGAAATCAATGACATGGTGCAGAAAAAGCTTCAGGAGATCCTTGATTCGTACGGAAGCGGGATACATATCGAAACGGTCAAACTCCAGGATGTCAACCCGCCCGATGAGGTAAAGCCTTCTTTTAATGAAGTTAACGAAGCCAAACAGGAAAAAGAAAAGGTCATTAACCAGGCCTGGGAGGCCTACAACAAGGTTGTTCCAAGGGCCAAAGGCGAATCGGAGAAGGTCATCCGGGAATCGGAAGGGTATGCCTTAAAAAGAGTTAATGAAGCCAAGGGGGACGCGTCTAAGTTTTCTCAAACCTGGGAGGCTTACAAAATAGCCCAAGATGTCACAAAAAAGCGTCTTTACCTTGAGACACTGCGCGAAGTTTTGCCCAAGGCCGGAAAGATTTACATTGTGGATCCGCAAGGAACGAACATTATTCCTCTTTTAAACCTTCAGGGAAGTAAAGCAGATGAAAAATAATGTCGCCACATTTTTGATCCTGGTCTTTATCATTGTGGTTTTTTTTATAGGCGGGGCTATCTTTACCGTCGATGAGACGCAGCAGGCGATCGTCACGCAGTTCGGCGAGCCTATGGGGCCGGCGATAACGCAGGCCGGTCTTTATTTTAAAATACCCCTCATTCAAAAGGTGAATTATTTTGAAAAGAGGATCATGGAGTGGGATGGCGATCCCAATCAGATCCCTACCCTGGATAAACGCTATATCTGGGTCGACACGACAGCCCGCTGGCGTATCAATGATGCCTTAAAATTCATGCAATCGATGGGTTCTGAACGCGCTGCCCAGTCCAGGCTGGCCGATATCATCGACGCCGCGACGCGGGACGTTATTTCCGGCCACAATCTTATCGAAACAGTGAGTAATTCCAACGAATTGATCGACCGCTATAAAGAACGTGCAAAGGCCGGTGAGGCCTTGGATGAATTCTTAGATGAAAATACCTTTGACCGGGTAAAATTCGGCCGGGTCAATGTCACGAAAGCAATTTTTAAAAGAACCAATGAAATTGTCCCAAGCTACGGCATAGAATTGATCGATATCCGTATCAAAAGCGTGACGTACGTGCAGGAAGTGAGGCGCAAGGTCTATGACCGGATGATCGCCGAGCGAAAACGCGCGGCGGAACTTTTTCGCTCCGAAGGGCAGGGGAAAAAGGCAGAGATCGAAGGTTTGATGGGAAAAGAATTACAGGACATCCAGTCCAATGCCTATCGCCAGGCCCAGGAAATCATGGGCAAGGCCGATGCCGAGGCCATACGTATTTATGCCGAGGCCTTCAGCAAAGACCCGGCGTTCTACGCGTTCTTAAAGACATTGGATACCTATCGGTATACCGTAAACGCGGAAACAACGCTGATCTTAACGACCGAAGGGGAGTTTTATAAGTATTTAAAAAGCGGAGATACGGAAAGCCTAAAGCCTTAATTGATTTTTATCTCAAAATTAAACTGGGGTCTTCTTTATGAGAAGATCCCAGTTTTTTATTTTCATGGCCGATGGGATGCTTTATAATTCTTAAGTATGTTTAAGAAACTTAACCGAAAGACCGTTGAAATCAGCCTTAAATTTAAGGCAGGATCTATAGGTTGCGCGGACATCATCCGGCAGGTTCTTTTAAACCAGGGGATCAAAGAGCAGGATATTATTGAAAGCAGTAAAGACGGCCAGGTCACGATCTCGCTTTTTGTTCCGCAAAAAAGGAAGGCGAAAAGAATAAAAGAGGACATTGCGGCTTTACAATTTAAGAATGTCCGTTTCATTTATCGGGTCCTGCGATCCCGTGATTGGCTTAAAAAGAGCAGGGAAAATTTTAAACCTTTCAAACTTACCCCGTCCTTTGATGTCGTGCCTTATGCCTGGCGCAGGCAGTATAAACCAACGAAACGCAGTCCGGTTTATATCGATACAACAGGAGCGTTCGGTTCCGGCCTGCATGAGACCACGCGCTTTATGGTTGAGTTCATTGAATTCCGCAAGGGCCGTTTTGATTCGTTCTTGGATGTGGGCACGGGCACCGGCATTTTATCCATTGTAGCCTTCAAATGTTCTGCCAGGGACGTGGACGCCTTGGATATCGATGATCTTGCCGTCGAGGTTGCGCAGAAGAATTTGAAGGTTAACGGCCATCGGTTTTCTAGGATCAAACAGCAGGATCTAAAGGTCTTTAAAAAAGAGAAAGCTTACGATTTTGTGGCGGCCAATTTAGTCACTAAGACACTGGTCGCTTTCAAGCGCAAGATATGTTCCTTGGTGAAAAAAGGACAGTATCTCGCGATTTCCGGCATCTCGCGGGAGAAGTTAAGTTTTCTGAGGAACGAATTTAAAGGGTTGCCGCTTAAGTGCCTTAAAATAAAGAAGGGGAAAGACTGGGCGGCGCTTCTTTACAAGCGTTTATAGCTGGAGCCAAATTATGAAAAGATTATCCGAGGTTGAACTTAAAAAGAGAATGACCGAGAACCATATCTTGGAGCGGGACATAGAGGAGACCTTTATCCACGCCTCAGGCCCCGGCGGCCAGAACGTCAATAAAGTGGCTACCTGTGTTTGTCTTTTTCATAAGCCTTCCGGTATTCAGGTTAAATGTCAGAGCGAACGCTCGCAGGTTTTAAACCGGTTTTTAGCGCGCTGTATGTTGGTTGAACGTATAGAAGAAGGGAAACGGCGGGCCCAAGAGCAGATCAGGCAGGCAAAAGAGAAGGAGAAACGTAAAAATAGGAAGCGTCCCAAGGCCTTAAAGGAAGCGATCCTGCAGCATAAAAAGCGCACTTCAGAGAAAAAAGGCCTCCGCCAAAAGATCGATTTCCGCAAAGCCCACCTTTACTAGTACTAGTATTTATACTTTATTATTTGCCGCAAACACGTTAGAATAGACCATTCTTAAATATGAAAACTGCCCAGTTAAAACAAAACAAGGGAATGGTCGATATAAGCCAGAAGGATATCACCCGGCGCACGGCTGTGGCGTGCGGCCGTATCCGCATGTCCAAAGAGGCCTTTAATGCCTTGCTGAAAGGGAAATCTCCAAAAGGAGACGTCCTTCAGGTTGCCAAACTCGCCGGCATCATGGCGGCCAAAGAAACCCCCCGCATTATTCCCTTATGCCACCCGCTTCAATTAAATAAGGTGAGCGTTGATTTTAAAATCGATAAGAGAAGGCATAGTATTGAGATCGTATCAGAGGTCATTTGTTTGGGGCGTACCGGCGTTGAAATGGAGGCGCTCGCGGCAGCCGTTGTTTCCGCTTTAACGGTTTATGACATGATGAAGTGGGCTGATAAATCGATGACGATCTCTGATGTGTGCCTGCTTAAAAAAACCGGCGGTAAAAGTGGAGACTACCTAAAAAAATGAGTGGTCAATCGCTTCCGGCCCGACGTCCCTGGTTTGATGTATCCTTCCTGATCGCCCTGCTTGTTCTTAACGCCTTTTTTTTGAATTATAACGCCTTTCGGACATTCAATTTTTACGACATGTGTTTTCCTTTGGACGGCGGATGGCGCATCGCCTCAGGCCAAAGACCGTATGCTGATTTTATTTATTACACCGGCCCGGTGCATCTCTATCTGAATGCTTTATTTTTTAAACTCTTCGGATTTGGTAAGGCAGCGGTGCTGGCCCATCTCATTTTTATTCACTCACTGGTGATCACGGCGGTTTTTATCGTTTCGAGGAAATACCTCCCCGTATGGATAACCGCGTTAGTGACGATCTTAACGACAACGTCTTTTTATTGGCCGATCTCCCACCCCTGGCATAATCAAACCGCATTGTTTTTCGGGATCATGGCGGTCGTATTTTTTTTGATCCATTTCCCCTTGGCCGATTCGAAGGCATTCCTGGTCGGTGCTTTTCCCGGGGTGTGTGTTGTCCTCGCTTTTATCACCAAAACGGATATCGGCATAGGGTGGGGGCTAATATTCATTTCTGTTTTTCTGACTTCGCCCTATCGGTCAAAATTATTTTGTGGCCATTTTGTTGGGCTGTTAATGGGGGGGATCGTGATGCTGGTGCTTGTCCGATCCCCGGTGGATTATTGGCAGCAGATCAGTGATTACAGCCAGATGATCGCGCATGACCGGTTATCCAGACTGTTAAATGTGCAGAGTTGGCTGGCCAATTATTACTGGGTGCCGTTGCTGCTGGTCCTCATCAACGCTTATTCCTTTTGGAAGGAAGAGAAAGAATTGTTAACGCTTCTGATCGCACTCTTTGTCCTCTCGATCTTTTCGATATTTTCCGGCGATATTTTGATCTGCGCCAATATCTTTTTGTGGGGGATCTTTATGGCCGTTTGTTTTATCGTCATGTACAGGGTGAAAAGTTCCCTTAAGACACGGATACAACAATACCTTTGGAATTTTTCAACCGCCGGGCTGGTTTTAGCGACGGTTATCTTTATCGGGATATCCGTTAAGTATGGCCTGGAATTAAAGGTGTGGACCTATTCGAAAAAAGATCCCATCGGCGATTATGCGATCAAGGCATCAGCCTTTCGGGGATGGCGCTGTGAGAAAAAAGTCGGGGAGGCCTTAGATAATATCGTTGAATTTATTAACACGAACGTTCCCAAAACTGAAAGTCTTTTGGTGGTCACGGACCTGCAAATTTTGAACGGTTTGAGCAACCGGGACGGCTACCGCGGTATCCCGCTGGGCGTCTTTGTTAAGGACCATAGCCCTGTTCCGGGAAGGATGAGGGACCAGGTCAGAAAAAGGATCCAGGGTGATCTGCCGGACTGGATCGTTACGGATTTTGTCTCTTATTTAAATGAAATTCCTGACATTGGCCTAGGGCAGGCCATGAAACAGAGGTATAATTTGGCAAAGGAATTCGGCCTCTACGCGATCTTTAAAAAAGTGAAATAGCATGCCATTCGAAAAGAATAAAAAAAGAAATATTGTTATGCTGGGGATCATCTTGATCGGCCTTTTCTTGAGTTACGGCCACTTTCTTAAGACGGCCAAGCTCCTGCACTATAAGATCTTTGATCTGAAAGATAATTATTCCTGGTATCAATCTCGGGACGGACTTTACCGTTTGGATGCCAAAGGCGATCTCGATGCTATTACACTCTCGCAGGATAAACTCAGAGATTTCGAATTTTCCTTCAGTCTTATCAATCCTCGCACCAGTGTTGTGCTGTTTAATTATCAGGATAAGGGAAATTACCACTTTGTTTATTTCGATACAGAAGGCGGTAAGGCTGTTTTGGGTCTGCTCAAAGACGGAAAGACCACAGCTATAACCAGGGTGAACGTTTCTTACCCGCAGATCGCACCCATCAAGATCGATCTAAAGGATAAAATTTTTAAGCTTTTTGTGAATCAAAAGAATGCGGTGTCGTTGGACCTGGGTTCCTCTTCCGAGGAAATTAAGGGCGGATTTATCGGGTTGATGCTCACGCATGCAGGGTTGCCAAAAACGGTTTTTCATGGCATTTCCCTGAAGGGCCATAATGTAAAAGGGGAGTGGATCCGGGCGCCGGAGGAAAATAACACAAGCCTTAAGATCAAACAGCAGATGAGTGTCGGGTTGTTATTTGTCTTTATGCTGAGCTTGGGGATCTATCTGTGCGTATTTTTACAAAAGTATGCCGCGAAATTCTCGCTTGGCCTTGAAAAGAACGGAGAGGAAAGAATAAACCCTCGGGTTGTCTTCGGGGTTCATTTCTTGATCACGGTCTTTTTGTTCTGGCCCTTTTTGGCGCGAAAAGAGATCTTGGTCTCCAGCGCGGATAATTTAGGGGAGATCTATCCGCTGTTTATTTACTCCAAGCAGGTTTTTTGGAATATTTTCCACGGACATTCGTTAGGCTTGTGGAATCCGTTCGCGCATAACGGCATACCGTTCTTTTCCAATCACTGGAACATGATCTATTATCCCCTGAATTGGATCATTTTTTTGTTCAGTGACCAAGATCTTTTGACCGCGTTAACGGCCAAGGCATTTTTAGAGGTTTTAGCGTTAGGGCTATGTGCCTACGGGTTCTTTTCTTTAGAATTGCCGTCCAAGAAATGGGCGCTGTTCAGTTCTATCGTGTATCAAATGTGTTCGCTGTTGATCTTTACCTTCAGTATTTTTCCGTCCACATCGTTCTTTTTCGCCGGGACTTTATATCTTTATTGCCTGTGGTCTATCCCTAAACGTCGCGATGCTTGGAATTATATTTTATTAGCGCTTTCTGTTGTCTTGGCCTTGACTTCCGCCAACACAGCCTTTATTTTTTATGGGGGGCTGGCCTTGGCGACATTCACACTTTATCGCGTTTTAAGTCTAAAGGGGAAGGAGAGAGGGCAAACGATACGCATTGCGTTCTTAAGTTTGCTGACCGGCCTTTTGATCAGCGCTGTCCGGATCATCCCTTGTGTCATCGGCGTGATGGACAGTAACCGGGTGGTGGAGAATTTTTATACCCTGCATGATAGGTTTTTTCTTTTCATCCGTTTGTTCTTGCCGGAGATCGTCGGCTGGCTGGGGGCAAAGTCTTTCAACGCCTTAACGTCGCCCAATTTAAACCTTATCTTTGAACAAAGCGACCTGCCGTCAAATTCGCAAAATACATTCTTCGTTTATTTTGGCGTCTTGTCCGCATTGTTGTTGGCAGTAAACATTTTTATTGGGCCGAAGGGGAAGCATGCCTTTTGGAAAGCATACGCCTTTGTTGCGCTGGCCTTAGGGTTGATGTTCCAGCCGTTTTGGGGGATCTTTAATATCCTGCTTTTTCCGTTTAACCATTACAGCTACTACATTATTATCCTGCCGGTCGGGATATGCGCGCTGTTGGGCTTTACCGGTCATTACCTTGAGACGGAGAATGTGAAGATTCCTGATCTTCTGCCGAAGCTCAGTTTAGCG
>MHFY01000110.1:25978-32738 GCA_001805375.1 Omnitrophica WOR_2 bacterium GWA2_47_8 | reverse complement strand
CATCGCAAGCTTTTCCCGTGTGGGAATCTTAATTTTGATAGGGATGGGGATCGCCTTTTCAAAGGTGAGGGATAAAGACGCTCATCTGCTTAGGATTTCTGGGGTTTTACTGGGTTTGTGCTGGATCGGGTTATTTGCGGCAGCCGCTGCCGCGATTAGTAGCCCGATCGAGGCGAAGGAAGAGGCCTTACGTTTTATTCTGCTGCCTATTTTAGGCCTGCTAAGCGCGGCTGCCCTGGAAAAATGGCTGTATGCCAGCGGATTTAAGATCGAAAGCCTGAAAAATAAGAATGCCTTGGCCGCTATCGGCCTCGGTATCGTGGTCGCATGTGCGCCATCGATGGGGGCCTTTTTTTCGGAAATGGATGTGGGGTTAAGAAGTTATCTCCTGGATGTTTCTTTCGGTGAGATCAAATTTATTTTGCTCATAGTCAGCGGGCTGTCGCTGCTTATCCTTTATAAGAACACATTGATCTCTAAGGATTATCTTTGGTTTGCCTTTGTGGTCCTGACACTCCTGGATCTGATCGGCTTTAATGCCCGTTTTGATAATGTTTCAGCACCCACCCCATACAAGCAGGCGTTCTTGGAAACAGTCTCGCCGTACAAAGACATCAGCCCGGAGGTAAAGGGAAGGCTGGATCTCATTAATTACCGTGCTCACAAACTCCAGCAGGCGGGTCTTAATGCTAACGAAAACTTGATTTTCGGCATTCCCAGTTATTCCGGCATTATGGGCCATATGCCAAAACGTTTTTCGAAATTTATCATCAATTTCGGGTATCCGAAACGAACCGTTCTTATTTATCCGGAGGAGGCCAGTTCGGATGAGCGGTTCTTGGATCTAAGCGCGGTCAAATATGAATTCTTAAACGAACAAAACGTCAGTGAGCGGCCGAATGCCCTTTCACGGATGATGATGTTCTATGATTATTCCGTGGCCGGGAATGAAGGGGAGATGCTTAAGCGAATTAAAGAGGATGGGTTTCACCCCAAAGAGCAGGTGTTTATCAATAAAGATCCGCAGATCGCCAAGGTGAGCAAACCGGCAGAATCTGTGAACATCGTCGGCGGCTCGGTGCTAAGCAGTGATCAGATTTTATCCGAAATCAATAGCAAGGAAGATGGTGTCTTATTGTTTAATGAAAGTTATGACAAGAATTGGAAAGCGTTTGTCGATAACCAAGAGGTCCCGGTCTTTATCGCCAATTACGCGTTCATGGCCTGTCCGGTAAAAGCAGGACGCCATGTGGTGGAGTTTCGGTTCCAGCCCAAACTTTTTTATCGATCCCTGCAAATAAGTTTCTGGGGGCTTATCTTGTTCTTCATCACCCTGGTTTATTTATTCCGAACCGACAAAAGGATCAAATTATAGATGAAAAAATATTTGATCGGCAGCTGCGCTTATAATGAAGGGGAAAAGATCAAACGCGTCATTAATAAGTATAATGACTATGTCCTTTATGATGTTTTGATCATTGACGACGGTTCAACCGATGGCGCGCTTAAAAGTGTCCCTTCCGGGATCCCGGTCATAGTCATCCGTAACGAAAAAACGCAAGGGGCCGGGCATTGTATCCGGCAGTTGTTCAGCTATGCCAGGGAGAAAGGCTACACGGCGATCTTTTTTGCATCCGGCAACGATAAGGATGATCCCCAGGATATCGTTAAATTTAAGCAGGCGATCGAAGAAGGTTTTGATCTTATCCAAGGCTCCCGTTATTTGAAGGGGGGAGTGCACGGCGGCATGCCGTTTTATCGGAAGATAGCCACGCGAACGGTGCATCCGTTATTGTTTTCTTTGGTCAGCGGCCGTTGGATCACCGATAGCACCAACGGCTGCCGGGCGGTGAGGCTTTCACTTCTGGACGATAAGCGCATCGACCTAAACCAGGATTGGCTGGACAAATATGAATTAGAACCGTATTTGTTTTATAAGGCCATTAAACTGGGTTATAAAGTCAAGGAAGTCCCAGTCTCAAAAATTTACCCGCCTTCGCAGGAGGGATACACGAAAATGAAGCCATTCTCCGGTTGGTGGAGCATCTTAAGGCCGTTGGTTTATTTAGGATTGGGGATAAAAAAATAATATGTTAAGTTCTCGGCAGTTCGAGCAAAATTTCCCGATCTTCGTAAAGTGGTCTTTATGGCTGGTGATCCTGTTCGGGGTCATTCTGAGGATCACTAACGTCACCAGCAATTTTATGTTCTTTTATGACGAGGGATTCTATTTAAACTTCAATTACCCGCTTTTGGAGATCATCGATAAGCACCCGCCGCAGGACCTTGGATCGTTTATGCAGGCCTTGTATGCCGTCCTTCGGCTTTCCCTGGGAACGGGAAAGGCCTTGTGGTTTTTTATTGTCGATTCCCGGGCCCTGTGGGGAGGGTTGGACTTTTTTGTTTTTCCTAAAATCGTTTCTACACTTGCTGGTTTGTTAACGCTGCCGGTCGTTTATCTTTTTACCAAGCGGATGACCAATTCTCAGGCTACGGCGCTTTTAAGCGCCGCGATATTGGCTGTGCTGCCCAGTCATGTTCTTTATTCAAGGCTGGCCATGCAGGAGTCGCTGAGCACTTTATTTTTTATGCTCACGCTTTATTTTTATGTGTTCCCCAAGGAGTTGACCTGGCGGACCTTCCTTTCCAGTGTTCTGGCAGCTGGCGTTTATTTTACCAATTACCGATTGATCATTGTGCCGCTTTTAATCGCGTTTACGGAAGTTATTCCAGGCCTTCTGGACAAAAGGCTGCCCAATGGGCGCAAATTGATGTGGCATACCTTGATCTTCTTCTTGCTTGTGTTTACGATCGGCAGTATCGATAAAGGGCAGAATATCACCACGACCTTCAGCTGGATGTTCCGCCAAGCGGACTTAGGAAAAAGCCAGCTTGATCCCATCAATTTTCTTTCTTACCCGTATTATCTTTTTCGTCTGGAAAGCTTGGTGTTCGGTTTTTTATTCTTTGGAAATCTTTATTTTCTGTATAAACGGGATTGGCACAAAGCCATGCCTTTTTTGTTGGTGTGTTTTCTGATGCTGATCTTTTCATTCGCGGCGGATAAGGCGGCGCGTTATTTGTGTGTGGGGCTGCCTTTGGCAGCGATGGGAATAGCCCTTTTGCTTGCCGAATCCTATCACGAGAAGAAAAAACTCAGCGTGCATTTTGGGGCTGAGCTATTGATGGCTTGTCTGTTGTTAAGCCTGCTTCCCAAGGCGATGGCGATCAACCGTTCCCGTTGTGCCTACCGGGTGGTTGTCGACGCGATCAAGATGATAAATCCGAAAGCCAAGATCTTATCCACGCAGCCATGGATCCAAAATCTTTATGTCAAGGACCGAGGCGATGTGCAGGAACTGCCGCATAATTTTGAATCGCTGCTTAAGCGCTACCAGCAAGGATTTCAGTATATCGTCCTGGACCCGCAGGCCTTTATTTCTTACACGGCAAGCAAAGAGAAATTCACCTTTAGATTGGAAGATTACCTGGCCTTTTTGACCCAGCACGTGAAACCGGTCAAGGCCTCCGGGCATTTTGATGAGGTTGTTTTGGAGAGATTTGTGTTCGAGCATAGCGAGAATTTAAGGACATCTTTAGATTTCTTAAATTCTAGGAATAAGCAGCTGGGTGCAATATACATCTATGATTTGAAAGATTCGATCGGGAAAATGCTGGCCTTGGCTGCGCAGCAGACGAAAAAACCTTCCAATGAATAAATCTATGGTCCGAACATTACCGCTCAATCAGGCCCTTAAAGAATTAAACCTGCCCAATTTAAACCGGAACCTTTTTTCTTCTCCGCAGTGGCTGAAGGTGATCCAGCGCACGTATGGGACAAGGATTTTCGTCAAATATTTAGAGCGCCAAGGAGAAGTGGACAGCTATATTATTTATTCGGTTGTTGCAAACTTTCTGGAATGGAAGATATGTTTTTTGTCGTATTGCGATTATTTTGACTCACACGTTAAAAGTTCAGAAGATTGGCATTTGTTTTATGAATCGTTGCGCCAGGATTATCCGCGTTACCGCATCGCTATCCGTAACCTGCGCGATGATATCATAAAACAGAGCCCGAAGTTTCAGGTTTTAAGCAAGGAAAGGTACCATGTCCTTGATATCCAGGCGGATCTTGATACGGTCTGGCGGCATACGCATGATTCTTTCCGTTCCGCGGTCAAACAGGCGCAGAAATTCGACCTCGTTGTAAAACGCTGCGACAAATCCTATTTAAGGAAATTCTTTCAGCTGCATTTGGACCTGCGCAAGAATAAATACCGCCTTTTTCCTCAACCCTACCGGTTTTTTGATATTATCTGGCAGGAATATATGGACCAGGACCAGGGCGTCCTGCTGGGGGCGTTTGATAATAAAAATAACCTTATTGCCGCCAATGTCTACCTGGTCTGCGGGGACACGCTCTATTATAAATTCAATACATCGAGCCTGCAGGCAACGAACCTGCGGCCCAATAACCTTCTTTTTTGGGAAGGCATAAAATTTGGTAAGGAAAAAGGGCTTAAATTCATCGATCTGGGCTCCAGCGGTTATGACCAGCACGGCCTTATCCTGTTTAAGAATCATACGGGGGCCAAGATCATGGACATTACGCATTTGGGATACGCCCCGCCGGATTATAAATTCAGCCAGAAAAGGATCTTAAGAACAATGACGCAGTTTTTTACCCAGGATTGGGTGCCGGATTGGATGGTGCGTCTGGGAAGCAACATAATTTATCCTTTTTTAGCATGATTTTTAAAAGAAAATACGATATGATGAAAGAGTTTCAGCCGTTGATAGCAATAAAGGAGAGAGATGGAAGAGCGATATAAAAGAGATATTCTTCTGCATGTTAATAAGCCGCAGGAGCAGATCCTTTTTACGTTTTATATCATGTGTTTTTTGATCTTGGCGGCTTTCATGGGCATGGCCTATCTTGTGGTCAAGCATCCGCTATTTGCCGACACCGGCGACATGCATAGCCTTGTAAAGTCTTCCTTCAGCGGCCTGAAACTTATCATCATAAGTTTAGGCATTTTGATGGGAGGGGCTTTCTTTATGCTGATCTATTGGATTTATTACATCACCAATAAGATTTTAGGCCCCTATGACAGGATCTTGCGTGAATTAGATATTGTAATCGATGCGCCGGCTCATCTTCGTAAGCCGTTAAAGGTGCGCCCCGGTGATCAAATGTTCGGAGAGCTTTTAAAGAGGATCAACTTTTTGATAGAAAGAAGGTAGGAGAGGTCAGTTGCCTTCTAATTCGTTGCCGTCGGCATCTTTTAAATTTTTAGTCGCGATCAAGATAATATCGATAAGCCACCAGATACCGAAGCCCCCGCCGGTTATCAATTTTAATATCCCCAGCCCGATGTAGCCCAGGTAGAAGCGGTCGACTCCCAGTCCCCCCAAGAGCACGGAGAGGATCAAGGCGGTGGTGAAATTTCGTTTTCCTGTTTCTGCCATAAGAAGGCTATTATATATTACTTTTTACGGGCAATCAATGACCACGTCATAGCGGGGTGTCGGGATGGCGCGGCCGCTGATGTGTTGAGAAAAGAATTTGCACGTAAGCTTGTTTTTCTTACAGAAATTCTCAAAAAGCTGTTTCGAAACATACAGTTTGGCCAGGTCATGGTCTAGTGTTTTCGGCCACCAGCGTTTGCCCTTTTGGGTCGTTTTGTTGTACGATCCGCGGCCGCTTTGATGGACCGGTTCCAAAATATCCCCGATCAGCATACGCCCATGCGGTTTTATAAGGCGCAGCATTTCTTTAAGCATCTTTTGAAGCGTCGGTTGAGATGGAAGGTATTGTGTCACGCCGTAACTGAAAATGCGGTCGAATGTTTCGTTTTGAAAGGGGAGGCTGTACGCCTGGGCGACCAAAAAGTGGCCCCGTGGATTCAGGTCACGGGCGGATCGGATCATGTGAAGAGAAACATCGCTGCCGATGATGAGTTTTACTTTTTTAGCGTGGGTTTTTGTAAAATATCCAACTCCGCAACCGATATCCAGGATACTGGCATCACGGGCCGGGGCTAATTTTTTAAAGATATCCCTGTGGGTGGCTTCCACGGCGTGTTGAGAATAAGGTGTGCCGGTCTTTCCGTTCTTATAATATGCGATCTTCATCCGCGGATCATCGAACGTGGCAGCGGCTTTGTCAAACCATTGGGCCCAGGAAGAAATAGGGGAGTTTTTTGTGTTCGTCATGACATTATTTAATTTAAGGCCTTATTATAACATTTTTAAAATGCTATCCAATCTTTAAAATTTTGTTATAATATACCGCGTTCCATCAAATTTACAAAATTTTATTAAGGTAAACGCGGTATTATCCCTCGCTTTTCTATGAGCCATGAGAGTGAAGCGAGGGAAGAATTCCGTTTATTGCATAAACCTTAAATTCAAGAAATTCAATGACTAAAGCCGCGCCAGAGACCCAAAACACCTTTACCTTTCAGGACTTCGCCTCCTCGATTGACGGTTTTCAGGAGAATTACAGCCAGGACATCAACCAGGAATCTTATTTCAGCTTCCCGTTGTCATCTATCCTGAACGCGGAAAGCACACTTCTTTCACCCCAGGTCCAATCCACCGCTTATTTTTCCATGGAATACGGCCTCGCCCCCAGCATCTACAATACCTTTATCCAAAAAAAGAAAATGAGCGACCGCAATAAGTTCTTTTCTCATGAGGTTTTTTCTAATTACTGGCTGTGTGATTATTTGTTCAAGATCCAGATCGATAAGATGCT
>MHFY01000110.1:24659-25966 GCA_001805375.1 Omnitrophica WOR_2 bacterium GWA2_47_8 | reverse complement strand
GGTCCCGGAAGAATTAAAATGGGACCCGTCCTCTTATCCCGGGCTTGTTCCGCTTAAGAACAGGGTCATTATCGACACAAAAGAAGGGTCATTGCATTTACGGTTATGGAAATATTATGTGTATAGTTTTGACAAAAAGACGGTTTGCCCGCTGATCCTTCTGGATTCCAATTTAAAAGAGAACCCTGAACATTTTAGGAAATTGACCGACCAGCTTTATCGAAGCGATGATGTATGGTGGCGTATCTTTCAACGGTCGATCTTAGGGATCGGCGGGATGAAGGCCTTAAAGAGCCTGGGGTATAGTATCGACTGTTACCATTTAAATGAAGGCCATGCCGCGTTTGCCTTATTAGAAAAATATCTGAATTTGGATGATAAAGCCAAGATGAAAGAGGTCAAGCAGCAGTTTGTGTTTACCTGCCATACACCGGTAGCGGCGGGGCACGACCGTTTTAAAATTCATGACGTGGCCAAGATTTTAAACCCGGAATATGTGAGCGCGGCCCAGGAATTCGGCAAGGAAACCCCGAATTCGGATGAGATCAATTTAACCTTTATCTGTTTGAATAATTGTACCCGGGTCAATGCCGTCGCGGAGAAGCACGGCGAGATCATGCGTCTGCAGTTCCCGCATTTTGCCCAAAAGATAAATTCCATTACCAACGGCGTTCACACGCATACTTGGATCTCGGAGAGTTTTCAGCAATTGCTGGATAAAAATAAGGAAACTTTTGGTGACTGGCGAGAAAAATTGGAAAATCTTAAGAATATCGAGAAATTGCGGAAGAATGAGAGCTTCCGTCGGGAATTATTTGAAGCGCATATGGTCAATAAGCGCAGGCTGGTTGATACCTTGAAACGATGGCAGCTTAAAGAAGATACTTTTACTCTGGGTTGGGCCCGCAGGATCGCCGGTTACAAGAGACCGGCATTGATCTTTCATCATATTGATGAGATCGTGAAGTTGGCGCATACCATCGGCCCGCTGCAGATCATTTTGGCCGGGAAGGCCCACCCGAATGACAATATCGGTTCCGCTCATATCGAAGAAATCTTGGATCACATTGATCAGGTCAACGCCCATAAAGATGTGATCCGTGTTCTGATCCTGGAAAATTACGATACGTATTTCGGTAAGTTATTGACCAACTCGGTGGATGTATGGTTGAACAATCCTTTACCTCCATTTGAGGCTTCCGGCACAAGCGGGATGAAGGCCATTCATAATGGGGTCCTTCAGTTAAGCACCTTAGACGGCTGGATCGTAGAGGCGGCGAAAGACGATATCGGATGGATCTTCGGGT
>MHFY01000110.1:23285-24623 GCA_001805375.1 Omnitrophica WOR_2 bacterium GWA2_47_8 | reverse complement strand
CTGGATAAAATGGTCAATTGCCTGAAATCCAGCGCGTTCTTTAACACTCAGCGGATGATGCAGGAATATAAAGAAAAGATGTGGAAGATTTAGCTCTCAGCCTTCAGCTATCAGTCCCAATTCTCCCTAATAATTAGAGATAATTGGGCTAACCTGATTGCATCTAAATAATTTAAGGAAAATCAGGACTTTCAGCAGCTGGTGGCTGATGACTGACAACTGAAAGCTCAGTATGCAGCAATATCTTGAATTAGTTCAGTACGTCATGAAAAATGGTGAAAGAAAGGAAGACCGCACCGGTACGGGCACGCTCTCTGTTTTTGGATATCAGATGCGGTTTGACCTGCGCCAGGGTTTTCCGATCTTGACCACAAAGAAGATCTTGTTTGACGCGGTGGTGCGTGAGCTTTTATGGTTTTTAAAGGGTTCGACCAATATCAATGATGGTTTAAAGCAATATACACCGATCTGGAACGCCTGGGCCGATGAAAACGGGGAGTTGGGCCCGGTTTATGGTTATCAATGGCGGAGGTGGGAGCGTTTTGTCGGAGATGATAAGTCAAAAACTTACCGCAAAGAGCATGTCGACCAGATCCAAAATGCCATTGATATGATCAAAAAGAACCCTAATTCCCGACGGATCATCGTGAATGCCTGGAATGTGGCGGATATTGACCGGATGGCCTTGCCGCCCTGTCATGCCTTTTTTCAGTTTTATGTGGTCAATGGCCGGCTGGACTGTCAGCTCTACCAAAGGTCCGCCGATATCGCGTTAGGGATCCCGTTCAATATCGCCAGTTATGCGTTATTGTTAAGTATGATGGCCCAGGAATGTAATCTCATCCCGGGATTTTTTGTGCACACTCTGGGAGACGCCCATATTTATTTAAACCACCTCGATGGTCTTAAAGTACAGCTGGAGCGCAGCTGTAAACCTCTGCCTACACTTCAGATCAATAAAAAGAAATTCTGGGACCTGACCTTCGAGGACATTAAATTGGTCAATTATCAGTTCCATGAATTTATAAAATTCCCCATTGCTGTTTAATGATCCCTTTTTCCATCATTGTTGCGGTTGACCTTAAGAACGGTATCGGTAAGAACGGTACGCTTCCCTGGCATTTACCCGACGATCTTAAACATTTTAAAGAGATCACCATGCAAACCGAAGCACCCCGGAAAAAGAATTTTGTGATCATGGGGCGAAAGACGTGGGAATCATTGCCGGATAAATTTAAACCGTTATCGGGAAGGATCAATGTGGTTTTAACGCAAAATCCTGAATATCCGCTCCCCAGAGGCGTTTTAAGAGTGGGTGATTTCGCTGAGGCTATCGAC
>MHFY01000110.1:8875-23277 GCA_001805375.1 Omnitrophica WOR_2 bacterium GWA2_47_8 | reverse complement strand
CAGCCGTCAGTGGGTCAAGCAAACGGAGTCCGCGTTTATTATCGGAGGAGAGGCTGTATTTAAAAGTGCCTTGGAGAGCGGCCTTAAGTTTAAGATTTACCTCACCCAAGTCCTGGGGGACTTTCAATGCGATACTTTTTTCCCGGATTTTATGAAAAATTCAGTTTCTCTTTATAAATCTCCTGAGTATTTTGCAGACCATATCCGCTTTTTCTTTACCGAATACCGGCAAATTTAACCGTCGTGCTGTCAATGGGTTTCGCTTGGAAACCTTATTCTTTTTCTTTAAACCCTAAAATTCTTAACAGATTTTTCAAAGCGTTTTCTTTTGGGGGCATTGTCTCCATAACCATTTGATAGTAAATGACTTGCGGAATCGACATTCCCTTAATCGCTAAAAATAGTTAGAAGATTTAGGGGAAGTATATATATAACTATACTATACTTACTGTGTAGGTTTTTAATGGTTATAAGTTGCTCATTGTGCGATCATTATAACGCTAAAGGGGGGGCGAAACTTAAATATTCAAAAGAGCCCTTCAGTGCTATAATACATTCTTGGCCACCATGAACCTAAAAGAAAAAAAACAGATACTGATCATTGATGACGATTTCCATGTAACACAGATGCTTAAATTACTGCTTGAGACCCGCGACTACCTTGTTGAACTGGCACCTTCGTGGCAAGAAGCCCTACCGAAAGTTAATTCCGATATCGATATTATTTTGTTAGACCTCGTTTTACCCGACCTGGATGGTTTTCAAGTCTGCCGTAAACTAAAAGAAAATAAAGAGACCGCTCAGATCCCCATCATTATTCTAAGCGCCCGGTATTTATTTGAAGATAAGATCGAAGGTTTGTACCTGGGCGCGGATGACTATTTGACAAAACCCTTTGAGTATGAAGAATTATTCGCCCGGATCGAGGCGGTGACCCGGCGCAGTTCCGTTGCCGGGGCCCAGATGGTCGAAGAGAATCTGGTCAGTGACCTGAGGAAGATCATCGACGAGAAATTGATCGTTCCGTATTTTCAGCCGATATACTATTTGTCGCCATTCCGGTTGCTGGGCTTGGAGATCTTGTCCCGGCCTCAGATGGAAGGTGTTTTTCAGAACCCGGAGGTCCTTTTTCAGATGGCGCTTAAATACGGTCTTTATCATGAGATCGAACTTTTGGCGTGGCGTAAGGCGTTGGATCTCGTTAACGATAAGCTTACAGATCAATTGTTGTTCTTTAACTGCAACCCTTACTTGATCGAAGGACCGAAGTTCTTGATCATTAAATCTCTCTTTGAGCACAGTCATGTCCCCATCCGCAATGTCATTTTGGAGATCACGGAGCGTTCGCGTATCGTGAATTACAAGGTTTTTTATGAACATTTAAACCATTTTAGAGAGAGCGGTTTTCGTTTTGCCGTCGATGATGTAGGCGGCGGGTTTGCCAGTCTGGAATCGATCGTGGAGACCAGGCCCGAAGTGGTTAAAATAGACGGCCATATTATCCAGAACCTGGAAACGGATCAGTTTAAGCGGAGCATTGTTAAGTTTATTGTTTCTTTTTGCAAAGAAAATAATATAATCTCTATAGCGGAAGGGATCGAAACTCAGGGTCAAGTGCGGATATTAAAGGAATTAGGCGTCGATGCAGGACAAGGCTATTTCCTTTTCAGGCCTGCCCCAGAAATTGATCTTCAAAAAATCTGTAAAAATACCGTAACCACTAACAAATCGTCAAAAATTAAACCCAGCACTTTATTATAAATAGATGTTGTCTCTTATCATTCTAATTGCCGGCGTCCTGCTGTCTTCGGCCCTCATGTCGATGATGGAAGCCGCGATATTAAGCCTGCCGCTCATCCGTGCCAGGGTGCTCCTGGAGGAGAACCGCCGTAATTCCCGTCTTCTTTTTGAAATAAAAACGCATATTCACATGACAGTAGCTGTGATCGTCATTATTAACAACGCGATCAATATATGCGGGTCGATATTTATCGGGGAACGCGTCACAAAGATCTTCGGTGACCAGTGGCTGGGGCTTTCCGCCGGGGTTATGACATTCACGATTATTATCATCGGGGAGATTATTCCCAAGATCATCGGTGAGCGTTATAAGGTCCGTTTATCTTTATTTTTCGCGCCGTTATTGACAGCTTTGGTCGTTGTTTTCGGTCCGATCGCCAAGCTGATCCTTTATTTGGAAAAGCCTTTGACCAGGCATTTTAAAATGCCCTCGCCCCGGGTCACGGAAGAGGAGATCAAATTGATGCTCCAATTCGGGCGCGATGCCGGTACGGTGGAAATGGATGAAGAGGTCTTGTGCAGCCGCGTTTTCAAGCTGAATGACCTGAAGGCCTATCAGATCATGAGGGCCATTGACGAAGCCTATGCGCTTCCGGCGGACAAGACCCTGCAGGAAGTCAAAGATTCTATCATAGATTCGCGCTTTAGCCGGATCGTGGTTTATGGTAAAGAGCCGGTGGATATCATCGGCGTGGCTCAGCAGAGTGTTCTTTTGCGCGAAATGGCGAAGGACAATTACAATGCAAAAGTCCAGGAGTTTATGGCCAAGCCGGTGTATGTCAATTGGTTCACCAAGGCGGATGAACTTCTGGAGAAGTTTCAGGTCTATAACCAGCATTTGTTCATCGTCCAGGATTCCGGAGGGAAGAATGTCGGGATCGTGACCATGGAAGACGTCCTGGAAGAACTTTTCGGCGAGATCTACGATGAAAAAGATATCAAACCTAAAATCTTAACGGATCAGCAATTATCCTAAATAGAAACAGATGTATTGACTTTTTCCTTCTTAAGTTCTGGTCTTCTTTAAAATGTCCTTTTTAAATCAATTCTTCCAGACTTTTTTCCATTATGCACATGAGCTGTGGTGGTCGCTTCTTCTCGGCTTCCTATTAAGCGGCATTGTGTATGAATTTATTCCAACCAGGGTCATTGAGAAATATTTAAGTCAAAAGGGTTTAAGGCCGATCTTATTGACGTCACTCATTGGGACAGCGCTGCCGATCTGCTGTTTCGGGACTCTTCCGGTAGCGATAACTCTGCTCCAAAAAGGGGCCCGGCTGGGGCCTGTTTTTGCATTTTTAGTTACCACCCCCGCCACGTCCATATCCGCATTGATTGTTTGCTATAAATTATTAGGTATTTATTTTACGGTTTACATTTTCTTTGCGGTCATTATTATGGGTTTATTGATGGGAATGATCGGCAATTTTTTCCATGTCCCGGTGCCGGCAAAAGGAGAAGATGGGCAAGTGAAAGGATCATGTTGTTCACGGGATGCCGTTTCTCAAGAAAAACCTTTTAATGAAAAAATAAAAGGGGCGCTTTATTATGCGTTTGTCACTCTTCCCAAAGAGATCGGCTTAGAGTTGTTGCTGGGGGTCATCGTTGCCAGTGTAATTGTTATTGCTGATCCGGTTAAGGCCGTTGTTTCAGGTTATCTGTCCGGGGCATTGGGGTATTTCGTTATTATTGTCTCTGGGTTGGTTACATACGTATGTTCAACGGCTAGCGTGCCGCTGGCAGATGCCCTTTTAAAAAGTGGAATGACCGCGGGGCATGTCATGACCTTTCTTTTGGTTGGGCCTATTACAAGCTACGGGACACTTCTGGTTATCAATAAAGAATTCGGGGGGAAAATCTTATTTATCTACATTGTGTGCATTTCCTTGCTTTCATTGCTGCTCGGGATCTTATTTAATTGGGTCGCTGTTTTTTCGTTGATCCCTTCTTAAAACCGTCTATTAGTATTAATTTCAATATATTAAATAATTTTATAAATTCTTGAGGCGAATAAATCGCTGTGTTAAAATTTCTTTCAATGGGTAGGAATTTTTTACGACTTCTTCTGACGGTTTGGGCCGTTTATGCGTTTTGTTCGGCCGGATGCGCCTGGTTTAAAAGAAAACCCGCGCCTGCGAAAGCCGAACCGCCTTCCAGCGAATCCCGCGATGAGGAATTTCAAACTCTCAATAGAGCCCGCTTAAAAGAAGGCGGGAATCTGCTCATTGTCCCGTTCAGCGCCGGGGTCAATGTCGAAGCCACGGATGAGTTAGAGGCCGTCTCCTTGTATATTGTCAAGGGCATCGGCGAGACCTTGATGGCCGGTAATGGCCCGCTCAAGGTTTTGACGGAAGGGGACCTCAATCAGGCGGATTTTGTTTTTCAGGGGCATATCACCAAGCTCGGCACCACCCACAGCTTAACGGAGATCTTAAAACCCAAAAGTCTTTATTTAAGCGTTAAAGGCGAAATGCTCGAACAGAAAACAGGTAAAGTCCTTTTTTACTTTTCCCGCAACATTTTCGGGGCTGAAGGAAAGGATGATTTTAAAACGTTAGGCGATGAATTGGGTAAAGGCGTTGCCAATTATCTTATGGAAGATCTAAAGGACTGATGATGATCGTCGTTACCGGTGCGGCCGGTTTTATCGGCAGCTGTATTTTAAAAGCGTTCAATGACCTGGGCCAGAAGGATATCATCGTTGTCGATCACCTCGGCAAAGATGAAAAAAAGGCCAATCTGAAAAACAAGACCTATCGCGAGTACCTGGATAAAAAGGATTTTTTGGATGTGGTCAGGAAAGACAGCGTGCCATCGGGTGTGGACTGTATCGTCCATATGGGCGCCTGCAGTTCAACAACGCTGCAGGATAAAGAGTACTTTGAGGCGAACAACTTTGAGTACACGCGTTCTTTGGCAGAATGGGCGTTAAAACACAAGGCGCGTTTTATTTATGCCAGTTCCGCCGCGACCTACGGTGACGGGAGCCACGGTTACAGAGACGATGAGGCAACGCTAAAAAAGTGTAAACCGCTGAATTATTACGGCCAATCCAAACAAAAATTCGATCAGTGGGCGCTGGATCATCAGGTGCTGGATAAGGTGGTGGGTTTAAAATTCTTTAATGTCTTCGGGCCCAATGAATATCACAAGGCGGATATGCGCAGTGTGGTGGCCAAATCCTACGACCGCGTCGCCAAAGAGGGGAAGATCTCATTGTTTAGATCCTATCGTAAAGACTATGCCGATGGGGAGCAAAAAAGGGATTTTATTTACGTCAAGGATGCCATAGATATTGTTATGTTTTTTTATAAAAATCCCAAGATCAGTGGTATTTTTAATGTAGGAAGCGGCGAGGCGCGGACCTGGAATGATCTAGCCAAGGCGCTATTTAAGGCGGTTGAAAAGACGCCGCACATTGATTACATTGACATGCCGGAGACTTTAAGATTACAGTATCAATATTTTACGCAAGCGGATATGGGGAAACTGCGCAGCATTGGATATAAAAAGCCTTTTTTGTCCCTGGAGCAATCGATCGCAGATTATGTTCCGTATCTAAAAGAACACAAGTATATCTAGGAGACCCAAGTCGATGTTGCTCATTTTTGTCCTCGTGATCATAACCGTTATTCTTTTCGTGATCGGGATCTCTTTTATCCTGAAAGGATACAAGAACACGCCGGAGATCGATGTTAAGGAATTGGACAGGATCAAGTCCGATCTGCAGTTGAGCAAGAAACAGGAAGAAGCGGCCAAGGCCGAGGCTGCCGCGATCAAAAAAGAGCTCGACGAAACGAAAAAGAACGTTCTGGAGGCCGAAAAATTAAAGCAGATCTTAACCGCATTGGAAGATGAGCGTAATCAGTATAAAGAAGAATCTGCCAAATTTCAGCACGAAGCCCACGAATCGTCCCGCATGATCCAGTCCATGAGTGAAAAACTTTCTGTCCTGGAGACAAAAGCGCAGGTAAATTCCATCTCGCCGGAAGATTGGGATAAGGCTTTAGCGGTTGCGGACGGGCAGGCCAAGGGCGCGTTAGAAGTGATCCAGGCCCTGGAAACAAAAACTGCTTCCCTGGAACAGCAATACCAAACCGAGGTCGAAAAACTCAAAAATGAAATTGCCGGTATTTTGCAGAAAGCCGACCAGCAGGCCAAAGAGGCTTCGCAACTGGCTCAATCTCAGAAAGAAAGCCCTGCCGCCCAGGAGAATCAGGCGAAGATAGAGAACTTAACGTCCGAAAATCAGAAATTGACCCAGCGCCTTCAGGAAGCCCAGGAGAATTTAAAGAATTTTGAAGCGCTCATTAAAAAAATGCAGGAGGAGCAGGAAAAACTCGTTAAGGAAAAAGCCGCGGCCGTCCCGTCTGAAGCGAATGCCGATACCGATAATTTAAAGAATGAGAACGGCGCTTTAAAGGCGCGAATACAGGAGGGCTTGAACCGTATCCAAATGCTGGAAGTTGAACTGAACCAGCTTAAGGCCCGTCCGCAAGTCAAAAGCGGTAACGTCCCTGAGCCTAACGTGCAGTATCTTTATGAGGATTTTAAGACCCAGCTTAATCAGATGCGTGAGACCGTCAAAGATCTGAATAAGGATAAGAAAGACGACACCTCTTCCCAAATCCCATCGGATATCCAGGAAAAAGTGCGCAAGCTCGAAGAGCTGAATAGATTTTTGACCGACAAGGAAAAGATCCTCCAGTCCGAGTTAACGAAAAGCCGGATGGAGGCCATCGGTTTAAAGCAGATTTGCGAGGATTTTAAGGTCCAATTAGGCCTCTTATCAGAATAGTCCCCGTCATGTCCAAGAAAGAGATCGAAATCTTTAAGATCGGCCACGAGGCGGTGATCACCGCTATCGACGATGTCCTGCAGAATCTGCGGTCCTATCTTCACGCTAGACCCAAGGTCAGAGAATTCAACAACGTGGTCCTTATGCATTTGAGCCGGCAAAATAAGGCTATGTATGACCATCTGAATGAATATTACGCCCAGGACCGCGAGGCGCAGAAAATGTTGGAATTCCTTTTGCATGATCTAAAGGACATAAAGATCAAATATCTGATCTTCACCGATAAGCATTCCGGTGAGATGGCGGATATCAGTTACCGAAGTTTCCCAAAAGAGTTTATCGAGTTTTCCCGGGAGATCATCAGCCGTATCAAGATGGAGGAGGAGTATCTGTTCCCATTGCTTTCCGAGGTCCCGGTTTTAAAGGCTTTGCAGGAGTAGTTTTCGCACAAGTAAAATGAAATTTGATTTGTGAAAGGCTTTTGTTATAATACGACCACGATGCGTAATTCAATATTGCTGATTTTTGTATTCTTGAACATCGCCGGCTGCGCGCGGGTCACTGATACGGCGACGGAAACAGTTAAGGGGATCTGGGGTTCGTCCACCCGGGCCCTTGAGAATGCGAGGATCGATTCTATCGGCAAGACCTATGACTGCACTTTTGATGCCTGCTTCGATGCCGTTGCCTATCTCGGGCAGGAGAGCGGTATTTGGTCTGACCAGGTTTTGGTCCAGGAAGGCGAATCCATAACCCCCAGTGTGTTTGAGCAAGCTAACCGTGAAAATGTTGGTTTTGTCGAAATTAAAGAAAGAAAGTTTTTTTTAACCTTTATTAAAGACCGTCCTAAACAGCATATTGTCTTTATGCGTGTCCCCGGGAGCGTGAACTCGACCGAGGTAGGGGTTTTCTTCACTCCGTTAGAGGATAAAAGAATAAGGGTTGAGGTTTCCTCTTTAAGCCGTTACGCCAAAAAAACCGTCGCTGATATTGTCTTTGGGCAATTAGATAAGGTTTTCCCTGCGCAAGTCACGCAAACCACCGAAACGATCCAGTAACTTCCATGATAGAACATGAATTATTATTTTTAGGGCTTTTGATGGAAGGCCCCAAACACGGGTATGAGATCAAACGCCTGCTGGAGGAAGAGCTTTTTCCTTTTGTTGGGCTTAAGGTTAAGTCGATCTATTATCCTTTAAAGAAGATGGAACAGCTGGGGCTGGTGGATAAGGATGTCGGCCGGGAGGGCAAGTGGCCGGAAAAATATGTCTATAGTATCACCCCTAAAGGCCGCAAGATCTTCGACCATTTGATAACCGAAAGCTTTTTTTCCATTGAGCGGCCTTATTTTAACATTGATCTCTCGCTGTATTTCTTGGAATATGTCGACAAAAAGATCGCCAAGCGGCGTCTGAAGGCCAGGGTCATCTTTCTGTCCCGTATTAAGCGCGACTTGGGCAATTTACAAAAGAACGTCAAGGTGCAGAAGAAACATCTTCTGATCATCCTGGCCCACGATATTGACCTCGTGGAGGCTGAAATCCGCTCCCTTAATAAGCTCATCGATTCTCTGAACTAACGTTTTCTTCTCTTTTAGGGTCATCCCAGCTGTTTTTCGCAATACTAAACATATTTCTTGACAAACAAGTTCTGCATATTAAAATCTATCTAGTAAAATTTTACTAGTTTTGGGCGAAGCCCTAAAGTCTAGTATTCGCTAAGGGATACGTGAATTTAACAGGAAAGAGCAAATGAACGTCAGAGAAATATTACTCATCCAGTCGACCCGCTACGGTATAAAACCCGCTGTCATCTTCGAGGAAGACAGTGTTAGTTTTTTTACGCTTAAGGAGAATGTTTTTAAGCTGGCCAATGCCCTGCAGAAACTGGGTGTAAAGCAAGGGGACAAAATTGCGGTTTATCTGCCGAATTCCCTGGAATACATCTACAGCTATCTGGCGTGTTTTTGTTTGGGCGTGACCTGCGTTCCTTTGGACTATATGCTCAAAAATGATGAACTCATCTCTTGTTTAGGCCATGCGGAAGTTAAGATCTTGATCGCCCAAGACAAGGCTGATATCTCCTTAGATGAAATAAAAAAGAACGTTCCTTCCCTTAGAAAGATCATTCTTTGCCGGCAATCCTCTGAAAAGGCAGGCAGAGAAAGCTATTTGAATTTTTTTCAGCTCATTCAAAAAGAAACAAGTCAATTCAATGAGGTTAAGATCGTTGATTCTGACCCGGCCCTCATCATGTACACCTCCGGAACCACCGGAAAGCCTAAAGGGATCTTGCTTAATTATAAACATTTAGACGGCTCGCCTCAGGCAATGAAGCACTTTGTCGATTTTACCGACCAGGATATCAAACTTTGCGCCCTTCCGTTAAGCCACATCGCCGGCCTTATCTATGTTCAAAATTGCATCATCTTCAGCATCACGCTTATCTTGATGGGGCGGTTTAATCCTTTTGAATTTTTACAGGATATCGAGAAATATAAAGTCACCTGCTTTCACATTGTTCCGGCGATGTACAATGCGATCCTTACCTTAAAACAGATTGACCGCTTTAACCTATCTTCCTTGCGCTGGATGGTTGTTTTCGGCGCGCCGAGTTCACCCGAGATATTAGAACGTTTCCATAAGTATTGTCCGAATGCCCAGCTTTTAAACGGATGGGGTATGACCGAAACCTGCCCGCCTAATACCGTCACACCGTTAGGCAGCACGAATATCGCCAGCATCGGCAAACCTGCCCCGCATTGCAAGATCAAGATCGTGGATGAAAATGATAAAGAGCTTCCCTCCGGTCAGATCGGCGAGATCACCATAAGCGGCTGGATCGTTATGCAGGAGTATTACAAGGATCCGGAAGCGACCAAAGAGATGAAGAAAAACGGCTGGCTGTATACGGGAGACTTGGGCCGCATGGATAAAGACGGCTTTCTCTATATTATGGGCCGCAAGAAGGAAATGATCAAAGTGGGGGGCCAGATCGTTTACGCGCCGGAGGTGGAGTCAGCCCTTTACAAGCATGAGGCGGTGGCGGAGGCAGCGGTGATCGGCATCGCGGATAAGTTAAGAGGAGAGGCGATCAAGGCCTTTGTGGCGCTCAAGGAAGGTTCGCAGGTCACGGCGGAAGATCTGCGCTTCTTTGCCAAGGACCATTTGGCGAATTTTAAGATCCCGCAAGAGATCGAATTGCGAAGTTCGTTGCCTAAGAATCGAACGGGTAAGATCGATAAAGAAGAATTAAAAAAAGAAACGATCATAAAATAGTGTCATGTTTCAAGTGTCAAATGTTATTGACGCATAACACTTGACACGTGACACATAACACAATACAAGGAGAACTCAATGCAACAAGCACAAGGCATGAAACGTGACATCCATTTAACCGGCAAAGATCTCATGGGCATGGTCCAATTGAGGCCGCAGGATATCGGAAAATATGCGATCGTTCCCGGTCCTAAAGAGCGCGCCGACAGTGTGGTTAAAAAATTACAAAATCCAGTTAAGAATTTTTCCTTTATGGAATACACGATGTACACCGGCGATTACCGCGGGACCAAATTGACCACCATCAACGGCGGCCGTTTTTCTCCGGATACGGCTATCACGACCGAGATTTTGTGCAATGCCCAGCCCAAGGCCATGATCCGGATCGGCAGCTGCGGGTCGTTAAGAGAAGACATCGGTGTGGGCGATATCGTTGTGGTCGACGGCGCGGTGCGCGGCGACGGCGTGACACCTTATTATGTGGACAAAAATTTTAAAACCCTATCCGATAAAAAATTGACCGACACGCTAGAAGAGGTCGCGAAGTTGTCGGGCTTAAAGGTCCATCGCGGCAATGTTTGGACGACCGACGCGCTTTTGAAAGAAACACGGGAAGTGGTCGGCAAGGCCATCGATGACGGCGCGATCATCGTGGACATGGTCACATCGGTTTTCTTAACACTCTGCCAGATCTACAAGATCCCGGCGACGGCGATCTGCGCGGTCAGCGACAATATCATCACCGGCCAAATGGGTTTTATTGACCCGAACTATTACATGGCCGAAAGCGCTTTAGTTAAAATTGCTCTGAATCTGGTGGATAAACTTGAGGGAAGAGACGTTCAAAAAGGGTTCTTTTAATTAATGCGGTTACCTTGCTTCTACATTTTTGCCGTTATATCAGCGCTGGGGTGGTTCGCACCCCAGCGTTCTTTCGCACAAATTTCCAACGAGGAAATAATTTCCTACGAGGAAATGGCGCAGTGGGTGGAAAGTCCGGGCTATGGAGAAGGCCGAATTTTTTCTTGTTTGAATCGAGACTATCCGCGCTTTCATTTTTCACTTTCCTGCACTAAAAGTTTGGAATGTGAAATTAAAGTGACCTGGAAAGTCAATGGGGAGGGAATATATTCCTTTAAAACTTTTGAGCTGGGTGCCTTTATCGTTAACGATACTCAAGGCATGCTTTATTACACGCAATTTGAACCCTACGCAACTGGAATGACTTTAATTGCATATGATTTGGAAAATAAAAAGCAAGTCTGGAGTTCTGCGCTGCAAGCGCTGGGCCCTATTTCATCTGATAAGTATGCGAATTATGGCGCAAATTTAGAATTCACGGAGGATGGCAAACTTTACGTGAAAGGTAAGGAATCAGCCGGCCAGTATATTGAAATTGTTGACCCTGTGACCGGCAAAACTAGTGCCAATAAAAAAAGGGTATTTGGCGGACAATAGCCCATGATTAAAGAATCTCCATTATTTTGGCCGGCGCATATGAAAGATGGCAGCCTGTATGTTTTGGATGAAACGCTGATCCCTAAAAAGGTCCATTACATAAAGGTACGCAATACCCAAGAAGCGGTCAAGGTCATCCGGGACATGAAGACCCGCGCCTTTGGCCAATTTTTGGTCGTGTTGAACACCTTTCTTTTGGAACTGCAAAACGGACGCGCCTTATCAAAAGAAAAATTAATTGAGAAGATCAAGGAAACCGCTGAGGCGTTGAATAACAGCCGTCCTACGTTTCCTTTTTCAGAAGTCACTTCGATCATTGTGGGCTGGGCGCAAAAAGCGTCAGCGGAAAATTTAGACCTGATCCCTTTTGTGACCAAAAATATTCATGGTTACCTGCAGGGGATCCGTTACCGACGGTTGGAGCGCGTGCAGAAGATCGCTGCCTTGATCAAGGACGGAGATAGTATCTTAACGCATTGCAATGTCAGCGGGGAATTGGCCATGGCTGCGGCGATCTGCAAGGATCAAGAAAAGCAGATCCATTTTTTTGCGACCGAAACCAGGCCGTATTTGCAGGGGGCTAAATTAACCGCCTGGGAATTGCAGAAAATGGGCGCGCAGGTGACCTTGGTCGCGGATAACGCGATCGGCTCTTTGATGGCCGATGAAATGGTCAATAAGGTCATCGTCGGGTCAGACCGTTCCTGCGCCAACGGCGATTTTGCCAATAAGATCGGCACGTATCAGATCGCGGTCTTGGCAAAAGAATTTGAGATCCCTTTTTATGTTTTGACCCAACCTTCGAATAAAATTAAATCCGGCGAAGATATCCCGATCGAAGTGCGCGACCCGCAGGAATTGCTGAATTTTTCCGGCAAAAGAATTGTGGCGGGAGAGGTAAAAGGTTTTTATCCGGGGTTTGATGTTGTGCCGTCGGATTTAATTACGGAGTCGATCGCGATCGATGTTAACTAAAAAAGAAAAATCGGTTGTTCTTGTTCAGGGTGTCGTGAAGGGTTCGCTGTTCGATCTTTTAAAGAAAAGAAAGACAACGGATATTGTTGTCTTGGAAGGCCGGCCTAATTTAGAGGCGGCCCGACAATCCACCAAGGATCTCGCCAAGCGAAAATTGATTCCGACCTTGATCGCCGATAATATGGCGGGTGTTCTGTTTTATAAAAATTTAGTCAAAGAGGTTTGGCTTTCCTATCAGTTAACGGATGAAAACGGCGCTCTCTGCGATATCGGAGGGCTCATCCTGGCTGTTTTAGGGAAACGGCATAACATCCCGGTTTATATTTACCCATCGGGCCGCAAATCGAAACTGCTCGGCGTTTCAGGGGATATATTAAAATTTAATGGGACACGTGTCGCTCCAGCCGGTGTTGAGGGATATGTCCCGTTAGTGGAATGGGTACCACAAAAATATATTACGAAAACTTATGAATGACGAACAAATAAATAATTTAAAGACCGACATTGTCGCCATCGGCCGCGTCCTTTGGGAAAAGGACTTGGCCAGCGGCTTTAACGGCAACATCAGCGCCCGTGTGGACGCGGAGCGGATCGTTTTAACCGGCCACGGGACCTGTTTAGGTCTTCTGCAAGAGAAAGATATTCTCTTGATGAATATTTCTGGTGAGCTTTTGGAAGATGGGAGGGTTTCGACCGAAAAATTGCTGCACACGGAGATCTATAAAAATTTTCCGGATGCGAAGGCCGTGATCCACACGCACACGACGTACACCAACGCGTATTTTTTAGAGAATGATCTTTTAAGCCCCAGGGTCTTTGAATCGAAATTTTATTTGGGTGATGTGAAAGCGGTCCCACAAAATACGCCTGCGGTGACCGATGCGACACCGGTGATCGGCCAATTGAAGACCAATAACATCACGGTTTTAAAAAATCATGGTGTCGTGGCCATGGGAAAGAATTTATTCGATTGTTTTGTTCTTATCCAGTGCCTGGAAGAGGCCGTGAAGGTGGACGCGATCAGCCGGCTTTATACGAAGGACGAGGGACGCCTGCCTGTCGGCAAGGCAGGAAAGACGAAAGACGATAAAAAAGAAGCTAAGGTCAGTAAGCCTAGGAAGTATAAATTGTTCTCCAAAGAGCAGATTAATGAGATTGTCCGGCTGGTGAACGATGATAAGACGTTAAAGGAATTAGGCGAAAAGACGAATATGACCATGGACCTGGCGGTCAAGTTGAACGAGACAGGACAGACGTATAATTTTCAATTTGAAAAAGGGCGGATCGCCAAAGTTAATAATAGCGACGGGGCTGAATTCCTGATCTCCGCGCCGGAAAGTGTCTGGCGGGCGGTGTTTAACCGGGAGATCGATCCCTTTGTCGCGACAACGCAGAAGAAAATGAACCTAAGAGGTGACTTTGCGAAGATTTCAAAATGGTATGCGCCTTGCAGCCGCATTTTTGAATTATGGACAGAGGTACCTGTTGAGTAAATTCAATATGTTATCCATTGAACAACAACAATTTAATCTATTGATCAACGGGAAGATCGTCCCCGCCGGTTCAAGGAAATATTTTGAACTGACGAACCCATCCACGGGAGAGGTGTTTGGCCGGGTAGCGGATGCGGGTAAAGAAGACATCGAAAAGACAATTCTTGCCGGCCGGCAACAATTTGACTCTGGGGTCTGGTCCGGGATGAGTGTGGCCGAGCGCGGGATTTATTTAAAGAAGATCGCGTTCCTTATTCGAAAGTATGCCAAAGAGTTAGCGGATCTGGAATCCATCAATTGCGGAAAGACACTTAAACAGTCCAATTTTATTGATGTTCCGACCGCGGCGGATTGTTTTGAATATTTCAGTAATGTCGACGCGCATTTGAAGGACAGAGAGAATAAGACCGACGCGCCGGTTAAAAGTATAACGGCGTTTGAGCCAATAGGCGTTGTGGCCTGCGTGATTCCCTGGAATTATCCTCTGATCATGGCGGCCTGGAAAATGGCGCCGGCCTTGATTGCCGGAAACACCATTGTTTTTAAGCCATCATCGTTAGGCTGCGCTTCGATCATGAAATTGGCCCAGATCATTAAGGA
>MHFY01000110.1:3072-8849 GCA_001805375.1 Omnitrophica WOR_2 bacterium GWA2_47_8 | reverse complement strand
TTAAGAAATTAAGTTTAGAGTTAGGTGGTAAGTCACCGAACATTGTTTTCGCGGATTGTGATCTTGAGACAGCCATCGGCGGTACGATGTCCGCGATCTTTATGAATCAAGGCCAGATGTGCACCGCCGGCTCACGGTTGCTTTTGGAAGATAAAATTTATGACAAGTTTTTAGCCAAGCTCATTGAAAAGACAAAGGCCTTAACCATTGGCCCGGCCACGGATTATCAAACGAGCTTCGGCCCGGTGATCAGCCGCGAGCACCGCGATAAAATTTTGGGATTCATCGAACGCGCGGTTAAAGAGGGCGCTAAGCTTGCCTGCGGCGGAAAAATTCCCTCTGGCGAAAAATTGCAAAATGGTTTTTACATCGAACCGACGATTTTAACGGATGTTTCTCTGTCTTCGGAAATTGCGCAAGAAGAAGTTTTTGGCCCAGTTCTCGTCGTTATGAAATTTTCCAATGAAGCAGAGGTGGTTCATTTAGCCAATGACACAAGATATGGGCTAGCGGCTTGCGTTTGGACCAAGGATTTAGAAAAAGCCCAGCGCGTGGCTAAACAAATTCAAGCTGGAACGATTTGGATCAACACCTACGGCGGGTTTTACAATGAGGCGTCTTTCGGCGGTTACAAACAAAGCGGTTTCGGCCGCGAGCTGGGTGTCGAAGGGCTTTTGGAATACACACAAAGTAAAAATATTTGTACGGATAAAACACCCGGGGGAAAACCATTGGTATCGAATTGGTTTTAATGTGGTACAAGGTTAGTATTAAAAGTCACATCAGAGGGATACAATGAAAAAGCGGGAAGTTTTTTGGAAGTTATGGGGTGGTTTTTCATTTTTGGTCTTATTTGGCGTTGTAATATGGGGTTTGAGTGATTTTATTCCCTATCTGCGCAGGGCTTATCATGTTCCGGATTCTGATTTAATGTGGCAGGTCATTTTAGCCGCACGACTTAAGATCTGGGGAATTATTATATTTTGCTTTGGTGCGTTATTGACAACAATTTTTGCGATAAAGCGCGATCGGACATATCCGAGTTATTTGAAGCGACAACAGAGAATCTATTACACTCCTATTGCGTTTTCAAAGGAGATTTCTAGTTTAAAACAGAGTTTGAGGAGAAAATTAAAAGAGGGGGGATTAAACTATATTCTTTTCGGTGTGTTTATATGTATGCTTTCTTTTTTGTTATTTGGTTTATTAATTTCTACAATTTGGTACTTCTCAATTTTATTGAATAGGCCAATAGAGTGGGTAGATCGCATGTATTATATCACTCACGAGATGAGCCTTTCTTTCTGGGGGCATGGGCGAGGGGGACAAACGGGGCCAGGAATGTTTTTATTTGTTATTGTGTCGTTTTTATTATTTGGAAAAAGTAAAATTAAAAAGGAGAAATAATAATGAAAGTTCTATTTTTAACACCACCACTGAAGGCATGGGATTCGCATGGAAATCACAAGGCCTGCAACCAAATGCACGCGCAATTGGGCGCATATTTGCGGGAGAAAAAATTGGCGGATGTCGCTGCTCTTGACTGCCGCGCGCTCGAAATGGACTGGGAGGCGATGCTCAAGTGGACGAAGGAGTATAAACCGGACATGGTTTTTGTCGGCGAGCTGCTTCACTCTACCTGTGGGGCCGCGGTGATCTGGTATTTTAATGAAGGCCTGCGTCTTATTAAGGAAGCGATGCCCCAGGTCATTACGATTGCCGGCGGGTTGTGGTATTCCGGTGATTATGAGCGCCAAATGCGGCTTAACCCCTGGATCGATTACATCATGATCGGCGAGGCAGAGCTTACGCTGGAAGATCTGATCAATAACGTGAAAAGTAAAAAAAAGAGCGACCGCGAGATCCCGGGGCTTGTTTCCCGAAAGGATAAAACAACGGTCGTTATCGGCCCGCACCGGGACCTTATTCCTGACCTGAATGTTCTGCCCATGCCGGCTTATGATCTTTTTCCGATGGAAAAATATGTCGGGCATACCTATTGGAAACCATTCGCGGAATTAATGACCTCACGCGGCTGCCCGGGCAAATGCCACTTCTGTTATGAATGGGCGCTGTATGACAGCCGTACCGCGACACAGGATTTTACCTCTTGGCGCGGTTTAAAAGGAAAACGCATCGTTGATGAGCTTGATATCTTGGAAAAAAAATACGGGATCACGACGATCGTTTTTCAGGACGACGCCTTCAACACGGACACCCAGGCCATGATCGAATTTTGCGAAGAGAAGATTAAGCGTGGCAATAAGATCGATTGGGTGTGCTTAGGCCGGGCTGATCAGTGGATAAGCCAGCATGATATCCTGCCCTTGATGAAAAAGGCCGGTCTGTTCCTGGCGTTGACGGGTGTCGAGGTCGAAGATGATATGACCCTTTCCAAACAAGGTAAAGGTGTCACCATCGACCAGATCAAGAAGACCGTGCGTATTTTGCGGGAAAATGATATCGGAAGTGTGGGCACTGTTTTGGTCGGCCTTAAGGAGGATACTGAGGCCAAGATCAAGCAAAGGCTGCATATCGCGGATGAGATCGATCCTGATATATTTGCCTTGGATTATTTAACGCCTGTCCCGAATTCTCCGGACTGGCGCTACGGCATCAAAAAAGGCTGGTTCGATCCCGACAAGATCGACCTGAGAGTTTGGGATTTTCAGCATCCGGTTATCCCGACGGACCATTTGACCGTTGAAGAGGTCGGCCGCCTAGGTTCCTGGTGCATGCGCGAATATTATTCCAAACCCGAACGTATCCACAGGATCATGGAAAGCAATTACGATATTAAAGTTAAGCTTTGCGTGAAGGATTTTATGAATAATATTTCCAAATGGGAAGCCAATTCCCGCGTGGGGGCGAATGCTTAAAAAGTGTCAAGTGTTATGTGTCATGTGTCAAGGCGACATAACACATGACACTTGAAACATGACACATGAAAGAGAAAAGAATATGCCAGATACACAAATAAAATTAGAATGGGAAAAAGCGGCGCTCACGAAATTCAATAAAATGATCGAACGCATTCCCCTGTTCCATCGCAAGATCGCGAAAACGGTCGTGGTAAAAAAGGCCCAGATCAACGCTCAGCAGCGCAACGCAAGCGTTGTCGAAGAAGCGGACATCCTGCGCGCCTTTTTTTCAGAAGTTCCGAACACCTTTTACAGTTTAATGATCCGGCTTTTTGATGAGGTCGGGTTTGATTACCGGCCGTATGAGCCGCGGTAACTTAAGGAAAGAAGTCCGAAGCAAGGAAGCAAGAAATCAGAACGTCAGGATTTTTCTGGTTTCTGGCTTCTGGCTTCTTATAAAAGTTGGAAGATGAAAAGTATATTTTCTAAAGGAAGGCTCAAGGAAAAGTTAAATAAACACTTCATCTTTATTGAAGCGCCGATCGATGTGGTAGGGCCGGAAATCATTAAATGGGGAGAGGCCCAGTGGTGGCCTAAGGATTGCGCCAGCCAATTTACCCGCGTGGGCGGACCCGGCGATATTTTTTTAGGAACGCATTACCGGCAGAAGATAAAGCTTCCCTTAGCGCCGCAATGGGATGTGGAAGTGACAGAGTTGGTCCCCAATAGGGAGATCGCCCGCACTTTTTTGAATGGGATCTTTAAAGGGTATGAGATCGTGAAAGCGGAATACCGCTCTAACGGCACGCGGGTTGATTACGAACTGCATTATCAGATAAAAGGCCTCTTGAATAAGATTTTATGGCTGATATTCTTTAAAAGAATGCATGACCAAAATATAAAAATGATATTAGAAGCTTTAAAAAAATTCACCCTGCAGAAATATGAAAATATGCAGAACCGGCAATGGGAGGACAAATGAAGATCGCGGTCATAGGCGCGGGTGCTATCGGATCACTGGTGGCCGGATATTTGACCAAGGCCGGGGAAGATGTCACGCTGATCGGGCGCAAAGACCAGGTCGACGCGGTCAATAAGAACGGATTGCGCATTGTCAAACACGACGGGCAAGAGACGATCGCGGTGAAAGCCAAAACAAAGCTCGACCAGGAATACACTTTGGTTATTTTTGCCACCAAGACGCAGGATATCGAAGAGGCATATCAGGATAATAAGGAATTCTTGACCAACCCCTATCAAATTGTGTTGACCACTCAGAACGGGGTGCAGGCTGATAATATGATCAGCTGTCATTTTGAACCGATGGCGGTGATAAGCAGTATCGTGATGTTCGGCTCCACGTATGTGAAACCCGGTGAGGTCACGTTTAATTTTCCCGGGGATTGGATCATCGGAAAGCCTTTTTCAACAAATGACACCAAGGTGACGGATGTAGAGCGGGTGTTAAGCAAGGCCTTTCCGGTTATTGTGACGCAAGAGATCGTCGGCATGAAATGGCTTAAACTGTTCGTCAATTTTAACAATTGTATCCCGGCGATGGTCGGAAAGTCGATGCAGGAGACGTTTTCCGACATGGACTTCTGCCGTTTGAGTATTTTACTTTTAAAAGAAGGCCTGGAGATCGTCAGCCGGGCGGGGATCGAGATCGTTTGTTTGCCGAAACTTCCTTCCGACAGGATCAAAAGTTTGGCCGCGATGCCGCTTAACCAGGCCGCGGGGATCATTAATAAAACCTTGACCGGTTTGAGCAAAGAACCGTTGTATGGTTCGATCCTGCAAAGCATCATGCGCAAAAAACTCAGTGAGATCGATTTTATCAATGGAGAAGTGGTCATGTTAGCGAAGGGCATCGGCCGGGAAGCCCCGTTAAACACCCGCGTGATCGAATTGGTCCATCAGGTGGAGAACGAAGGAAAATTTTTAGACCCGGAATTTGTGAAAAGAGAATTTAATTTAAGTGAAGCCCAGAGTTATGGAACAATGTGACATAACTCTGCGGCTGAACTAATCCCTGCGACTTTCTTGCAAAGCAAGAAGCAGGGACCTAAAAGAAGGAAGAACATATGGCTCGACGAGTCGTAGTGACAGGTGTTGGAATTATTTCTCCAAATGGGATCGGAAAGGAAGCGTGCTGGACCGGCATGACCAAAGGTATTTCTGCTGTCCGGCGGGTGACGGAATTCGATGTTTCGCTTTTTAATACCAAGATCGCCGCCCAGGTCAGGGATTTCGATCCTCTAAGGTTGGGCTTAACTCGAGAGGATAGTGTACGCATGGACCGTTACGTCCAGTTTGCCGTGGCTGCGGCTAAGATGGCGCTGGAAGATTCCGGATTGGATCTAAAAAAGATCAATCACGAGCGCATCGGCGTTTCCTTGGCCAATGCGATCTGCGGGACAAAATATATGGAGGAAGAGTTCGCCCTGGTCACCGATAGCGGAAAAAATCCGATCGATCCCAGGATCGTGCGGCCTGACCTTTATGACGCCTCGATGTTCAACACTCCATCCAGTGAAATTTCAGCTAAATACGGTTTAAACGGTGTTTGTAATACGATCTCAACCGGATGTACCGCCGGGACCGATTCCGTCGGGTTTTCTTTTGAAGCCATTCAGGATGGTGATGCGGATATTATGGTTACGGGTGCCAGTGAGGCGCCGATCACGCCTATCACTTTCGGCGCATTCGATACCGTTAACGTTCTTTCAAATAGAAATGATGAACCGGAAAAGGCATCGCGTCCCTTTGACGCTAAGCGAAATGGTTTTGTTATTTCCGAAGGCGCGGGCCTTTTGATCTTGGAAGAATTAGGACACGCCCAAAAACGCGGGGCAAAAATTTATTGTGAGGTCGTGGGGTTTGGGACAACGAACAATGCGTATCACATGACCGATC
>MHFY01000110.1:0-3063 GCA_001805375.1 Omnitrophica WOR_2 bacterium GWA2_47_8 | reverse complement strand
GGCAGAATGATGTGTTTGAGACCAACGCCTATAAAATGGTCTTTAAGGATTACGCGTATAAGATCCCGATCAGCTCTTTAAAATCCATGATCGGTCATCCGTTGGCCGGAGCGAACGGCATTGAGTTGGCGATGGGTGCATTGATCTTTGAGCGGAGCATTTTACCGCCGACGATCAATCAGGAAAATCCAGATCCGCAATGCGATCTGGACTATATTCCCAATAAGGCGCGGGAGAAAAAAGTCAATTGGATGCTCAAGACCAGCAGCGGTTTTTCCGGGATCCATTCGGCGATGGTGCTGAAGAGGTTTAATGGATAGTTGTGTCATGTTTCAGGTGTCAAGTGTCAACAACCTGGTCTTCTCCGGGAAGGAAAAATGGAATATCAAAAGTATCAATTTGACTTTGAAAGATTGGACGTTTATCAAAAGGCTTTAAATTTTACCGATCGAATATTTAATATTACGATGAGTTTTAGAAGGGAAATTCAGTATTCTTTAGGCGATCAATTTCGTAGGGCCGCCCTATCGATTTGTAATAATTTAGCAGAAGGTAGTCGAAAAGCGGGAAAAGGTAAAAGACAATTTTATAATTTTGCGTTTGATTCAGCTCGGGAATGTATTCCCATGATTAGTTTATCAATTAAGCAAAAGCAAATTGATAACTCAACTGAAGCCGAATTGCGTAACGAATGTGTTCAAATATGTAACATGATATATAAATTGCGTCAATCTGTTACTTGACACATGAAACTTGACACTTGAAACGAGGAAGAGCATGGAAAAAATAGCCATCACAGGTTTAGGGATCGTTTCCCCCAGCGGACTCGATAAACGTAAATTTTGGGCCAATGTGTCGCACGGCCGTTCCGCGGTTGAGAAGATCACCCGTTTTGATGCGTCGCTGTATGCCTCCCACATTGCCGGCCATGTCCATGAACTGGACGCGTACAGTAATGTCTCATCGAGATTATTGAAAAAGATCGATCTATTTTCACACATGGCGCTGGTGGCTTCGGAATTATCCCTACAGGACGCCAAGATCGATCTGACCAAAGAAAATTTAGAACGCGTGGGGATCTTTATGGGCAACGCGATCGGTGGATGGTTATACGCCGAGACGGAATTACGGGATCTTTATTTGGAAGGACGCGAAGGGGTAAGCCCTTTTATGGCCTCAGCCTGGTTTCCGGCAGCGCCCCAGGGACAGGTTTCGATCCATTACGGGATTAAAGGGTATAGCAAAACGATCGTCTCTGACCGCGCGAGTTCTTTGATGGCTATCGGCTATGCCGCCAAGAATTTGATCCGTGATAGAAATGATTTTATTTTAGCCGGTGGGATGGAAGCCCCGGTCACACCGTACGCGCTTTTGTGCTGCAACACATCCGGGATGCTGACGCACAATAATGCCAACCCGCACACGGCTTACAAACCTTTTGATAAAAACCGCGACGGATTCGCGATCGCGGAAGGCGCGGGGATTTTAATTTTAGAAGGGCAGGACAGGGTTAAAAAAAGAAACGCGCATGTGTACGCGAATATCATTGGATTTGGGACAACGACCGACGCGGTCAATCGTATTGAACCGGCCGTGGACGGCGTGCAGTTGGCCAAGGCGATCCGCATGGCGCTCGATGATGCGCAACTGGACCCTTCGCAGATCGATTATATCTGTGCCGACGGGGCAGCAACGCAGATCGGGGATGTTTCGGAGACGCGGGCGATCAAACAGGTGTTTAACAGCCATTCGAAGAAGATCCCGGTCACGGCTCCAAAAGCTGTTTTTGGGAATATGTTGGGCGCCTGCGGGGCCCTGGATGTGGCGATGACTATTTTGGCTATGGAGCACAGCATGGTCCCGCCAACGATCAATTTAACGACCCCGGACCCGGAATGTGATCTGGATTACTGTGCGAATAAAGCGCAGAGTAAAAATATTAAAAACGCGCTCATCATTAATCGAGGGCGCGGCGGGATTAACGCGGTCTTAGTTTTACAAAAAACTTAAAATCGTGTTAAGTGTCAAGTTTCAAGTGGGTTGACACTTGACACTTTAAACTTGACACGATCAAAAGGAGGAATAAAAGTGAGTATCGATAATAAAACAAGTACAGATTTAGAGAATAAGGTAAAAGATATTTTTCAAAAAGTCCTCGATATCAAGCCGGAAGAGATCGTTCCCGGTGCCAAGCTGGACGAATCCTTAGGCATTGACTCGACGGAATTGGTCGAGATTTCCGTTGTCTTGAAGAAAACATTTAATGTCCCTTTGGCTGACAATGAGATCAAAAAGTCACATTCGTTTAACGACATCGTGGCCATGTTGAAATCTAAGGGCGCGAATTGATCAAATGTCATATTCGCACATAGTAAATAAAAAGGAACTTTTCCGCCTGCCGGCTGCCGAGGACTCTGTGCACCCTATGAAAATAATAGACCTCAGCCTGCCGATCGATGACACGCTTGTGGAAACCCACGACGCCAAAATAGACCGTATTACTCATGCCGAAGGAGTGGAACATTTCAATTGGGTCGTCATGAGCAAACAGCCCAACGGCCAGGAACGTTTCGATAAAGGGGAACGCGTGGCCACCAAAGAAGAAATTCCTGATGGTGAAATGCTTTCGTTGGAGATCGTTCATTCATCAGTGCACATGGGCACGCACGTGGATGCGCCGTTCCATTATGGAAGCAAGTGCGAAGGAAAACCCGCCAAGCAGATCATGGATGTCCCGTTGGAATGGTGTTACGGCCCCGGCGTGCGTTTGGATTTTACGCATTTAAAATTTCCGCAGTTTATCGGGAAAAAAGAAGTTGAGGAAGCTTTAGCGAAGATTAATTATAAGTTAAAGCCGATGGACATCGTCCTTTTGTATACCGGCGGCGATAAACTTTTGGGAACCGATGATTATGTTAACAAGTATGTCGGCTGCACTCCGGACGCGATCGAATATTTGCTGGATCAGGGGGTCAAGATGATGGGCATCGATACGATCGGCCTGGACCGCCCGTGTTTTTTAATGTTCAAAGAATTTTTATCTACTAAGGATAAATCAAAGAT
>MHFY01000109.1:9299-11031 GCA_001805375.1 Omnitrophica WOR_2 bacterium GWA2_47_8 | reverse complement strand
CCGATAGCCCTTACCCCATTTATGACAGACTACATAGTAGTTTCCCCCCTTTTCCGGTCTCCAGCCTTCATAAGGAAAATGGGGTGCACCGCGGCGGCGGCGCCACATTATTAATTGTGTGTCGTCTTCTGTTGAGCGCCTGTCGTCGCGTTCAAATTCACCGCTAGCCGTGAAGATTACTTCTCCGCTCTCGTCGGTCGGCTTACCCAACTTTTTCCTCTGGGCGTCAGTCAGAGGATTGCAGAAGAGGGTGTAAACACGGGAACATTCTTTGATAAAATCAGTCATGAATTTATCAAATGTTCCGGCATCTTGATATTCCCAAGGACGGATGGATTTCTGAATCACTACCGCTCCATCCTGCCGTACGGAATAATCAAAGCCATTTCTCCTATCAATCTGGCTATGCGGCACCAGATTGGTAAGCTCTTGCGAAAGAAATACTCTCACGCGATCGCCGGAATTTGACGATCCTTTGGCCAGACTGCCTTCGCAATGCATAAACAGCAGTCTTTTTATTTCTTTCTTCAACTCTTGCCAAGCCAAGTCAAAGTTGGCTGGCTCAGCAAAATCACTTTCAACCAGAACTCTGCTTAAAAGTAATTTTTGGTTGATTTTTGGCATTCCGTGATTCGCGTTTTGATACAAGAATCCGGACTGCCATTTGATGCTCGGATCTTGCAGGCGGTTAAGCTCAACCTCTAGCCGCGGAGTTATTGATCGTCCGCCAAAGTGGTTAAGCTCATAGAATACGGGGGCATCGGCTCTAGTATCATCAACCACTTCCGGTGAGCCGGCATTCAACCTTAAACCCTTTCCGGTTTTTACACGAAGCAGAGCAAAAAGCTCGTTTCCTAAAAATTTTTCCACTGATTTTTTTATATCATCAGCGGTTAAAATTTTAGATGCCTTCTGCACGCCGCCGGTAATGAAGAAATACGCCGGCTTCCATATACCAGATTGACTGGTAATTTGACCAACGCTTTCCACGCTGGCCTCTGAAATTAGGCCATAGCCGGTTAGCCCCTTGAAAAAAGTGGCGGCCGGCAAGCTCTGATATAAATCCACAGCGGATTTAATATCAGAATCACTTAAATAACGCATTATTTCCTCCTTTGCTTTCCAGTAAATGCTCTGCGTCTCATCGCAGACTGGATATTTATTTTTATTATGAATGAATATAATTTGGCATTTTCACGAGTTTACACCCGTGCAAACACCGCGCCAGCTTGCTCAACCGCGAGCTCGCTGATTTTGAATAATTCATCGCTGAATTTTTCCAGGCTGGCCGAACTGGTCCGACCGCCGATATTTAACAACACGGAAAATACATTAAAGGGAATTTTCTTGCGAGCGTCATTGAAATCAATCAAGAATTCACTGGACACCGCGCATTCGCCGTCGGTAATAAAAACTATATCGGCCTTTATTCCCTTTTCAATATACTCCCGCGCTTTTTTAAGCGGTTTTTCAAAATCCGTACCGCCGCCCAAGAAATATTCAGCTACTTCCAGTAACTTCTGATAACTTGCTTCCCCTTTCTTAATTTCAATTACCTTGAGGGGATCACTATGTCCGCCATACTGAATAAAAATAAAATGGCGGTTCTGATAATCAGCGCATTGGTATAAACCAAGCGCCAAACCCTTTTCCCAGATTTCCTGTTCGTCGGTGATTGAACCCGAGTTGTCAATGCAGACTATTACCGGGCCTTGTCCTAAACTCTGTTTTT